>NZ_SNUR01000001.1:0-302102 GCF_012027595.1 Thermococcus sp. Bubb.Bath | reverse complement strand
GAACTCCTCAAGGGCTGCTGGGTCAATTTCTCCCAGCTCGCTCATCGTGGGCCTCAATCTCCTTTCAAAGGTGAAGTCAACTTCCTCGCTGAACTCGCTCGGGACGGGTGAGAACAGCTTCTTGGTGTCGAGCTGCCTGTGTATCTCAAGACCGACCTTAAGGCCGAGCTCCTCGTAGTTGAACTTATCGGTCATCATCATCACCTCAGGAACGTGTCAAACCTCGTGTAGGGCGTTATCTCGCCGGCGTAGTTGGCCAGCATCATCTTCCTTACCTCTTCAGGGTCGTCAGTGTGTCCGAGAACCCAGCCGAGCTTGACGTAGGCCGTCTCCGGAAGCATGTCCTCACAGGGTATAACGCCTGCCTTGAGGAGCCTCCTTCCGGTGGAGTAGACGTTGAGGTTCACCCTACCGTAGAGACACTGGCTCGTCATGCAGACAGCAACTCCGTTCTCAACGGCCCTCTCAATGGCCGGAATCATGTAATTCGGGGTGTGGCCGAGACCGGTTCCCTCGATGACGATTCCCTTGTAGCCTTTATCAACGAAAAACTCAAGGAGCTCACTCGTTACACCAGGATAGATTTTGAGTATCGCGACCCTCTCTTCGAAGCTGTCGTCAACCTCGACTTCGCCCTCACTCCTCTTTCTGTAATCGTACCTGAGGTACTCGATCTTCCCATCGGGCCAGACCTTTGCTATTGGAATGTCGTTGATGCTCCTGAAGGTGTCCCTCCTGCTCGTGTGCATCTTCCTGACCTTGGTTCCGCGGTGGGCCAAACAGTAGGTGTCGCCCGTTTCTCCGTGCATGACCACCATGACCTCACCGGCATCGGCCGTTGCCATTCTCGTTGAACAGATAAGGTTGGTGGCGGCGTCGCTGCTCGGCCTGTCAGAGCTCCTCTGGGAACCCACGAGAACTACTGGCTTGGTGAGGTTCCTGAGCATAAAGCTGAGTGCGGCAGCCGTGTAACCGAGTGTATCCGTTCCGTGGGCGATGACAACACCGTCCTCACCGGAGTTGAGGGCTTTAGCAGTCTCGTGGGCTATTCTCTTCCAGTACTCAGGCTTCATGTCCTCGCTCATTATGTTGAACAGGAGCTTGGGTGTTATGTTCGCTATCTCAAATATCTCCGGGACTGCCTTGGCCAGCTCCTCCGCCGTAAAAGCCGCGTGGACAGCACCGGTCTTGTAGTCTATCCTGCTCGCTATCGTTCCGCCGGTTCCAAGGATGGTAACCCCCGGAAGCCCTTCCTTTCTCGGCAGGACTTCCTTGAACTCCATCTTCGGGGCTTCCTTAGCCTTCTCAACGACTTCAATGCTCTCTATAGCGTCTATCAAAATGCCGATGTTGTAGCCGTTGTCAAGCTTAATCGTGAGCGTCTCTCCCGGAGAAAGCTCGTAGGGTGGCATCACCCTTCCTTCATACGTGGAACCGTCTCTTTCGGTTACACGAACCAAATCCCCTATGTTGAGGTTGTTTTTCTTCATGAAAAGGTCTATCTTCCTGTCCTTCATGTCCATCCCCCTGGGGTCTCTGTCGAACACTATAAAACGATACCGGGTTCTCTTTTAAGGTCTTTCACCAAAGGGGAGATGGTGATGGTATGAAGCTCAAGAAAACGATGGAAAAAATCAGGGCCTATCTAGACGAAGCCGACTCCATGAGGGAAGAGGCGCTCAGGATTACCCGTGAGATAGTGCGACTGAGCGGGGACGCTGTCAAAGCCGCCCACAGAGGGGATTTTCAAACTGCCGAGGACAGACTTGGTAAGGCCGGAGAGCTCGTGAGAAGATTGAAGGAAAAGCTGGAGAACTACCCGATGCTCTACTACTCAGGTTACGTCCAGACCGCCAACCAGGAGTTCGCCGAAGCGAGCCTTCTTCTCGCTTACATTGAGGGGCGGGAGCTCCCCGACCCGTGGGAGCTGGGAATTCCAGAGGCGGACTACATCCTCGGGTTTGGCGATTTCATCGGAGAACTGCGGAGAAGGTTTCTTCTTCTGCTACTCGATGGGAAAGTTGAGGAAGCTGAAAAGGTCTACCGCTTCATGGAAGAGCTCTACGGTGAGCTGATGGCGTTTGAGTACCCCAAAGGCCTCGTGAACGTCAGGACGAAGCAGGATCAGGCGAGACACATACTTGAGAGAACCCTCGAAGACCTCACGAGGGCCAAGCTGAACAAGAGGCTTGAGGAGAAGCTGAACGCGGCGGTGGGAAATGGAGAGAGCTCCCAATGAACTCCTTGAGAAAATAGCCAAAGTTCAAAGAAAGCTTGCTGAAAGGGTAGTTGAGAGCCCGCTGGAGGTCTCAAAGGTCAGAACGGTTGGGGCCGTTGATGTCTCTTACAAGGATAATATAGCCAGAGCTGCCTTCGTGCTCTGCTCCTTCCCGGACTGCAAACTGCTGAAAAAGAGGGTTGTTAAGGTGAAGGCGAGTTTCCCGTATGTCTCAACTTTCTTCTTCCTCAGGGAAACGCGGCCTGTTCTCGTTGTAGTTGGGAGGGACAGACCTGACGTTCTCCTCGCTGAGGGGCACGGAAGGGCTCACCCGAGGGGATACGGCTTGGCATCTCACCTCGGCCTCGTCCTTGGAATTCCAACGATCGGGATTGCCAAACGGCCGCTTAGGGATGTCCCGGAAGGCTCGTGGGTAAAGGTCGGAAAGGCCTACGTGAGCGTTGGGCACTTGATCGACTTGCCCTTGGCGGTCGAGATAGTTAACGCTTTAAACAGGAACGGCTATCCCCTTCCGCTCAGGATTGCCGACAAACTCTCAAAGGGTGCCAGCTATGGAGAAAATTCCTTTGCTCCTCGAACTCGCTAAACTGGGTGCGATAGGTGAAAGAAAAGCTATAACCGTGAGAGAACTGGCGGAAAAGCTTGGGGTATCCCCCCAGACTGCCCTCCGTTCGATAGATTCCCTCGTGGAAGAGGGGCTACTTGAGAGGGAAGTGCTGGGAAGGAGAACGTACGTTGAGCTCACTGAAAAAGCCATGGAGTACCTCGAAAACCTGTATTCAGAACTTGGAAAGGCCCTTTACAATGGTGTTATTGTGGGGGAAGTCATCTCCGGTCTCGGCGAGGGGGCGTATTACATAGAACAGTATCGGGAGAGGATACACGAGTACCTTGGCTTCGATCCGTATCCGGGCACCCTCAACCTCCGCGTCATATTTCCCAGGACGATATTCGATGCCCTCTGCACCGTTAGACCCACTCTGATCCCCGGCTTCGTGAAAGGAGGTAGAAGCTTCGGGGACGTTAAAGCATACTCGGTCAGGATAAAAGGAGTTAACGGTGCTATAGTCGTCCCATCCAGAACCGTCCACCCTCCGAAGATAGCTGAGATTATAGCACCGACCAACCTGAGGGAAAGCCTTGGATTGAAGGATGGCGACAGGCTGAAGCTCTATATAACTGAGGAGGGAGAAAAGTGAATCTCAAAAACATCCCCGCAGGAATGGGGGTTGGAGTCTTTGCGGCCCTATTGGTAGTCGTGAAGCTGATGCCCGATTACGCTTCCATATCCAGCACATGGTGGGTCTACCTCCTGGGTGCCCTCATTGGGGGACTCATCTTCGCAGGGATCAAATGGGAGTTTAAATGTTCTTCAATCGCCTACGCTGGGGGACTGGGGGCTATTCTCCTGGCGCTGACGCTCTCAGGGGTGTGGTTCTCAAGAGGCATGCTCTTCACAGTAATAACACTCTCCATCGCTCCCCTTTACCTGGAAAAACCTTCGGGAATAGCGGACGTGCTTCTCTCAGGTCTGACCTACTTCGGCGGAGCCTTAACGGGGATGGCCATAATAGGGGCGGCCGGCTTTCTCGATGAACCCAGGATGGCCCTGGGGGCAATCTTCATAGGCGTCATCGGGGCAATAGGCTCCTTCATGATGGCGGCGCTGCTGCTCGTGATGCGCTCGCACCTTAAACCTTAAATAGGAGAAAGTCTATAGAACCCCGGTGGTTAAAATGGTCCTGAGGCTCTCAAGGATTTATGGGAAGCAGATTTACAACACGAAGGGCAACTACGTGGGCTACGTGGATGAAATCCTGATCGACATCGACACCGGTCGCGGAAAGGTCATAGCGCTCGCCCTCCCCGGAGAGAAGGTTGGAATCCCCTACGAGCGCGTGGTTTCCATCGGCGACATACTCCTCGTAAAGGCAAAAGAGTGATCAGAGTTTGCTTTCTATCTTAAACCTTGGCTCTTCTATCCACTCCGATTTGCAGTGGGGGCACCTGGAGGGGACTTTTATCTCCGGCTTGAAAACGAAGCCGCAGTTCCTGCACTCGGCGGGTTTTATCAGGAGAACTTTCCCCTCCCTCTTCACAACGCGCTGTATGACCCTTAGGTCTTCTAGAATGGTTTTCACTGCCCCCTTTCCCCGCAGATCGAGTGCCCTAGCCAACTCGCTCGGCGAGTAGTCCTTCTCCTCCAAAAGGCTTATTATCCGTTCCCTCCTCGTCATCACTGAAAGGTGAAAAGAGAGGGGTTTAAAGTTTACGGACGGGGTGAAACGATGATAACTGGGAAGGGAGAGGAGGCGCTTAAAACAGTGAAACTTTGCGACCACTGCCTTGGGAGGCTCTTCGCAAAGCTCGGAAAGGGAACCGACGAGGAGAGAGGTAAGGCTGTACGCTTTGTAATTAATATGGAGAGGTCAATTAGGGGAGAGAAACCCATTGAAGAGCCTAAGAGGTGTGAACTGTGCGGTAACGTCTTTGATAGGATTCCTGAGCTTGTTGAGGTAATGAAATCAGAAGTTGAGAGAATCGAGTTCGAAACTTTCCTCATAGGCTCTCGGTTCCCCGAAGACATTCTCAGGAGAGAAGAGGAGCTGTGGGGGAAGCTTGGCATAAAAACAGGCGAACCCCTCAACCGCGAGTTCAACCGGGAGCTTGGGAAAGCGTTCGCCGAGGCCACGGGTAAGGAACCCTCAAGAAAACCCGACGTACTGTTCATAGTCGAGCCGTACTCCTGGAAGATTGAGCTTCAGGTTTCACCCATCCACGTCTACGGACGATATAGAAAACTCGTCAGGGGCATTCCTCAGACCCCTCTGCGGGGATTTAAGGAGAGCGTAGCTTCGATAATCTGTCGCGAGTTCTCCAAGGCGTTTGGAGGGAAATGTGTATTCAAAGGGGCTGGAAGGGAGGACGCCGACGTCAGGACGCTTGGAAACGGAAGGCCATTCGTGGTAGAGATTAAAAGGCCCAGGAAGAGGCGGGTTGACCTCGAGGAGGTTGCGAGGGTGATAAATGAGAGCGGTAAAGTGGAGGTTCTTGGTCTACGGTTTATGACTTCTGAAGAGGCCAGCATGCTGCTTTCCACCTCCCATAAAAAGGAATACCTGGCCCTCGTTTATGTTGAGGAGGGAGTAACCCCCGAAGAGTCGGAGATGGTGGCGGAAAGCCTCACAGGTATGGAAATTCGCCAGAGAACTCCCCGTCGCGTGGAGCGTTCGAGGGCAGATAAAGTCCGCGTCAGGAGGGTTCACGAGGCGGAGGCCAGGTGGGTGGACGAGAGGCACTTCGAGCTCCGACTGGTAACCGATGGCGGGCTCTATATAAAGGAGCTGATATCCGGGGATGAGGGAAGAACCAGCCCATCCGTGGCGGAACTGCTGGGCAAGAAGGCCGTGTGTGAGAGGTTAGATGTTCTGAACGTGCTTGATAATGAAGTCTAACAGCCTCTTCTAAAGGTAGGTGAAAAATTTATAAACGCTTCACCAGAGGCTTCACTGATTCCCGGACCGGGTTAGTTGGGGAACTAACGGTGAAAAGCGAAAAGAATGTCCGGGAAGCTAATCGTGTTCGTGTTTGCTGAAAGGGTTGAAGCCCTGATTGAAAACCCATATTGGAGGGATTAGCATGGTTAAGAAAGCGCACAGCTTCAGGAGGAAGACGCGCGGAAAGCTAAGCAAGAGCCCTAGGAGGAGGGGACTTCCGCCGCTCACCAGGTTCCTCCAGGAGTTCGAGGTCGGGCAGAAGGTTCACATCGTCATAGAGCCGAGCTACCACCGCGGAATGCCCGACCCGAGGTTCCACGGAAGAACCGGGACCGTCGTCGGAAAGCGCGGAGATGCATACATCGTCCAGCTCACCGACGGCGGCAAGGTCAAGACCTTCTTCGTCCACCCGGTTCACCTCAGGGCCCAGAAGGGATGAGTATGATCGGGCGGAAGAAGATTGAGGAGCACTACATCGCTATAGCTGAGGCCGGAAAGCTCCTCGCAAAGAGACGGGAGGAGGGCATGGAGGAGAACCCTGAAGAGCCCATGTTTTACGAGGCTAGAGTTAGCCTTGAGCACGCCGAGCGCTTTGCAAAGCTCAAACCTGAGCAGGCCGAGGAGCTCAGGGCCAAGCTCATGGAGCTCTACGACTGGCTCACTGAGAGGATAGCGGTCAAACTCATAGACCTCATGCCGGAGGACTACACGGACATGCGCGTTATATTCTCCAAAGAGGAGTACATGCCCTCTCCTGAGGAGGCTGAGGCCATAATAAAGCTCCTCGATGAGTACAGGCCCGTTGAATGACCTTTTCTTTTTAACTTTCTCTCACAAACTATAAAAACTCTGGAAATGACTAATTCTGGGGGAGAGAAGATGGACTACTACAGGCGCCACTCATATAGAGAAAGTGTTCAAAAGAAGAGGCACAATAAGGAGTACGAGGAATACGCCTACGTGCTGGACTACCTTCCAGAGGGATATACCGATATAAGGACGGGAAGGAGAACCGGAAAGCCCGTGGGACAGGTTATAGGTGAAACTGCGTTCACCCTCCTTGAGGTAACACCCAAAACCGACCTGACGGTCTACGAAAGGGTTTTCATCGGCAAGGGTGAGAGGGACAAAATCCTGATGATCAACCGTAAAATCGGCTACGATGAACTTACCGCCGCGGCAAAGGCGGAACTGCCCTACGTTGTGCAGGAAATTATCAAGAATCACGAAGAGCGCTTTGTCAAGTTTTTCAACATGGCACCCCCTATAACCAACAGGCTCCACAGCCTAGAGCTCTTGCCAGGAATAGGCAAAAAACTCATGTGGGATATCCTGGACGAAAGGAAGAAGGAGCCCTTTAAGAGCTTCGAAGACCTCAAGAACAGGGTTAAAGGCCTTCATGATCCCTGTGAGATGATAGCCAAGAGGATCGTCGAGGAGATAGAGGGCAAGGACAAGTACAGGCTCTTCGTAGGCTCAAGGAGGCTCTTCAGGGAATGAGGGATCACCTCTTCTATTTAATTTCCAAGTACCACCTCAACCCGAGGAAAGACCTCGGTCAAAACTTTTTAGTGGTTCCAGACATAATTGAAAGGAACATTGAGCGAGCTGAGGTTTCTGAGAGGGACACAGTTCTTGAGATAGGGCCGGGATTGGGTGTTCTAACAGATCCTCTCAGTAGGAGAGCCGGGAAGGTGTATGCCATTGAGAAGGACAGGAGAATAATCGAGATCCTCCAAAGGGAGTACGACTGGCCCAATGTCGAGATAATCCACGGCGATGCAATCAAAGTGCCTTTTCCCGACTTCAACAAGGTTCTTTCAAACCTGCCTTATCAGATATCCTCCCCCGTAACATTTAAGCTCCTGAAACACGAATTTGAGAAGGCCGTTCTGATATACCAGCTGGAGTTTGCGGAGCGGATGGTGGCCGAACCTGGAGAGAAAAACTACTCCCGACTCTCCCTCATGGTTCGTGCTAAAGCCCATACAAAACTCGTTGAGAGGATAAGTAGGGGAGCTTTCTGGCCCAAGCCAAAAGTTGACTCCGCGGTGGTGATCCTTGAGCCAAAACCTCAGGGAGAGAGGATCGAACTCAATGAAAACCTCGTGAAAGCCCTCTTCCAGCACAGGAGGAGCACCGTGGCAGCGGCACTCAAGAAATCCCCCCACATGATAGGAGCGGACAAATCGGCAATTCGAGAGATAACAGAGGGGATGCCCTACTCATCCAAGCGAGTGTTTCAGCTGGCCCCGGAGGACGTTCTCGAAATCGAAAATTATCTTGAGAGAAAGGGAATAGCCCCAAACCAGTAATTCGAGCTCTGGATGGGTGTGAAGACGACCTAAACTATGGAAATAGTGAAGAGACTTCATGAGTGACCTTAGAAAGGTTTAAATGGTCAAATTTGATACGATGATCGGTGATGTTCATGATCGAAGTCGGCGAATACAAGGTTAATGAGGGCATGTACTACACCAAGGACCACGAGTGGGCCCAGGTCCTTGAGGACGGAACCGTTCTCGTCGGGATAAGCGACTACGCCCAGAAGGAGCTCGGCGATCTGGCTTACGTTGAGCTTCCAGAGGTCGGGGCAGAATTCAACAAGGGAGACGTTCTCTGCGAGCTGGAGAGCGTCAAGGCCGTTAGCGAAGTCTACGCCCCGGTCAGCGGTGAGGTCGTCGAGGTCAACGAGGCCCTCGAGGACAGCCCGGAGCTTCTCAACGAGGACCCCTACGAGAACTGGATAGCCAAGCTCAAGCCGAGCAACCTCGAAGAGGAGCTCAAGGAGCTCATGGACGCCCAGGCCTACACCGAATACCTGAAGAGCCTCTGATTCTGCTCCCTTTTCATTCCATTCATTCTCAAAGGGGATTCTGAAAAGAGTGAGCTCGGCTCTTTTTTATCATCACTGCCGTCCCCACGGTTCAGATACCCTAGAGCTCGTCATCGCTCGTTTTTATTTTTGAGAGGGAGTTAAAAGAGTAGCGGCTTGTCACTACCCCCTCATCAGCCTACCCAAAACCCTATAACTTCTGCCCCAGGAGTTAACCTCTGGGATGGTAGTTGTGTATTTCGATGTGAGACCAAAAACAAAGAGGGAGGACCTCTATGATGGGGGGAGGAACTTAAGGAGTTTGAGCATTCTATATCCTCCGGAAACTCCTTAACCGTCATAACTGGCATAAGACGACTGGGAAAGACCTCCTTGATGATTATGGGGCTGAACGAGCTTGAAATCCCCTACCTTCTAGTTGATTTCAGGGGAATCAACCCAAATTCCAGAATGGACGTGTACAAGAGAATTGAAGGGAGTTTAAATGAATTTTTCAGGAAAAACAAGGAAGTTTGGAGGGCTCTGAAAGATAATCTGAAAAACATCTCCAGAGTCAGTGTGATGGGGTTTGGGATTAGCCTCTCGTGAGGAAAGGCAAAGGCGGACCTTCTTTCACTGTTCAGGAAGCTTAAGAAGTATGGAGTAGTTCTGGCTTTTGATGAAGTCCAGTACCTCAGGGGGCCTGTGGGCTCGGAGTTTGCCGGCATTATAACCCATCTTTATGATTATTCCGAGCTGAGGATAGTCGTGACAAGCTCAGAGGTAGGGTTGCTCCACGATTACCTTGGGGTCAACGATCCAAACGCTCCCCTCTACGGCAGATACTTCCATGAAATCAAGCTCAATAGGTTCACACCTGAACAGAGCGGAGAGGTTCTGATCAAGGGATTTAAGCAGGTCGGGATTTCTCCCCCAGAGGGGATTATTGAGAACGCTGTTTCCAAGCTCGATGGTATAGTAGGCTGGCTGGGTATTTTGGGAGAAAGGCGATTGAAAGAGGGTTCCAGAGGGATCTTGTGGATGAAGTCGTAGAGGAGGCTAAAGCGCTCGCTCCTCCAGGAATTCCGGAGCTTCCTTGAAAAACGCTCCCCCGCCCAGAAAAGGTACATTGAAATTATGAAGGCCGTTGCCCATGGGAAAAGTAGGTGGGAAGAAATAAAGGAGCACCTAGAAAGGGCCGAAGGAAGGAGCATTTCCGATAGCGTTTTGTCGCGGTTGCTTAAGGCACTCGTTGATTCATCGTTCCTGGAGAAGATCTCCGAAGGAAGGAACATTTACTACCAAATTCCCGACCCCATGCTGGAGTCCTGCTTTAGAGGGTAGTTTTTATTCGTTCCATCAAGGAAAATCGAAACTAAGAATCAAAAAGAGAAGTGAAAATCAGGCGTTCTGCCCTTCCCTCTTCTTCGTGAGGTACTCGTGGATGGCCTTAGCGGCCCTCCTTCCGTCGCCCATGGCGAGGATAACCGTTGCCTCGCCCCTTATAGCATCTCCACCGGCGAAAACGCCCGGAATGCTCGTCATAAGGTTCTCGTCAACGACGATTCTTCCGCGCTCGACTTCAAGGCCGGGAGTATTGATGATGAGCCTGTTCGGGTGCTTTCCGATGGCGATGATGACGGTGTCGGCTTCGAGCGTTACGTACTCGCCGGTTCCAACGATCTTCCTCTTGCCGCGCTTGTCCCTCTCCTCAAGGGCTTTCATCTTCTCGAACTTCACGGCCTTAACGTTGCCGTTCTCGTCGCCGATGAACTCGACCGGGTTGATGAAGTACTCGAACTTGATGCCCTCTTCCTTGGCGTGCTCAACCTCTTCCTCCCTGGCTGAAACGTCCTCCTCACCGCGGCGATAGGCGATGGTTACATCAGCACCGAAGCGCCTTGCTGAACGAGCGGCGTCCATGGCGGTATTTCCGGCACCGATGACGATGACCCTCTTCCCGACGTAGACGGGGGTGTCGTACTCCGGAAACTTGTAAGCCTTCATAAGGTTTACGCGCGTGAGGAACTCATTGGCGGTGTAAATACCATTGAGGTTGATTCCCGGGGCGTTGACGAGCCTTGGGGTTCCCGCACCCGATCCAATGAAGACCGCATTGTACTCCTCCAGGAGCTCCTCGATGGTGACGGTCCTCCCGACAACGTGGTCAGTGAGTATCCTAACGCCGAGCTTCCTGAGCTTGTCAATCTCCTTCTCAACTATCTCCTTCGGGAGCCTGAACTCCGGAATCCCGTACATGAGGACCCCACCTGCCTCGTGGAGGGCCTCATAGATGGTGACGTCGTAGCCGAGCTTGGCCAGCTCTCCTGCTGCTGTTAGTCCAGCAGGGCCAGCTCCGATGATGGCGACACCCTGGCCCGTTTTCTCGATCTTCGGGATTATCTCAAGGAGTAGCTGCTCATCTATCCCCTTTTCGCGCGCGTAGTCTGCAACGAACCTCTCCAGCTTTCCGATGTTGATCTTGTCGCCGACCTTACCCATGACACAGTTCATCTCACACTGGTCTTCCTGTGGGCAGACACGACCGGTTGTGGCTGGAAGGGAGTTGCAGGCCCAGATGACGTTGAGGGCCTCCTTGACGGCCTTGTCCGGGTTGTCGCGGTACTCCACGAGCTTGCTTATGAAGCCAGGGATGTTAATGTGAACGGGACAGCCCTTGATACAGGGTGCGTAGTCGTAGGGGCACTGGAGGCACCTCTCTGCCTCCTTAACGGCCAGCTCAAAGGTGTACCCGAGGTTGACCTCACCAAAGTCTTTAACCCTCTCCTCCGGCGGTCTCTCCGGAGTGGGAACGCGCTCCTTAATGATTTTTCTCCTAACCGCCATCACTGCTCACCTCCCTGAGCCTGGAGCCCCTTGAGATAGTGTTCCATGGCCAGCTTCTCCATCGGGGCATAGAAACCGGTCCTGTGGATGAGCTCGTCCCAGTCGACTTTGTAGGCGTCAAATCCAGGCCCGTCGATGCAGGCGAACTTGACCTCGCCGCCGACGGTAACACGGCATGCTCCACACATTCCAGTAGCATCGACCATGATCGGGTGAAGGTCGGCGTGCATGGGGATTCCATACTCCTTGACGACGTTGAATATGGCCTTCTGACCACCGGCCGGACCGACGGTGAGCACCATGTCAAAGTGCTCGTTCTCAAGTAGCTCCCTGACCTTGGCGACTGCCCTCTTAGCGAGTTCCTGGCTGATTTCGTTCATACCCCAACCCTCCTGAAGGTCAAAGCCTTCAACTATGTGCCTCGAAACGGACTCCTCAAAGTCCTCCTTGAGGATAACCATGGGGTTCGGGGTGATGTGAAGGGTCGTAACGTCGTTTCCGAGCTCCTGCAGAGCCCTAGCTATTGGGAAGACCTCAACCATTCCGGTTATCAGGCCAACCGCGAGTATCCTGCCGTATTTCTTCATCGGGGCAGGGTTTCCGAGCGGGCCGGCGACGTTGAGGATCTCATCGCCGGGCTTCAGTTCGTTGGCCATCTTCATGGTAGTCTTTCCGCGGACGAACGTGACAAGCTCTATCCATCCCTCTTCACGATCCCACCTTATGGGAGTCAGAGGAATCCTCTCTCCCGTGGGAAATGCCCTGACTATGACAAACTGTCCTGCCTGAATCTTTTTGGCAACATGGGGGGCATGTATTCTATACCAGACCTCGTTCATGGCGAGCTCCTTCTTGTCGAGTATCCTGTAAGGCATAATGAACACCTCCGTACATAAGCCCAGATTTGGGCATCTAAAGATTCACAACCTTGAGTGCTTATAAACCTGTTGTTAACCAAAGGTTGAGAATCCTGAAAATGTGCTCTTACACATATAACATTATCGAAAGATACTGGGGCAGAAATGAGAAACGGTAAAAGACCTCGAACTCAGAGTTTCCGTAGAAACGTTATGTAACCCGTGTGGGCCAGCATTGTTGTCTTTGGCCTCATGCACTCCTTCTTAACCTCTTGTTCCCTGACGAGAACCTCAATGATTCTCGGCTTGTAGAACTCTTTCTTGTACTCCTGGAAAGCCTGGAAGAAGCGGTGAACCTGGTTGGCACAGGGGGTGTATGCAACGAAATACCCTCCCGGACGGAGAACCCCAACCGCGTGCGGGAGAACGTTCTCCGGCTGCGGGAGGTCGAGAACTATGTGATCCGCGTGCTCTTCTTCTATCCCTTCATAGATGTTTCCGAGTTTTATCATCACCCTGTTGGAGAAACCAGCTAACTCAACGTTCTTTCTGGCTATCTCAGCATGGTCTTCCCTCACCTCGTAGCTGATGACCCTCCCCGTTGGCCCCACCGCGTTGGCGAGAAAGAGGGTGAGAGCGCCGCTTCCAGCACCCGCCTCGATGACGGTATCCCCTGGTGAAATGCCTGCATAGGCAATGATTATCCCGGCATCCTTCGGGTGAACTATCTGGGGCCCACGCCTCATCTTGGCTATGATATCGTTGATATCGGGCTTCAGGATTCTGAACTCCTCTCCCTTGTGGCTGGTTACGGTATCTCCATAATCTTTCTCCAGGAGCTCATTGAGCTTTATTACCCCAAGATCCGTGTGGAATTCCTTGTCCGAGACTGTAACAAGATAGCGTTTGCCCCTCCGGTCTATAATGAGAACCTTCTCACCCGTCTTCAACCCCTGAACCTCCCTTGAGTACTCTCAGGCTTCCGTCTGTAAGGGATATCACGTGTGAGGCCATGTTCTCCACAACGGCCAGCACCTTCGGGTCGACTGCCTTGATGTCAAGTGGAACAATGGTCACGAAGTCCTCCACTGGAAGGGAGCTGATAACGTACAGCAGGTTGTACAAACCGGAATCGCCCGTGAAGTGAAGGTACTCTGATATCCCAAAGATTACAAGGTAGCGGGGCCTCCTCGGGACACTGAGGGCCCTGCGCATCATCCAGTAGTAGGCCTTCATGAAGTTCTCCGTTCTACTGTATACCTTTTCCTCTCCAATAATCTCACCGTAGCTGGGATTTCCTGGTCCCACCTTGAAAACGTGTATGTGCTTCTTCCCCTCTATGAACTTCCGGTATTTCCGGCTCGGAGCAAGCCGCACGTAGTTGCGGAACATTATATCCCCTACACCGTATATGTCAATAACAGCTATATCGCCCTCTTGGATCATGGCAGATATAATCTCACCCCATATCACCCTCTCCCCATCCGAGAGGGGTTCGTACTCGATTATAACCCGGTCTCCAGGCTGGAGAAGGGCGAGCAGGCGGTCGACCCCTTCATATTTCAGCATGTCATCACCACAAGGATTTTTAAACGACGAATTTTAAAAAGTTTGGGTGAGAGGAATGCATAAGTTCGTGCTGTGGCCAAATGAGATCGATGCTAGGATTCCAAGAAAGTACGGGCGGCTGGTTCCAGAGAACGTGGCGGTAAGGGCACCATCCCCGAGTGAAATTGAGGACGCTGCCCTCGCTCTGGGCCTTAAAATCATTGAAAAAGACCCGACTAAGTTGAACCCTAGATTAGCGGGTCTGGAAGAGGACTACCGGAGCAGGGGTGTTATGGTGATAGAATCACCGCACGGAAAAGGCAAAACCGCTAGACTGCTCAGCGAGAAGATTCGAGAACTAAGAAAACGCTCGGAAGGAAGGAAATCCAAGCGGAAGAAGCACTGATCACTCTTCTTCCATTTCAACGACTATCGCTGTCGTGGTGTCGATAACACCGTCGATGTTGTGGATGTCGTGGAGTATCTTCCTAGTCAGTTCTCCGAGGTCGTTGGCCTCAATGTAGACTATGGCATCGTAGGGCCCGGTCACTGCGTCGGCCCTTATAACTCCCGGTATCTGCTCGAGGGCCTCTATAACGCTCTCCACCTTTCCAATCTCTATAGTCAACAAAACGTAGGACTTAACCATGGGGACCACCTTCAAGCTTTTACAGTCCTATTTTGTACACCCTTTAATTTAAGCTTTTCGCAACCTCAAAGCAAAGGGACAGTGAAACCTCATTCATATCCCTGAGAACCGGTTCAACAGGACATTTTTCATGTAGAAAATTTGGCGGATGACAGCGAACCACCCTGTCAAGAAGTTTAAAGAATTTTTAGAGGGGTACCAATGTCAGAATTGACCATTGAGCTACGACGCACGTCCATGATAAGATTTCGTTTAGCATACTGTACTGTCCTGGTAGGTTTGTTCATATTCAAATGTGTGCATCGAAAGATTTATTACGGACATTGACCACAATATGAGTGCCGATACCTTAGAGGTGGTACACCATGGCATCCAAAAAAATGGTGTTGTCTGTTTTTATTGTATTTTTAATGGCCTTTGCAGTAGTGGCCAGCGGCTGTCTTGGAGGCGGTGGAAGCTCAAGCACCACAACTTCAAGCCCAAGTGCAACCTCCAGCTCAAGCCCGAGTCAGAGCACAACTTCAAGCCCAAGTGCAACTTCAAGCCCAACAACGACTACAGTTTCACCCACTAAAGTGGTTCAATACGTTGGGGACCATCTGTCCAACGCTACCGTTGTTGAGACTCCCAACTACGTTGTAATAGTCGGCCCCGAGGGGAGTGGTGCTAAAGTCAGCAACCTCCCGAACAAGCCCGCCATAGTCGTTTCATACAAGGTCAATGAGAAAAAGACCCCAACTATACAAGAGCTCATGAACGAGAGCCAGGGATTCGGTGCAATAAACCCTGCCTTCCTACGTGATCCCAACCTTGACGCCCTTATCAAGGTCGGCAGGGAAGTAACCGATATCAAGATCAGGGAGGCCATCTACAACGCCCTGTACATAATGGCCAACAAGGAAGTTCCCGAGATTATCATCGGCGATAACAAGGCCGCACGCGTCTCGTGGAACTGGGTTCACGACTGGTATTACAACCCGGTCCTCGCCCCACGCTGGGATCTCGTCATGGAGGATAAGAATGCTCCTTCCCAGGCCATTGGAATAGGCGACTATAAGAACGAACCTGGAACGATAGTTGAGGCAACCTTTGGATGGCCGAAGTCCTTCGACCCGGCCTTCGACTACGAGACCTTCGGATGGGCCGTATACCACAACGTTGGTGACACCCTCGTTACATACTGGAAGAACGAGACCAAAGAGGTCTCACCGGATCTGGCTGTTGCTTGGGCACACAACAAGAACGGTACAGTCTGGTACTTCGTCATAAGGGGTGGTGTCAAGGCCTATGATCCGAAGAACAACCAGCTCTATCCGATAAACGCAACCGACGTTGAATTTGAGTTCTGGCGCGTCCTCAGGGCAGGATACTCTGTCAACTGGATGCTCGCCACTTACACTAACCTCAGCGCAAGCTACGCTATGAGTGAGAACGAGTTTAACAAAGAGGCTCAGAACGGCCTCATAGCGGAGTACCAGGGCAAGGAGGAAACAGTTAAGAGCCTTAACCAGCTCCTCCAGTTCTTCGGCTACAACGGTCAGACCGCAGGAGTTTACAAGCTCGTCCTCCCGCACCCGTACGGCGGTATATTGAGCGTTCTCGCTGACCCCTACCTTATGGTAATCCCAGCCAAGTACATGCTCGGCGACAAGTACGAGGAAGCCATGAAGGCCGCAGACTGGGGTAGAAAGCCTGACGAATGGGCTAACTACGTTCAGAAGGGCTCCGACGACCCGATACACAAGATGCTCCAGGACAACATGATAGGGGTCTTCACTGGACCATTCTACATCAAGGAAGGAAAGGAGAACAGCTACCTCGTCCTTGAAAGGAACCCCTATTACTGGAACGCCAGCATATGGAGCAAGCTTGAGAGCGAAAACCCGGGCCTCGTTACGACAAAGAGGGTAATTTACGTCCTCTCCAAAGACCCGCAGACGAGGATAAGCCTGTTCCAGAAGGGCGTTGCAGACATTGCGGCCGTTCCACTCACGAGACTTAATGCCGTCCAGAACCTCAAAATAGGAAACTTCGAGTCAAGGATAGATACCGTCGTGACCCCAGATATGGTCTTCGTTGTCCTCAACGCTGCAAAAGAGCCTTTCAACAACGAGCTTGTAAGGGAAGCCCTGGCATGGGCAACACCCTATAACAAGATCTACCAGGCCGTTTACAACGGATACATGGTTCCGAACTACGGCCCGATACCGGTTGGATGGCTCGGTTACACCACCTGCTGCGTGAACAAGTACTCCTTCAACCTGAACAAGGCCCTCCAGCTCCTCAAACAGTCCGGAATAAACCCAAGTGACTACAGCATAACTATCTACTACAACAGCGGCAACACGGAGCGCCAGGATATGGCGACTCTCCTGCAGAACACCTGGGGCCAGCTCGGCTTCAAGGTTACTGTAACCGCACTCTCATGGCCAACGCTCCTGCAGAAGACGGGTAGCGGCGACTTCCAGGTTTACATCGTCGGATGGGCACCGGACTTCCTCGACCCGGACGACTACATAGGGCCGTTCCTGCAGAGTGCCGTTGTATTTGACAGCCTCAACTATGAGGTTATAAGCTGAAGTTTTCCTTTCTTTTTCTATTCTCTGTTTAAAAGTGCACGGAGGGAAAGATCGTGGCAGGACTGGGAAAGTTCCTCGTTAGAAGGGGTCTAACCTTCATCCCCACACTCATAGGTGTTACGCTCATAGTTTTTATTATAGCCTATGTTATTCCGGCCAACCCCGTAAGGGCATGGGCCGGCGGCGAGAAGGCCTCTCAAGCCGCGATTGAAATGATAAAGAAGGAATACCACCTGGATCAGCCATGGTACGACCAATACTGGTTCCTGCTAAAGGGGCTCTTTACCAATAAGCTCCTTGATCCGCTAAACCAAGAACCAGTTTTTAGCAATATTGGAAATCGTTTCGTTGTGACATTTCAACTGGCCCTGTTTGCGTTCTTTTTCGTCGTGCTCATCGGCCTTCCCTTGGGTATAATCTCCGCATTGAAAAGGAACAGCGCGACGGATATGGCCTTGAGGATACTGGCCCTCATCTTTATCTCAACTCCAATCTACGTTATAGCCTACCTCTTCATCTGGCTGTTCTTCCTGCACTGGAGCATGACGACCCTTGCCGGAATTCCACCAGGACCCCCTCACGCAATAACGCACATTCCGGTTATTGACGCCCTCCTGACACTGGACTGGGGGAACTTCGTACAGCAGGTTCAGAGATTCTGGCTACCAGGCTTCACACTGGGGATAGCTGCGGCAGGTGTCCTGATGAGGTTTACAAGAAACTCCTTCCTTGAAGCATACGGGAGGGACAGCACGCTTTTCCTCAAAGCAAAGGGGGTCCCAAAGAGCAGATTGTACCGCCATGTATTGAAAAACGCCCTCGTTCCAGTTATAACTATCCTGGCACTTCAGTTCGGCGGACTCCTTGCAGGGACTCCAATAACTGAAACTATTTTCAACCTCCCCGGGATAGGTCTCTATGCCCTGAACGCAATAGAGTACCTCGACTTCCCCGCTCTGATAGGGGTGACCTTCCTGTATGCAATAGTCTTCGTGACGGCCAACCTGATAGCTGACGTACTCTACGCCATAGTTGATCCAAGGGTAAGATTTTGAGGTGATACAATGCCGGAGAAGAAGGTTGAGGAGTACGAAGAAGCCGAAGAGTACGAGATGAGCATTCTCGATAGGCTTAGCGATAGCCTCATAGACGCCCTTGCTTCATTCATAGAGCTCTTCAGAAAGGGTTGGAAAAAGAGAAGTCAGTCTAAAATAAAGGAATGGAAACTGATGGCATATGCCATAAACCGCTCGCCACCAACTTTGCTGGGTGTTGTGATAGTCATTGCCTACATATTCATTGGAATCTTTGGACCATATCTGGCTCCCTGGCAGTACGACTTTGAACCAATCCTCTACAACTCGACCACAAGGCTGGCCCACCCCGGAGCCACCGCCTTTCTGAACGTTACAGAGATTGAGAACTGGCACGTTATCCAGTACACCACAACCATACATTACCCCCTTGGGGCTGATACTCTGGGAAGGGACATTCTGAGCATCCTGCTGGCTGGGGCGAGGGTGGCTTTAGTACTTGACGTCTTTATCATCCTCATAGGTCCTACCATTGGGATAATACTGGGTCTCATCTCAGGCTACTACGGCGGCAAGGTGGACGAGACTATAATGCGCATAACCGATATGTTCCTCGCTTTCCCAGGGCTTATCCTGGCAATAGCGCTCTCGGCTGTTCTCCCGGGCAGGATACAGTCATTCCTGAACCACCACCACTGGTTCCAGGTCATCGTTCTCAAGCTGTTCGCCCTCAGTCCGCGGGACGTCAACAATCTGGGTGCGCTCCTCTCGGTGTTCGTTGCCCTGATAATCGTCTGGTGGCCAGGATATGCGAGGATAACCCGTGGCTCAACGCTCACCGAAAAGGAGAACCTCTATGTTGAGGCCGCAAGGGCAATAGGCCTGCCCACGAGGACAATCCTATTCAGGCACATCCTTCCAAACATCATAGGCCCGATACTGGTAATGATAACCATGGACTTCGGAAACGTTATCCTGACGGAGGCTGGTTTGAGTTTCCTTGGCCTCGGTGCCGTTCCACCGATACCAGACTGGGGTAACCTCATAAATCAGGGGGCCAGTTACTTCCCGCAGGCATGGTGGCTGGTGGCCTTCCCGGGAATAGTCATAGTCACCGTCGTCCTCGGATGGAACCTACTCGGAGATGGACTTAGAGACGTTCTCGATCCAAAAACCAGGAGAAGCCTTGAGTTCAAGGTTAAGAAGAAGGCTGGAGGTGAGAAGAATGCCTGAACCCATCATAGAGGTCAAGAACCTTCGCGTTTATTTTTACACTTACGCAGGCGTTGTAAAGGCCATCGAAAACGTCTCCTTCGACATCTACCGTGGTGAGACCCTCGCCTTGGTGGGTGAAACCGGCTGTGGAAAGAGTGTGACCTCCAGAGCGATAACCCAGCTTATAGAAAGCCCTGGAAGGATAGTAAGTGGCCAAGTTATATACCACCGTGACGATGGCTCCACCGTTGACCTCCTTAAACTAAACGAGGAGAAAATCAGAGAGATTAGAGGAAATGAGATAGCGTACATTTTCCAGGATCCTCATTCTTCCCTCGATCCCCTTTACACCGTTGGGTACCAGATAGGGGAGGCAATGGAAGTCCACGGAAAGGTGAAGAACATAAAGGAGGGCATCGGTAGGGCCGTCAACATACTAAAGGAGGTTCTAATACCCGACCCAAAGAACAGGGTGAAGAACTACCCCCACGAGCTCTCTGGCGGCATGAAACAGCGTGTGGTCATAGGAATTGGAGTATCCAACAACCCCCGTCTCCTCATAGCGGATGAGCCAACGACTGCCCTAGACGTTACGGTTCAGGCTCAGATACTTGAGTTGCTAAACGAGCTCAAGAGAAAGTACAACGCCACAGTGCTCCTCATAACCCATAACTTAGGTGTCGTCGCCGAGACTGCACAGCGCGTCGTCGTTATGTACGCGGGAAAGGTTGTTGAGATAGGCTCGATAGACCAGATCTTCCACAACCCACTCCACCCTTACACGGTCGCCCTCCTGCGGGCGGTTCCCAACCCGTTGAAGAGGATAGATCGGCTTGAGAGCATACCCGGAACCGTGCCCAACCTAATAACACCCCCAAAGGGATGCCGCTTCCACCCAAGGTGCCCGTACGCTACAGAAATCTGCCGGAGAAAAGAACCCGAACTCAAGGAAATTGAGCCCGGCCACTTTGTGGCCTGCCACCAGTACTGAGGTGAGAAGGATGGAACCGATACTCAAAGTTGAAGGTCTGAGGAAGCACTTCCCGGTTAGGAGCCTCCTGAGAACAATCGGATGGGTCAAGGCAGTAGATGGAATCGACTTTGAGATTTACCCGGGTGAGACGTTCGGACTGGTTGGGGAAAGTGGCTGTGGAAAGACGACCACAGGGAGGACCATACTTCGCCTCATAGAACCAACCTCCGGGAGTATCATCTTCAACGGGAGGGACGTTACCCAATTAAAGGGCAAGGATATGCTCTGGTTCAGGAAACACGCTCAGATAATGTTTCAGGACCCGTACTCCTCGCTCGATCCCAGGCAGACAGTCTTCAACACCATAATGGAACCCGTTAAGTTCCACGGCATCCCCGTTGACGACCCTGAGGATTTCGTGATAAGGCTCCTTGAGAGCGTCGGGCTGAACGAGATGCATCTCTACAGGTACCCCCATGAGTTCTCAGGTGGGCAAAGACAGAGGATAGCACTGGCGAAGATACTTGCTTTGAGGCCAGATTTCGTCGTTCTGGATGAGCCGACATCGGCGCTGGACGTTTCGGTTCAGGCCAACATCCTCAACACACTCAAAGACCTTCAAAAGAAGTACGGCTTCTCCTACCTCTTCATCAGCCACGACCTGGGCGTCGTCAAGTACATGAGCCACAGAATGGGCGTTATGTACCTAGGGAAGCTCGTGGAGGTGGGGCCAGCGGAGAGGATATTTGAAAATCCACTTCACCCATACACCCAGATGCTGCTCTCTGCCATACCCATTCCAGACCCCGAGCTCGCCAGACAGAAGAAAAAGATGGAGATTAAAGGTGAGCCTCCGAGCCCCATCAATCCCCCCCAGGGTTGCCGCTTCCACCCAAGGTGTCCACTTGCTAAGGCTGGTCTCTGTGATAAGAGGGAACCCCCACTCGTGGAGGTCGAAAAGAACCACTACGTTGCCTGCTGGCTGTACGAAAAGTCCTGAGCTCTTTTCTCAATTTCTTTTGGCAGGAATGTTCTCCTGAAATACGCGGAGTAAAATGCCGTTCTAAAGGCGGGATCAATTTTAAGCAAGTTGGTGTAGACCTTATCTTCTCTCCCATCTATCTCAACTATTCTACCGGAAACCACCCGAATATCTTTGTAGAGCACCCCCTCTACCATTATCCGGCGGGAGTCAAAGTCGTCCACACTTTTCACTCCAAGAACGCTCTTGAGTATTGAAAGTCCCAGTGAGTTCTCCCTCTCAACCTGGGCAAGTATTTCATCGGTTGCGACGTGCCTTCCATGACCGCTTGGGATTCCAAGGATGCGGAGGAAGCTCCACCTCCTCATGTGAGAAACCCTTTTGCTGAGCACTTCTTCAGATGTCATCTCAAGCTTTTCAAACAGTTCTCTGAAAAAGTTTTTGAGATCTCCTTTTAGGAGAACTGGCAGTGGATCTGCTGCTGAATCGGTGAAGTTCTCCCGCGATGGATCCTTGATTAGAACAGTCTTCCTTGGTCCCAGGGACAGAAACTCAACGAAATATGCATCAATGACGAACCTTCCCTCGGGCGTTCTGAAAGCTATGAAAGGTACCTCCATAGTCCATCCCAAATCTATTTAACCTCCCCCTCAATAAGCCTTGCGGTGAAAATGAAGGTCGATGAACTTCCCGTTGACGAGAGAGTGAAGAGGATCATCAAGGAGCGGGGGATAGATGAACTCTACCCACCCCAGGCGGAGGCCCTTAAGAGCGGAGTTTTAGAGGGAAAAAACCTTGTCCTGGCCATTCCCACGGCGAGCGGAAAGACCCTGGTGAGCGAGATAGTTATGGTGAACAAGCTCTTGACTGAGGGTGGAAAGGCGGTCTACCTTGTCCCACTCAAGGCCCTTGCTGAGGAGAAGTACAGGGAGTTTAAAGAGTGGGAGAAGCTTGGAATAAGAGTGGCGGCGACCACTGGCGATTACGATTCAACCGACGACTGGCTCGGGAGGTACAACATCATCGTTGCAACGGCAGAGAAGTTCGACTCCCTGCTGAGGCACGGGGCGAACTGGATTAAAGAGGTCAAGTTAGTCGTCGCAGATGAAGTCCACCTCATCGGCTCCTACGATAGGGGAGCAACGCTGGAGATGATACTTACCCACATGCTAGGGAGGGCTCAGATTCTGGCTCTGAGCGCGACCGTCGGAAACGCGGAGGAGCTTGCGGAGTGGCTGGACGCCTCGCTGGTTGTAAGCGACTGGCGGCCAGTCGAGCTGAGGAAAGGTGTTTTCCACCTCGGCCAGCTCTTCTGGGAGGACGGCAAAACTGACCGCTATCCAGAGAACTGGGAGAGCCTTGTGGTGGACGCAATAAAGAAGGAAAAGCAGGCGCTGGTTTTCGTTAACACGCGCAGGTCCGCCGAGAAAGAGGCAATAAGCCTGTCATCAAAAATATCCCGCTTGTTAACAAAGCCCGAGAAGAGGGCACTTGAGGAACTGATTTCATCCATTGAGGACAACCCGACGACTGAGAAGCTCAAACGGGCTCTTAGAGGCGGTGTGGCCTTCCATCACGCAGGACTGAGCAGGACGGAGAGGACGCTGATAGAGGATGCATTCCGGGCCAAAACGATAAAAGCCATCGTAGCTACCCCTACACTCGCCGCTGGCGTGAATACCCCCGCTTTTCGCGTGATAATCCGCGATACGAAGAGATACGCCGGCTTCGGCTGGACTGACATCCCAGTTCTTGAGATACAGCAGATGATGGGAAGGGCGGGAAGGCCGAAGTACGATAAGGTTGGAGAGGCCATCATCGTTGCGAGAACTGAAGACCCCAAAAAGCTCATCGACAAGTACATCCATGGAAAGCCAGAGAAGCTGTTTTCGATGCTTGCCAACGAGCAGGCGTTCAGGAGCCAGGTTTTAGCCTTGATTACAAACTTCGGCATTGAGAACTTTGGGGAGCTTGTTAGCTTTCTCTCAAGGACTTTCTACGCCCACCAGAAGGGTGACACGGCCTCCTTAGAGCACAAAGCCAAAAACATCGTCTATTTCCTGATCGAGAACGAGTTCGTTGACATGGACATGGAGGACAGCTTCATGCCGCTCCCCTTCGGAAAGAGGACCTCCCAGCTCTACATCGACCCCCTCACCGCCAAGAAGTTCAGGGACGCTTTTCCACAACTGGAGAAAAATCCCAACCCCTTCGGAATCTTCCAGCTAATCGCCTCAACCCCGGATATGGCCACCTTGAACGCCAGGAGGCGTGAGATGGAGGACTACCTCGATTTGGCCTACGAGATGGAGGAATACCTGTACTCGAACATCCCCTACTATGAGGACGCACGCTTTCAGGGCTTCCTCGGGCAGGTCAAGACCGCCAAAGTTCTCCTTGACTGGATAAACGAGGTTCCAGAACCGAGGATTTACGAGACCTACAACATAGACCCAGGGGACCTCTACAGAATCCTTGAGCTCGCCGACTGGTTGATGTACTCCCTCATAGAGCTCTACAAACTCTTCGAGCCGAATGAAGATGTCCTCCAGTACCTCCGCGACCTGCACCTCCGCCTGAGGCATGGTGTCCGCGAAGAGCTCCTTGAACTGGTGAAACTGCCAAACATCGGGAGAAGGAGGGCCAGGGCCCTCTACAGCGCTGGCTTCAGGAACGTTGAGGCAATTCTCAAAGCCAAGCCAAGAGACCTCCTCCAGGTCGAAGGCATTGGTCTGAAAATCCTGGAAGGGATTTACAGGCACCTTGGGGTTGAGATTACTGCCGTGGATGAGCCAAAGCAGAAGAAGAAAGGGAACCTGGACGACTTCCTCAAATAACTTCCCCCTCCTTTTTCTCAATCGATATCAGGCTGAAGACGTTTCTTCCCGGTTGAATACCACTTTCCAGTGTTTTGCGATAGAGCCTTCCCCCAGTTCTCTGGCCGAGGAAGTAAGCTATCACAAAAATTGCTATCAGCGGGATGCCCTCTGCGTTCCAGCTCAGCCCAGCGAGATAGCGGAGGAAAACTACCAACGGAACGGGCAGGTGAACCGCAAAGGCCCATTCCACCTTGCTTCCCCTTCTTTTGGCATCCGCTCGCCAGAAGCCGAACGGGATGTTCACGGAGAACGTAATCATGAGTCCCAGGATGAACCACGTTGCGTTCATCTTTCCCACCAAAAAAGTTTAACTAACGAACCTTAAAAAATTTTGCCCTCCTAACTCCCCATCAGATTTTTAAGGGACTGGAGGCCTACTTGGTGTGGGCACAATGATAGTCATAGTATCTGGAATGCCCGGTTCTGGAAAGAGCAGGATCGTTGAGGAGTTCGAGAGAAGGGGTTTTCCAAGCGTTTCTCTCGGGGACATCGTAAGGGAAGAAACGGTAAAGCGGGGCCTTGAGCTCAGCAAAGAGAACGTGGCAAAGGTAAGTATACGCCTGAGGCAGGAAATGGGCCAGAACGCAGTGGCGAAGCTCGCCGTTGAGAAGGTGAGGGAGCTTTTGGCAAAAGCCAGGCTCGTTGTGATAGACGGCGTGCGCTCTCTGGATGAGATAGGGACATTCAAGGGTGCATTCCCAGATGAGCAACTGGTGATAGTGGCAGTCCACACACCGCCTAAAATCCGTTTTCAGAGGCTCAAAGCCCGCGGCAGGCACGACGATCCTCATACATGGGAAGACTTCGAGGAGAGAGACTGGAAGGAGCTCCGCTTTGGAATCGGAGGCGTTATCGCGATGGCCGACCACATGCTTGTGAACAACGGCTCAAGAGAGAACTACGAAAGGGCCGTCCAAAAGCTGGTCGGTGAGATACTCTCCGAGCTTTGAGAAGCTTTTTAATCCTTTTCTCCCAACTCCACTGGAGGTGAAAACATGAGCGAGCTGTTCGAGGAAGTGGAAGTCGAGGCTTACGTTTATCCCACGGAGGACATCGAGAGGGTAAAGAAGGCTATGCTGAACCTCATCCCCGATTTGGAGTTCGAGGCCTTCGATAAGGGAGACTACGTAATCCTGGCTGGCAAAACCAAGAACAGAAAAGCCCTGAGCAGACTTTACGAGCTCTTCCGCGGGCAGGCCATTCTTGACACCGCGCGCTCGTTCCTGGAGGAGGGCTACTTCGGCGAGGAGATAATCATAAAGGTGAACAAGCAGGCAGCCTACGCTGGAGTTGTGAACTTCAACGAGGAAAGTCCGCTCGGTTCGATAACAATAATCATAAGGACGAAGGATCCAGGGAGGCTAATGAAATGGCTTGCTCCGAGGACGAAGGACGGAGTGCCCGTGGAGTGAGAAAAACACTTTCGTTTTCATTAACTATTTTGTTTACCCAAAACGTTTAAATTGGTCACTTCTGTCCTTTTTAGGGTGGTGCTGATGAGAAAAGCAGGGTTGTTACTAACCACTGTCCTGTTACTGGCCGTCCTCTCGGCCGGCTGCATATCGGGTTCTCCAGGAAAGACTTCAGAGAAAGAAGCGACGCTGACGATCTTCCATGCAGGTTCGCTCAGCATACCCTTTCAACAGCTTGAGAACGAGTTCTCAGCATACGCTGAAAAGAACCTCGGCGTCAAGGTGAAGTTCCAGGACGAGGCGAGCGGGAGCGTTGAGGCCGTCAGGAAGGTTACTGACCTCCATGAAAAGGCTGACATCGTGGCAACTGCCGACTACACGCTAATCCCCCAGATGCTGGTTCCCAACTATACCGACTTCTACGTCCTCTTCGCCACAAACCAGATAGTAATTGCCTTCACGAACAAGAGCAGGTACGCGGACGAGATTAACTCAACGAACTGGTACGAAATCCTCGCCAAGCCCGGCGTCCGCTTCGGCTTCAGCAACCCCAACGACGACCCCTGCGGCTACCGCTCGGTGATGGTCATGAAACTGGCAGACCTGTACTACCACAAGCCCATATTCGAGACCCTCGTTGAGAAGAACACCAACATCTACGCCAACGGCACCCACGTCTACGCACCCAAGGAAATCCAGCTTAAGACGGACAAAATAGTCATAAGGCCGAAGGAAACCGACTTGACCGGTCTCGTTGAATCGGGAAGCCTTGACTACTTCTTCATCTATAAGAGCGTCGCAGAACAGCACAACCTCAGCTACATAACCCTACCCGATGAGATCAACCTCAAGGACTTCAACAAGGCCGACTACTACGGGCAGGTCGAGATAACCCTCGGCTCGACAGGGAAGACGATAAAGGCTAAGCCCATCGTCTACGGCGTCACCGTCCTCAAAGACGCTCCTAACAGAGAGCTCGCACTCCAGTTCCTCAAGTTCCTGCTCGGGGAAGAGGGTAAGAAGGTCTTTGAGGAGAATCACCAGGACTTCCTGAACCCACCGGTGGCCTTCGGAAACGTGCCCGATGAGATAAAGGATCTGGTCGAGGTCAAGGGGTGAGGTTTTTATTCTCCTCCCCTTATTTCGGTGGAGAGCAATGCGCCGGGACTACACCCTCTACCTCTTCGCAGCGCTGGGAAGCTTCCTAATAGCCTATATAGTTGTTCCCATCACAGTGATTTTTCTTAAGCAGGCCTCCGACTGGGGGATGCTGGTCAAGACCCTCCACGACCCGTACGTAATAGAAGCCCTTAGGAACTCACTCTTAACGGCCACTGCCACAGCCTTCATAGCCCTCCTCTTCGGCGTTCCCCTCGGCTACATCCTAGCTAGGAGGGATTTTCCCGGAAAGAGCACCGTTCAGGCATTGGTGGATGTCCCGATAGTGATCCCGCACTCCGTCGTCGGCATAATGCTGCTCGTTACGTTCTCAAACTTAATCCTCGACAACTACAAGGGTATAATCGCTGCCATGCTGTTCGTCTCGGCCCCATTTACAATCAACGCCTCCCGCGACGGGTTTTTGGCGGTGGACGAGAAGCTGGAGGCCGTCGCCAGAACCCTCGGTGCCTCTCGCCTGAGGGCCTTTGCATCGATTTCACTTCCAATGGCGTTCCCGTCGATAGCAAGCGGGGCGATAATGACGTGGGCAAGGGCAATAAGCGAGGTCGGCTCGATACTGATAGTTGCTTACTATCCAAAAACAGCACAGGTTCTCATCATGGAATACTTCAACAACTACGGGCTGAGGGCCTCAAGGCCGATAGCGGTCGTGATGGTGAGCCTCAGCCTGGGAATCTTTATAGTGCTCCGCTGGCTGGTGGGGAGGAAAAATGCTGGAAGTTAGAGGAATATCCAAGGATTACCGCGAATTTCACCTGAAGGAGATTACATTTTCAGTCGAGAGGGGAGAGCACTTCATAATTCTCGGACCGAGCGGCGCCGGAAAAACAGTCCTTCTTGAAGCGATAGCAGGGATAATCGAGCCGGACTCTGGAAAGATACTCCTGAACGGGGGGGACATAACGGGCCTGCCGCCCGAAAAGCGCGGCCTGGCGTACATACCTCAGAACTACGCCCTCTTCCCGAACATGAGCGTCTTCGACAACATAGCCTTTGGTTTGAAGATCCGGAAAAGGCCAAGGGCAGAAATAGAGCGGAAGGTTATGGAACTATCGGAGGTCCTTGGAATCTCCCATCTCCTCAAAAGAAAGCCAAAAACCCTGAGCGGGGGGGAGCAGCAGAGGGTGGCAATAGCGAGGGCTTTAGCAGTTGAGCCGGAACTCCTCCTGCTCGATGAGCCCTTCGCCAACCTGGACGTCGGGACGAGGGGAAGGCTGATCAGGGAGATGAAGCGCTGGAAGGAGGAGCTCGGCTTCACCGCCCTTCACGTTACTCACTCCTTCGAGGAGGCCGTGAGTCTGGGGGACCGCATTGGGGTCATGCTCGGCGGAAGGCTCGTCCAGACAGGGCCCGTCAGGGAGGTCTTCTCAAGGCCAGCGAATGAAGAAGTGGCGAGGTTTTTGGGCTTTGAGAACATCATCGAGGGAACCGCCGAGGGGAGAACCTTGAAGGCCAACGGGATAACCATAGAACTCCCCGTTGAGGCCTCCGGGAGGGTGAGAGTTGGAGTACGGCCCGAGGACATAGTCCTCTCAGCCAGGCCCTTGAAGAGCTCAATGAGAAACGCCTTTGAATCCGTAGTCGAGGGGGTTGAGGAACTCGGCCCACTCGTTAGGGTTAGGCTTAAGGCCGGCAACACAGAGCTCTCGGCCTTCATCACGCGCTCCTCTGTCTTCGAGCTCGGCCTCGAAGTTGGCAGAAAGGTGTGGGTTGGTTTTAAAGCGAGTGTGGTTCACGTGTTCTAAGTCACGAAGGGTCGCCCAATTTACCATTACTAAAAGTTATGCATATTTTGCATATTCACCATTCATGGATACAAAATTTGAATAGAAAAGGCTTAAATATTCCCACCACGTACAAGGAAACGATGCCCCATGCAGGCCATAACAAAAAGGAATGATCCGATACGTGAAGTCCTCCCCTGGGCATCCTCAGATTATCTGGAGAGGCTGATGGAAGAGCGAAAGAAGGAGATGGGCGAGGTCCTGGAGATCCTTGATTCCTTGAGCCTCTCCGATATCCCTGAGGAGGTCAGGGACATAGTTAAGAGGCCCGCATGGGAAAGCCTTCTCGTTTGATTTCTTAGTAGAGCGTTACCTCAACCTCTTCCCCTTCTAAATAACCCTCGCTGTCCTCTGGGATTCCCATGTAACCGTTGCTCTCCACGAGCGAGCTGATTATCCCGCTCCCCTTCTTCTTTATTGGTCTCGCTTTTCCGTTCTCGTACCACACTTTAACGAACTCGTACCTACCGAGCTGGCTCGGAACCCTCTCAGTGAGCCTCGCGCGGACCTTCGCCTCGTAGTTCCTTGCGCCAACGAGCTTCGCCAGGGCATGCTTGACGTAGAGGTGGAACTGGGCAAAGACGGCAACCGGATAGCCGCTCATGACGAACGTCCTTTCGCCGTAGCCTATTGGCCTTCCGGGTTTTATTGTGGTTCCGTGGAAGAGCAATTTGACGAAACTGTGGGCGAAGTCCATGTCACCGAAGGCGGAACCACCGGTTACAAGGACAAGATCGTTCTCTGAGCGAGCTTTTCTGATCGCCTCGCCAATCTTAACCTCATCATCTGGGAGGACCCCGTAGAACCTCGGCTCGCCAAAATACTGCTTAACGAGTCCCTTAAGCATGACAGAGTTGCTCTCCAGTATCTTTCCGTGTTTCAGTGCTTCCTCATCAAACTCCTCGATGAGCTCGCTGCCAGTAACTATTATCCCTACTTGCGGCTTCCGCTTGACCTTAACGGTCTTGAAGCCGATGCTTTTGAGTATCGCTATGTCCTGATGCCTTAGAATCTGCCCCTTCTTGAGAACCACCTGACTCTTTCTAACGTCCTCCCCCTTCATGGCCACGTTTTGTCCTGGGGCAACGGGCCGGAGAACCCTGATTACGTCGCCTTCGCGCTCGGCCATCTCCTGCATCAGGACGGCGTTTGCACCCTCCGGAATTTTGACCCCTGTGAGGAGCTTCACTGCAGTTCCAGGTTCTACGGTCTTACTGCTCTCCCTCCCAGTCGGAACCTCGTCTATCACCCTCAGCTCGACAGGTCTGTACTCCCTTGCAGGGAACGTGTCCTCAGCTCTAACAGCATAGCCATCTACAGCCGCTCTGTTAAAAGGTGGGCTGTCTATCGGTGAGGTGACATCCTCAGCCAGAACCCTTCCAGAGGCCTCGTCGAGTGGAACCTCCTCAACCTCAGCGATTTCGCTCAAATCGTTCAGGAGAAGGGACAAAGCCTCTCCATACGGCATGAGCCTTTTGAACTCCCTCATAACTACACCCCCAGAGTTTTAAGCCAGTCTACCCGCTTAAAATCAGAATCAAAAGTGGCAATGTTCTCAACGTTGTGGCTCCGGCAGGCCAGCACAATTTGAGCATCAGATGGCATCAGGTTGTACTCTTTCATAGTCTTGTACAGCTCGTCTCTTCTGAATGAATCGCTGACTATAACGACCCCAAGTTCATCAAGAAGGCCATTCAGAGATGCCACCACTTTAGAAAACGGCTCCCATCCATTCTTAGCTACGAACTTCCTCAGGCTGTGCTTTCCTTTTATTCCCATCTTTTCCCTGCCGACTATGAGGGCCAGTGCACCGAGGGCTTCTCTATAAACTGTGGGGGACGTCAAAAATACCCAGGAACCCAGCAGTATTTCCTCAGCTACTCCGGCTTTTTCACCATCCACGAGGTACTCCACTATGACGCTGGTGTCGATGAGCAGGAGATCGCTCAAAGCTCTTCAGCCTCCTTGATGGCCCACAGTACTGTCTCCTCGCTGCTCTTTCCAAGTATCCCTCTGAACCGTTTTATTTTCTGTTTCTTGTCCTTGTTTAACGCGAGTTTATTATCATTTTTTGTGGGGACATTGCTTATCCTATCCACTTTTTCCATATTCTCACCCACCATGTCCTTGCACTCTTGTCCTTAAAACTATTCACGCCCGTGCTTTAGAACGTGTCCTGCCTCGGCCAGTATGAGCTTTATTCCCGTCTTGGTCGCCCCCAGGCTCCCTGGTAGGCAGAACACTGCCATGGCCCTTCCGGAGCTCCGTATTATGCCTCCCGTTGCCCTCGTTATCATAGCCGCGGTTCCTATCTCCTCGTAGCTGACGAGTCTGAAGATCTCCCCAAAGGAGAGTTCTTTGTCAAGAAGGGGTCTGATGCTCTCTATCGTCACGTCCCTGCTCGTTATCCCAGTACCTCCAGAGGTCACCAGAACATCCGCTCCGGCGCGAAAGGCATCGACAACCGCCCCGATTATCTCCATCTTCTCATCGGGTACGATCTTGTAGAGAACCTTCTCGTGCCCGGCCTTTTCCAGCTCTTCCACCAGGAACTTCCCACTCTTATCCTCTTTCTCCCCCCTGCTCGCGGTGTCGCTGACAGTTACAACGGCGAACTTAAACCTCCTCGGAGCCTTCTCCTTATGGTCTTTAACCCCCATGATATCACCGGGGGAAATTAGAAAGGAAGCTTAATAACATTTGTCTTGTTAAATAAATCTGTTTAACATACCGGCAGAACGATTTTAAGGACGTTCGAGAAACCTCTATGGTGATTACCATGTTCATGGCAGAGTTCAAGCTCCGCTATGGAGAAATGAAGTGGTACGTGAGGAGGATAATAGAGGCAGGCAATAAAGAGGAGGCCGAAGAGAAGGCTAGGCGCTACGCCGAACTTATGAACCGCGGGGAAGTTACGTGGGAGCTGGGCTACGTTATAGAAGCGGAGAGGCCCCTCCTCGTTGGAGAGGAGGAACTCAAAAAGCTCGGGGCCTAATTTCGCTTATCTCCCCTGCAACGTTCTTGCCTATTATTTCCCTAATTTTTTCCACGTTCTTCGTATGGCCAAGGGCCCACATGAGCTTGGTGAGAGCGGCTTCTTTCGTCATATCCGCCGTTGGTATCACACCGGCCTCAAGGGCCCTTCTACCAACTTCGTAGCGCGTTAAATCCACTCCTCCATAGACTGCTTGGGTTGTCATGAGAACCGGCTTTTCCTTTGAAAGACCGGAGACCGCCGACAGAAGGTTCCTACCCCGGTAGGGTATGCCTCCAGCTCCGTATCCCTCAATGAGAACCCCATTCACAGCTTTTACGAGGGCCAGAAACGCCTCCGGGGAGAGGCCGGGCGTGAGGCGTATATCCGCGACGTTTGGATTAAGCTTCGGGTAAAAGGAGGGCTCACCCCCTGGGAGTTCTGGGCTCTGCCGCACTACCAGCTTTTCGCCCTTCACGTACGCCACATCCGGGTAGTTTATGCTCTGAAAGGCGTTCAGGCCCAGGGAGTTCACCTTAGAAACACGGGTTCCAAGCATTATCTTATCCATAAAGGCAACGTAAATCCCGGGCATTCCAGAGCGGGCGAAGGTAACCGCCGTCCTTAGGTTCCTAGGCGCATCGCTCCCCGGTTCTGTTATTGGGAGCATTGAACCGGTTAGAACCACTGGAATCGGAGGGTTCCGCACTATAAAGCTCAGCGCCGAGGAAGTGTAGGCCAGTGTGTCCGTCCCGTGGGTGATGACGATTCCATCGTACTCTCCAAACGCCTCAAAAACGGCCTTTCCGATGGTTATCCAGTCCTCCGGCTGCATTAACGTGCTGTCAACGCTGAGGAGGTCGAGGCTCTCGATAATCTCACCGCTTCCCGCTTTTATACCCGCAATGTCCAGTATCTCATCGATGCTCAGCTGAGCCTTGTAGCCTCTCTCCGTCATCGCACTCGCTATTGTGCCCCCAGTGCCGATGATGAGTATCCTCATGCTCTCCACCGGCGGAAGTAGGACCATGGGTTTTTAGTCTTTTTGACAAAAATTGAAGAAAATAATGGGGAGAATTCGTCATTATGACATCAGCGTTCGCGGAGGAGCAACATCAAGAGGAGAGCTACCGCGTCCATCACGGCGGAGAAGAGGAAACTGTATGTTAGGGAGTAGCTCTTCCACAGCCAGCCTGCTATGACTGACGCGGGAAACACGAAGACCCCAAAGACCGTGTGGTAGGCACCTATGACCGTTCCCTTCTCGTACTCACGGGCGAGGTCGGCCATGTATGCCCTCGGGACGGTATCCTCAATGGCTATGTAGAGGCCGTAGAGGACGAAGGCTGCTAGGAGAGTGGACAGACTGCGGGCGTAGGCGAACGTTAATGAGGCCAAAGCCGCAACCCCAAAGCCCAGGGTTATCATCCTCTTCTTCCCGAACCTGTCGGAGTACGCCCCCATGGGATAAGCGGAGAGCGCGTAGATGAGGTTAAAGAGCGCGTAGAAAGCCATCCCCTGAACCACAGTGTAGCCAAGTTCCTCCGCTTTCCAGAGGGTAAAGGCGTAGCTGTACCTTCCAAGGGCTCCGATGGCCACGACACCGAGGAAGAGCTGAAGGTCTCTGTCTCTTAGAGCTGAGATGCCGGTTATCTTCTTTTTGACCTCCTTCCCTTTGTCCTTTACAAAGAGAACAATGACAAAGAGGGCGATTATGCCGGGTACGGCTGAAAGGAGGAACACGTACCTGTAGGCTGTCTCCTTCGGAAATCCCGCTAGGAGCTTCATAAGCCCTATAGCGACTAGAGGGCCGGTCACCGCGCCCAGCGTGTCCATCATCCTGTGGAAGCCGAAGGACTTGCCAGATTTGCCTTTCTCGCTGGATTCAGCTATTAAAGCGTCCCTTGGGGCCGTTCTAACGCCCTTTCCAATCCTATCAAGGGCCCTCCACGTAAGGAAGTCCCACCAGTACCTTGCGAAGGCGAGGGCTCCCTTTGAGAAGGTGGATATTGTGTAGCCGGCGAAAACAAAGGCCTTTCGTTTTTTAAAACGGTCGCTCACATAACCGAAGGCCACTTTGAAGAGGGAGCTCATGCTCTCAATAGCACCCATAATCGAACCGCTTGCGAGCTTTCCCTCGCCGAGAACGTCCATCAAATAGCTCGGTACTATCGGGTTTATCATCTCGCTGCTCATGTCGTTGAGAAAGCTGACGATTCCAAGGAGAAAGACATTCCAGCTTATTCCAAAGATTTTTCTCTCGATTTCGCTTTTTTCTTCGCTTTTCATCCTTCACTCCCTCAGAATCTCCATACAGAGCTCTCTAACCTTCTCTTTGGCCTCTCTGAGGAGCTTCTCCCCTCTCGGTGTAGCCCGGTAGAGGCGAACGCGCCTTCCGTTCCTCACTTCGCTTCTGCTCTTCAGGAGCCCCATATCCTCCATTCTGTGGAGGAGGGGGTATATCGTTCCTGGGCTCGTTTTGTAGCCGTGCTTCGCCAGTTCCTCCATCATGAGCTTTCCCGTTACCTCTCCCCCACTCGCGTGGTGGAGTACGTGGAGGCCCATGAAGCCGGGGAGAACCCGCCGTATCATATCGAACACCGATATCGGATTTCGATATTTAGGAATAAAAATTTTGGGTCACTCGAGCACGTGCTTCTCCAGAACGTAGCAGTGGAAGGTGCCTTCGAAGACCTTCTCGCCCTTTTCGTTGAGGACCTCCCCTTGGACTATCTTCTTTTTACCCAAGTCCTCAACGATTCTAGCCTTCGCTAGAAGCTTCTCGCCAGCCTTTACCGGCTTGAGGAACCTTGCCTCAGCCTTTCCGAGGACAACTGTCGGCTCGTTCACGGCCAACATGGCCGTGTAGTCGGCCAATCCGAAAGTGAAGCCGCCGTGGACAAGGCCGTACTCATCGACGGCCATCTCCTCCGTTGTCTTCAGAACTACCTCGGCCTCTGGCGGCCCGATCTTTGTGGGCCTTCCTACAAGCCTCTCGGACGTCATCTTGTGCGTCCTCTGCTCCATACTCCCACCTCACTCCTCCAGTTCTATCCCGTAAACCTTCTCAGGATTCTCGACATGGATTTTGTAGACGTCTTCCTCTGTGAAGAGCCCGTTCTGGAGGAAGGCCTTCGTCCTCTTGGGGACTGTTTTCGGCCCCAGGACAGCGCCGGGCCTTCTCCTGTCGTCTATGTAATCGGTCTCCATCATGAAGCGGTTCCCCTGCTTTATGGCCTCCTTGATGTTCTTTCTGCTCGCTATCACGCTCGGAAAAACTCCGACTTCCTCGGCCACTTTCACGAGCGGCGGCGAGAAGTGTTTGACGACTTTGTAGGGCTTTATCCCAACTTCCTTCACATATCTCCCAAGCTCCCTGAACTTCTCCTCGTCGAAGCTCTCTGTGTGCAGCTGAACCGCGCAGTCGGCTTCCTTTGCGAGGCTCATCCCGTACTTCATCAGCTCTATGCTTGCTTCCCAGATATCCTCTGGAACTTCGTAGTGGGGCCTACCTATCTCGCCGATTCCTATCGCCTTTCCTTCAAAGCATAGCTTCTGGGCATAATCTAAAGCCTTCATGACCTCGTTTTTCGCGTACTCACGGCCTTTCTGCCTCGCCAGATAGTCGAACTCCGCCGGATGGACCCCAACGACGGCGTAAGCCTTCACCGGAGTATCACTGTTTATCCTCTCGACGAGCTCAATGTGAAAGTCCATCGCCTTCATGAAGTCCTCGGCCTTAAGCCCTGGAAAGCCGTAGTCGTGGGCGCTCTTGTAGACCACGACGAGGTGAGTACCCCCCGCTTTGTGGAACTGTTTCACGGCATCCAGAAAGAGGCCGTGATACGGGTCGACGTGAAAGTGGTCTTCCCAGATTATCATCTTCACCACCTCAGGATTGATAAACCTCAAGGGTGTCCCCCTTCTTGGTCTCTATCCTGCCCTCCAGAATCAGAGCGACCTTATCACCATCAACCGCGTACTCAACGCGTTTCCGGTCTTTCTCGATTATGTACACGAGCGCCGCGTTTTTCTTTCCCTTGACCTTGTACCCTGGATAAACCATGCCGCCCTCCACGGTTCCGATGATGGTCACCTTTTCCCCGATCCGGAGAACACTCTCGACATGAAAAGAGGCCACTGGATGCCTGGATACGATCTCAATCCCCTCCTCAAGCGGCTCCCTTTTTCTCCCGAAGAACTTTCCCAGCAGGCCCATGGTGCTCCCCTTCCACCATAGAGGGTAATGGCTAAAAACTTTGCCGGGCTCGGAGGGTGTTCACGTCATCATTCTTGGGTTTCAGTATGCTTGCTACTCTTCATTGCCCACCCTATTTCGGGGGAGAGCCTTTTAAAGCTAGCCTTAAAAACTTCTCATCCTACTGCTGTGGGGATTGAGATGAAGGCCCCTGACCTTGGCATAAGGATAGGTTTCCATGATCACGGAAGAAGGAACTCGATAGCCGACCTCGGCGTCAAGATCGGGCACAAAACACTCTTCGATGGCGACGACATCAGGACTGGCGTTACAGTGCTCTTGCCCCCCGTGAAAAACCCCTTCCGGGAGAAGCTCTTTGCTTCCACCTTCATCATGAACGGATTTTCCAAGCCCATAGGCTTCGTCCAGGTTGAGGAACTCGGCTACATTGAAACTCCAATAGCCCTGACGAACACACTGAGCGTTTATACTGTAGCCAGCGCGATGGTTAGGCACATGATCGACCTCAATCCAGATTTAAAGAGTGTCTCTCCCGTCGTCATGGAGTGCAACGACTCTTACCTCAACAATATCAGAAAGATGGCAGTTAAGGAGGAACACTACTTTGAGGCCGTCGAGAGCGCTTCGCTGGACTTCAAGGAAGGCGCCATTGGAGCGGGAACCGGAATGAGCGCCTTTGAGTTCAAGGGAGGGATAGGCTCTTCCTCACGGGTGGTAGAGGTAGATGGGGAGGTGTACACCGTCGGAGTGTTCGCTCTGGCTAACTTCGGGAGGAGGGAAGATCTGACGATAGCCAGCGTTCCAGTCGGAGAGCTTCTGAAAGATTACCCGGGCAGAGGCACCTCCGGCAAGGGCAGCATCTCGATGGTGGTTGCCACCGACGCTCCCCTGACTGCGAGGCAGTTGAAGAGGCTTGCGAAGAGGGCGATTCTTGGCCTTGCAAGAACCGGAGGCTATGCTTATCATGGGAGTGGCGACGTTGTACTGGCCTTCTCAACTGCCCAAACCGTGCCGATCGGGAGAGAGCCTGAACTGCTGAGCTTTCTGCCGGACAACGGCTTAAGTAGCCTTTTCAGGGCTACAGCGGAAGCGACGGAAGAGGCGATAATAAACGCTCTCCTGCAGGCCAAGACCGTTGAGGGAAACGGGCACGTGAGATACTCACTGCCAGTTGATGAAATTATTGAAATCCTAGAGAAGTATGGAAGGATAGAGCGCGGTTAGTTTTGAGTATTCATATTTATACTCACTAGTAGTTGATAGTTGGTGGATTCCAAGTTTTTATCAATAACTTCTATGAAATTCGAAAAGCGTATATATGAGATCTACCTTAACATACACATGGAGGTGATGGGGGTGGTCAGGGTCGTGCTGACGACCGATGAGACGCTGACGAGCACTTATCATGACATCCCCCTCTTGGATTTCCTCGGCTGCGCCCCATATGGAAAGTTTCCGGCGTGGATTTACTCTTTTCTTGACACCCAGTTGCCGGACGAGAGCGGGGTGCTCGGTCAGGCTCCCTACGGTCTCAGGAAGGTCGAGGCCGCCCTGCTCAGGGACGGCTTCAAAAGGGACGAGGTCGTGGTTGCTCATCCAAGGGCAGTTGAGAGGTTCATAGGGAACGATACAACAATCGTGGCCATCTATGAGATGGACCCCCTTGGACTTGGACCAGTGAGCATGATGTTCACCAACGGGGGGCAGTGGGAGAACTACACGAGCGTCAAGTTCAGGGAGCTCGTGGAGAGGATAAACAGGGTCAGGGACTCGAAAGGCGTGAAGTTCAGGATAGTCGTCGGTGGACCAGGCGCGTGGCAACTTGACTTCAGAAGGGAAGTCAGAGAGAAACTGAGGATAGACCACGTCGTGATGGGCGAGGTTGACCACATAGCCGGGCGTCTCTTCAGGGACATCGAGAGCGGGAGCGCGGACGAGACGGTTCTCATTAAAAGCTGGCCGAGGGTGGAGGAGATCCCGGCCATAGTGGCCCCCTCCTACAAGGGGCTCGTCGAGGTGATGAGGGGCTGCGGAAGGGGCTGCCGCTTCTGCGAGCCGAACCTCAGGGTCGCAAGGGACATGCCCCTCGAGAGGATAGAGCGGGAGATAAGCCTCAACGTCAACGCTGGAATAGACCATGCCTGGCTCCACAGCGAGGACATCTTCCTCTACAAAGTCGAGGACAGGAAGAACTTCTACCCAAATGAAGAGGCGGTAGTGGAGCTCTTCGAGATGGCTAGGAAGTACACGAGGAACGTGAACCCAACCCATGGAACGGTTGCCGGTGCGCTGGCCGCCCCGGGGATGATAGAGACCATCTCAAGGATAGTTGATGCGGACCCCCGCCACTGGGTTGGGATACAGGTGGGCTTTGAGACGGCCTCACCAGAGCTGATAGGGAAGTACATGAACAACAAGATGAAGCCCTTCTCTCCCGAGGAGTGGCCGTGGGTTCTCCTGAACGGAACCTACGTCCTGAACAAGAACTACTGGTTCCCCGCCTACACCACAATACTCGGTCTTCCCGGGGACACCGATGACTACGAAATAATGACGGCGAGGCTCATAATCACGATGGAAAAAGAACTCAAAGAAAAGCTCGGCAACAGGGCGCACTTCACCGTAACCCCTCTCTCCTTTGTCCCCATGGGTCTACTCAGAGACCAGGAGTTCTACAGGATTGACGAGATGATAACCTACGGTCAGTTCCTCCACCTCTACTACGCCTGGAGGCACCTGGCAAAAGAGGTCGCCAACGAGCTTCCAAAGCTCGTCAACAGCAAGCTTTTCTTGGTACCCTTCTATCCCCTCGCCAGGGTGGGCATCAGGGCGGTCCTGAGGCAGATAGAAAAGTGGGGACAGAAGAAGGGCTACGAGGTGAAGCCTCTTGAGCCCCTCGACCTCCACATTGAGACAGAGGAGCACAGGTGGTACTCCCAGCCGGGCCTCGCGGAGGCTTACTAAACCTTTATCTCCTCCTCATACTTCCTCTTCATCAGCAGCGCGTCCTCTTCGATGTTTGGACTCTCGCTCACAACGACGCCCTTAACCCTGAACTCCTTCAGAACCTTGAGAAGGTCCTCCCAGTTCATGTCGCTCTCCCTGAGGGGCAGGTGGTTCTTCTCGCCTTTATCGGTGTACTCTATTCCGCTCATGTGGATGTGCATGTTGTTGAGGACCTCCCTGCCCAGCCTGTCCTCCATGAAGGAGAGCATCTCGCGCCACTCCTCGGTGCTGTTGCACTTTCCTTTGTTCCTCGCGTGCGCATGCGCGAAGTCTATCGTGGGCAGAACCATCTCAAGCTCCTCGCTGAGCTTCACTATCTCCCTAAGGTCTCCGAACTGGGTGGGTTTTCCGGTCAGTTCCGGTCTAACCCAGACTTTTATTCCCCTGTCCATGAGCTCCCTCTGTATGTCCTTGAGTTCGTTCAAAATCCTCTGGTAGACGCTCTCTGGAGGCTGTTTTAGGTAATATCCAGCGTGAAAGACAACGCTCCAGCCGCCAGCTTCGTAAAGCCTCTCAGCGCTCTGGATTATCCTTTTCTTGCTTGCCTCAACTTTCTCCTTCTCCTTCGCGTTGAGGTTGATGTAGTACGGCGCGTGGGCGGTGAGGAGGACATCGTTCTTCTTGGCAACGTACTTTATCTTCTTGGCGAGTTCCGGCTTCAGGTTCACTCCTCTAACGAACTCAAGCTCCATAGCGTCCAATCCCAGGTTCCTGACGTGGATTATCCCATCTATGGTTGAGCGCTTCGGCGTTGAAAGAGGTATCCCGGCGGTTCCGAAGCGTAAGCGGTCGACCTTGAACATTCTCATCACCAAAAGAATTAGGGCTGCCTAATTCATAAACCTTTCTCCGGGGGGCTCGACCTCTTCACCGACCACCTTGCCCAAGACGGAAAGCTCTTTTTCCAGTTCCTCGGTGAGGGAATTAAGCCTCTTCCTGAGCTTGGAAACGTTCTCCTTGATCCCCATTAGGTGTTCCTCTATAGCAGCCAGTTCGTGCTCGGCGTTCCTCCTTTCTTTGGCCTTTGACTCAACTTCTGACTCCAGGCGCTCGTGCTCGGCTTTTAGTTCGCGAATCTCTTTTTCCTTCCCTGGAAGATTTTTGAGGAGCCACTCCGCGCTTTTTCTGTACTTCCCATCAAGCCTCGGTTTGACCTTCTCCAGCAGGTTCAGAAAGTCCTCCGGATGCTCGAGTACGTATGAACTGCTTCTGAGAAACGGCTCCGCTTCTGGGAGCCTCATCCGTTTCATAGGTTTTTGGAGTTTGGAGGCTTTCGAGCGCACTTCCGTCTCCAGTGTTCTAATTCTTAGCTCCAGCTTCCGTTTCCTCTCCAACAGTTCCTCTCCTGGGCCCACCCTGGACGTCCTCTCCCTTTCAAGCCTGAGCTTCTCCTCCTTCAGGTCAGCAAGCTCCCTTTCGAGTTGCTCCAGTTCCGCCCTAACAGTTTGAATCTCCTGCAGAATTTCAGAGATATGAAGCTCTGGTAGACCAGCCTCTATCGAAGCCTTTTTGGCAGAGTATTCGGCGTAGAGCTCCCCCAGCTCTTTCAAAAGTTTGTTTATCCTGTAAACGTCCTTCTCAAAGAGCGTCAGCGTGTACCTGCCGTGCCCCGTGTGAATTCTGGAGAGTTCCTGAAGGCGTTTTCCCAGGTCTTCCATTGATGACAGGCGGTCAATGGCCTTCCTCATCGTGGAGACATACGCCCTTCTCTCCCGGAGGGTTATCTTAAGCAGGGTTGGATCTACCTTTGAGGGGGGCTCCTTTGCCTCTAGCTCATTCAAAACTGAGGATATTTCTTTGACTACCTCAAGAGTCCTATCCATGTATTCCTTCTCGAGGGACTCGCTCTCCCTGCGTTTTTTCCTTAAAAGCTCATCATACACTCTCAGTGCCTGTTCCAGCTTCAACTTTACCACTCCTGGCCCATTCTATCATATATCTCCTAAGTAGCGAGCCCGCCAACATGCTGAGGGCAACGTCAAAGAGGGCCCCAAGTATCTCTAGGATTGTGCCGGCAGAGTAGAATGTAATGACAGATAAGGCGTACCTCGTTGTCATGTCGAGTATTATCCAAAACGTCGGGAGTATCAGGAGCGCCGTTACGTTGTACCAGAGGTGCAAATCGCGCCTCATGTAGGCTTGTATTATCCTTCCGATGAGGGCAACTGCTATGCCAACCATCAGGGTCGTGTTTATCGAGTTTATGTATAGCACGAGGGAAATGAGGCTCGTACTGGGCTGATAGTGGAGCAGACTCTGAGCGTAAGCGTCCAGGTCGCTGTAGGCCCTTATCATTCCGGATATGACCACTATAAGGCCCGCAACGCCAAAGATAACCTGAATGAACTCGTTGACGAGAGCGTCCATTATCCTGAACCGGAACCCTTTGGTGAAGGCATAGCCCCCTATCAGGAGGAGCAGGGTGCCGCTGATGATGCCAGATATCACGTTCATGCTCTCCGGTTGGCTTATCGCTATGAGATTACCTATCCCATAGAGCAACAGGATAAAGCCGGGGATCCCCAGGAAAACCTTCGAGGCCTCCGGGTCGCTCATAATCTCCTTGAGATAGCGGTAGACTACATAATAGGTAGTCTCTATGGTCTCGTTCTGTTTGACGACAACCCTTTTAGAACTGATTATCGGAACGCGGGAGCTGATTATCGGGAAGATCTGCTCATCTTCCGCCCCGTCTGTCACGGTTATAACTCCATCCGCCGGAAAGCGCTCCAGAACCCCCTCCAGCTGTCTTGCTAGCTCAAGGTCGCTCTTAACCCCAACATCAGGATGACCTGTTATAATGGCAACCTCAACATCGTCAAACTCACCGCTCTTCTTGAGTTCATCATAGAGCTTCACAGCGGCGTAAGCAACGTTTGCATCGCTGTCCTCAGGATCGGCGAGACTGAGCTTCAGAGCCGCGTCTATGCACTTTCCTTTTCCAATAATCGGCCCCTTAACTTCCGCCTTCTTCCCGAAGTCATCGTCCCTGTCTATTGCGAGCACAAGGGCCTTCATACGAGCATCATCCTCCAGAGTGCACCTTCTCCATGACGGAGCGGACTTTGTCCTCCATCTTGACTTTCCTGTCGCGCCTGTCGTCTATTCTGATGGTCGTTGAAACCCTCCTCGCGCCCATTTTAAACATGAGCTCGTGGGCCTCTCCGATTATTGCGAACGCTTCTCCAACCGTTGGAACCTCTATTATCGTTGACATCGGCGTCAGTTGGTATTTAACGCCTAGGCTATCTAAAAGCTTTACTATTTCTGCCACGTAGCGGCTTAGACTCCTCTCACCTAGGGGAACGACCACGAACTCCACTATAACCATTTCGGCACCCGACTTAACTTTTTTCGGCAATCTTTTAAATTTTGCGGGAAAGCTAAATAATCCCCAAAGTCATAATTGGTATCAGGTGATAACAATGACTGTGATAAAAGACGAGTGGGGTGAGTTCCTCATCAGACTCGCGAGGAGGGCCATTGAGAAATATGTGAGGCATGGAAAGACCATCAAACCTCCGAAGGATACCCCGCCAGAGCTGTGGGAGAAGATGGGCGTCTTCGTCACACTCAATAACAGGCATGCTCCCCCTAAGATGGCCCTGCGCGGCTGTATAGGCTTTCCCCTTCCGATATATCCCCTCGTCGAGGCGACGATAAAGGCGGCAATCTACGCGGCAGTCGACGACCCGCGCTTCCCGCCGGTGAGGGAGAGCGAGCTCAATGACCTCATCGTAGAGGTCAGCGTCTTAACACCGCCGGAGCTCATTGAGGGACCTCCAGAGGAGAGGCCGAAGAACATAAAGGTCGGCAGAGACGGCCTGCTCATAGAGAAGGGCATCCACTCTGGCCTGCTCCTACCACAGGTTCCGGTCGAGTGGGACTGGGACGAGGAGGAGTTCCTTGCCCAAACCTGCTGGAAGGCAGGACTTCCGCCTGACTGCTGGCTTGATGAGGACACGGAGGTCTACCGCTTCACAGCTGAGGTTTTCGAGGAGGAGATACCCTGGGGGCCGGTGAGGAGGAAACCGCTGGTGTGACAGAACGTTCTCTTTAATCTTTTGCAATCTACTTAACAAAACTACGGTTTTAACCCTCTGAAGAACCAAGAAATGAAAAGGAATTCGATAAAAATTAAAGGCTGTCCAAGCCCCTAAATGTGTCCGAGGTCTCAACAAGCTTTCCATATCTAAGATTGTATGTGACGTCTGCAATCCTAATGAGTTCCGGGTCGTGCGTTGCGAGTATAACTGTCTTTCCTCCTTCCTTGAGCCTCCTGAGGAGCTCAACTACCCCCATCGAGGACTCCTCGTCGAGATAGGCTGTTGGCTCATCGAGGATTACCACACCGGGATCCTTTGCGAGGGCCATGACTATGGAAGCCCTCCTCAGTTCACCACCGCTTACCTGGGAAGGATTTTTCTGAAGGAGCTCCTCAATCCCAAGCTGCTCAGCCAGTGAGAGTGCGAGTTTCCTGTGCTTTTCATCAAGTTTGTCGGAGGAGTTGAGGGTCAGCTCTATGTTCTCCCAGAGGGTGAGCTGGGAAACGAAGAGAGGATGCTGGAAGGAAATTCCAATGTTCTTTCTGAGATTAAGGAGCTCCTTCTTTGGCAGTTTGTAGGGGTTCCTGCCTCCGTAGCTTATTATGCCTTTAGTCGGCCGGAGTAGAGTTCCGATGACCCTCAGTAGGGTCGTCTTTCCGGAACCGCTCGGGCCGAAGACGGCGGTGATTTTCCCTGGAATGAACGACCCTTTAAAATCCGAAAGCGCATTGGCCTGGTTTCCTCCGAGGTCATATTGAACGGAGAGACCTTCACAGGTTATACCCCACTCCTTAGACAAGTTTCACACCTCCCGTATATTCCCCAATAGCAAGATGAAGTAAAGTGCAAGGCCTGCGAAGACGCCAAGTAATGGGGAGAGGCCTATTAACACCAGCTTTTTCCCGATGAACCCCATTGAGGCAAAGGAGTATCCGTCCCAGATCATTGAGGCCGGAACGAATATAAGGATCAGCGTGGGCAGGAGGACTGGAACCAGGGAGGACAACGGCTCTTCTCCGTTGACCCTCATGAGCTTCGCCAGTCCTGACAGCCTCTCTCCATCCCTGAATCCCATCACTATTCCTGTGATTGCCATCAGGACTCCCGAGAGCAGCGGAGGGATTAAGCCCCTCGGGTTCTTAAACTGAGATTCCACATGAGTGGATACATCCCCCATTGACCACAGCTTTTCAAACGCCTCGGGGTACTCCGGAATTATTGTCCCGTTTACCTCTTCCATTACTTCCCCTGTTGTCCTTGAGTTTCCATAGAGCAGGAGGTACGCTGGCCTGGGATTCAGTCCGTTTCTTCTTGCAATCTGGCACGAGACGATGGGAGACTCAATTCCTCCCGGGAGCATTTCAACGGTTTCATAGGGGGCAGAGACGTTGTGGACTTTCCAACCCTCATCTACCACAGAGAGAGTGAGGGAACCCCCCGAAACCTTCGCGATACCCTCCGCTTTTAGCTCTTCAAGGTAGTGCTTTGGAATTATGATTCCTTCGGGACTGGAAGACAGCTGGGAGTGGAGTAGCCGGGCGTTCATGCTGATTCCGCCCGCTTTCTTCAGGAACTCCAGGAAGTCACGGGCGTAGCATAAAAGCCTGCCGTGGGTGGAATACGTCATTCCGCTACCCTCTACAACTGTACCTGCCTCCCAGAGGGTGGCGTAAGTCACGTCCTTTTGGGAGACGACCCCGAGGGTCAGGTTGTATGCCTTGGATAGGTTGTCCGAATTCGCGAAGTTGACTACTCCTGTCGCGCCGCCGCCATACAAGTCGCTTATGGATGCGAGTGAGACAAGGGGGGCAGAAAACAGCAGCGAGGAGTAGAGGAAAAGCACTCCAATAGAGATCATTCCAGCGAAGAGCAGCTTTGCTGCAGCCCTTTGTTGGGGCCTTCTGCGTCTCAGGAGGGGGAAAAGGAGCGAGAGGAGTCCCACGGAGACCAGGACTTCTGGGAGGTACCTGAAGGTCACTCCGAAGAGCAAAAGAGAAGCGTCGGAATTTCCAAGGGAAAAGAGGTAACCCAAAACGCCGGATGCATAGAGCCTCAGCCGGAGGTTGTACTGAAGGGCAATCCCCAAAATGCCCAGGAAAATCAACGAAAGAACCACCAGAGTTGACCTTTCCCCGAACTCCTTGCCTGCAACGAAGTTCCGGAGGGTGTAAATCAGCAGAAGCATGACGACAGAGAGGAGTGAGGCCCTTCTGTCGAGGAAGAGGGCCGTCAGTGTAAGGGCAAAAAGAACCGTTCCCGCGGTTATTAAATCCAGAACGATTTTCCTTCCCCCGTTGGTTGAGATTAGATACCTCATCCTCTCCTCGTCTTCCTTCTCCCTCCCCATTATAACGAGGAGGGCTGGCAAAACCGGGAGGAGCAGGGCAACGTACCCCCACAGGTAGTCCCAGATGCTTCCCCCAGAGGACTCAACGGCAGAGACCCAGCGCGGAGTCAAAACCCTCATTGCGACGGAGAGGTTGTATCTGGCCGCTTCCCTGGACAGGGCCCGATGGATATCCTCTATGCTCTGGCTCCCGTCCGTTATGACTATTATCCCCTGGGTGCCAACGGAGAGATTCTCCAGGTCGTCCCCAATACCGTAAGGTCTTAGGAACTCTCTCGCGAAATCTGGGGATGCGACACAGGCATTGCCCCTGTACTTCTCCCACCTCTTCAGAATCGCCCTAAGAACCTTGCTCCTCTCGTCGCTTCCAGAGAGCACCCCGACAGTGCCAACCCTTATGGTTGCAATGCCATCATAATACCCATTCCCAACGAGGCGGCTATAATGGTATTTTATCTCAGTCCCTTTGATTTTCTCGGCGGTCTTTTCGTCCGAAACGTAGCAGTCGGCCCCTCCGTTCCCCCCAACGAGGGGTACCAAAACTGTCCATTGTTGAGTCTTCCCAGGCTTAGAATAGTCTGAAATCCACAGCGGCAGGTAAACTTCTGTGGCCATTACCCATGCATTGGCGAACATGCTCCGAATGTCGTTTACGGAAAAACCACCAGACCCCCTCACGGGACGAGGTGGTTCCGCCCCGGTGAGGGCTTCTCCGTTCTTCAGGTAAACGATGCCGGCATGGTTGTCACCTTTCGGCACAAACCAGAACGAAAAGTACTCCCCCGAAAACTCGCCGTGCCTCATCTCAGTCACCTGGTTTATGATGGCGCTCGCCGTCGCTGGTATTACTGCAACGAGAAAAACGAGGAAAAGAAAGGAGAGGAAGACCTTCGAGTAATGCTTTACCATCGGCCCGATGTTCATCATGGCACCTCCAATGTTAGGAAAAAGTGGTTATCTTATCAACCCGATAGTACCAGAGGTAACCATCGTCTCCTCCAGCTTGGTCGTTATCTCCAAGTATGAAGGTTATTCCTCGGACCTTAAAGTCATCCCATGTAATCCAAGTGTTTGTTGATTTGTATTTTGCCACAGCAAAGAGAACTATCAGAGGGCGATCCCTGAGAGTATTGTCAACATACTCCGCTTGGGAGTTTTGAGTCCTTGTGGATATAAGAAACCTTAATGTTGTGGGGAAGGTCTCATCCTTTGTGACTTTGACAGCCCCAGCATATCTTAGTATCCAGTCGTTTCCGCCCCCCAGGACTACACAAGTGTCATCAGATTCGCAGATTTTCTTTTGAACATCCTCCCTGATCTGCTCAGCGGTGTAAGTGTAGCCCTCCTTATTTGTATCAATGTCTATATAGTATCCTGTTGGCACGGTACTGGACCAGCTTAGTCCAAATGTCTGTTCTGCACCAAGCTCAAGAAGTTTTCCCACGCCCACTGAAGCCCCAGAAGAAAGCTGATATGAAACTCCACGTGTTATATAACCACCAGTTGTTACATACCCCCGCGGTCTGATATCAGAGATTCCAATGAGATTAGAAGGTGGGTCAGTTGTGGAATGAATTGCATTGCCGTACCACATCATGACTTGATACTCCACAGGTTCGTAGTCAGGCCACCAGCTGTTAACTATCTTTGAGGAAGCAAGGTACACATCTATAAAGTTGCTATCATGCGTACTTAGGTAATAGGCATTCCCATATGCAAATCCAGGTCCATAGTGTAGGTCAACAGTAAGGTGATTCACACTATTGTATTCTTGGCCCATCAGAGTTGGAGATATTCCACTCCCACTAAGGCCTTCTGTCGAGTACGCCCAGCTAAGACCTCCCTGAGCCACTATATACCCTCCAAGTAGGGCAACAACTAATATTTTCAATAGCTGGTCTTTCCAACCTTCCATGGGAATCATCATATATTCTAAATTAGAGGATATTTAAAAATTTTATGGTTGATATCTAGTAACGCAACCTTCAAAAGTTAAATACTGTTTGGAATAATAACAAACCAAAAAGCTACTTACTTTCTCAACTTCGCTATGAAGAAGCTGTTGCAGTCGTGCCTGTGCGTCCACGCCCTGAAAACTTTGTCCCCGATCTCCAGAAAGCCCCTGTCCCCCCAGCTGAAGGGGTAATACACCAGTTCAAGCCCAACTTTGTTGATCGCAAACAGAACGTTCTCCTCGTCTTCATCCATTCTAATTGAGCAGGTGGAATAGGTCATCTCACCCCCTTCCAGTAGGTTCTCGTAGGCGTTCCTCAGCATGTTCCTCTGGACGCTGATGATTTTCCTGATTTTGGCGTCGTCGAAGCGCCACTTCACCTCCGGGAACTGGCGGTAGGTTCCGGAGCTTGAGCAGGGCGCATCGAGAATTATCTTATCGAACTTCTCCTTGTCCCTAAAGCTCTGACCGTCAGCGTGGACGAAGCGGACGTTCTTAACGCCAAGAACCTTCGCCTTCTCCTTCATCCTCATCAGTCTATCGTAGGAGTAGTCAACGGCCACGATTTCTCCTTTATTCTCCATCAGGGCCGCCGCGTGGAAGGTCTTTGAGCCTGGAGCAGCTGCCAAATCCAGAACCCTTCCTCCTGGCTCTGGAGAGAGAACGTGGACGACGTAAGCTGAAGCCAAGTCCTGGATTACGAACTTGCCCTCTTTGTACCAGTCGAGCCTCGTGACGGGTGTTTTGTACTCAAGAACCTTCAAAACGTCTGGAACTGGTGTTAGTGCAGTCCTAACGCCGTTCTCCTCAAGGTAATCTCGGAGGGAGTCAACGTTGGTCTTGAGCGTGTTCGCCCTGACATAATATCTCTGCGGCCGATTGTTGCTGAGGAGGAGCCGCACAGCCCCGTTGTAGCCGAGGAGGTCTATAACGTACTCCACATACCAGCGCGGGTGGGAGAAGCGGACGGAGAGCCACTCAATCCTGTCCTTCTCCTTGAGCTTCTTTAAAGCTCTCTCTATGTCGAACTTCTCTATCTCGTGCATTAGGGCGTTGACGAACTTAGCTTTGGAGAAGTCGAACTTCTCCTTGACGACGCGGACTATCGAGTCCGTAGCAACCGCCGGAGGAACCTTCCGGAAGTGTATCTCAAAGGCCCCTATGCGTAGGAGATTTGCCAGATACGGGTCAAGGTCTTCAATCTTTGAACCCTTGAGGACGGAGTTGATTATGAAGTTTATCTTAGCCCTCCACTTCTCGATCTCGAAGACGTACGCATGCGCCAAACCGCGCGCCTTCTCGCGGTCTCTTCCGGATACCCTCTTAAAGACCCTCTCTAATGCGTGCTTCGATGAGAGCTCGCGCTCCTCAACCAGGCTTAACACGTCCGCCACCACTTCCTGAAAGCTCACGCGGTAAAACAGCTCCATAAGAGGGCCTTTGAAGATGGGCTTAAAAATGTGGCGGTGAAGTTTATTAGGTTAAAAATCTACACATTGTGGGTGAGAGCATGGAAGAGATAGACCGCATCGTATTCAGCTTTCCCCTTTTCAAGGACTACCACGAAAAAGAGCGGTTCCTCAAGGTAGTTGGCCTTCTAGTGAGTCACCAGATAACCTTTGAGAAAGCGGCCCAGTTGCTTGGGCTAAAACTGGAAGAACTCTCGTTTCTTCTCGACAAACTTGGGATCGAATACTCTTTTCTCGACGAAGAAGAGACTGAGCTTGAGATCAGAGAAATGAAAAAAGCAAGGGGAGAACTAGGAGATGTTAATATCCCTTTCCGGTGATGAAAGATGATCCTCGACACTGACTACATAACCGAAGATGGAAAGCCCGTCATCAGGATCTTCAAGAAGGAAAACGGCGAGTTCAAGATTGATTACGACAGGACTTTCGAGCCCTACATCTACGCCCTCCTGAAGGACGACTCCGCGGTTGAGGAAGTCAAAAAGATAACCGCCGAGAGGCACGGGACAGGGGTAAGGATTACGCGCGCCGAGAAGGTGGAGAAGAAGTTCCTCGGCAGGCCGGTTGAGGTGTGGAAGCTCTATTTCACCCACCCGCAGGACGTCCCGGCGATAAGGGACAGGATAAGGAAGCACCCCGCCGTCATCGACATCTATGAGTACGACATACCCTTCGCCAAGCGCTACCTCATCGACAAGGGCCTAATCCCGATGGAGGGCGACGAGGAGCTGAAAATGCTCGCCTTCGACATCGAAACGCTCTACCACGAGGGCGAGGAGTTCGCAGAGGGCCCCATTCTGATGATAAGCTACGCCGACGAGGAAGGAGCACGCGTCATTACCTGGAAGAAGATCGACCTCCCTTATGTTGACGTTGTCTCGACTGAGAAGGAGATGATAAAGCGCTTCCTTCGCGTTGTGAAGGAGAAGGACCCTGACGTCCTTATAACTTACAACGGCGACAACTTCGACTTCGCCTACATTAAAAAGCGCTCCGAAAAGCTCGGGCTGAACTTCCTCCTCGGGAGGGACGGCAGCGAGCCGAAAATCCAGAGGATGGGCGACAGGTTTGCGGTTGATGTGAAGGGAAGGATACACTTCGACCTCTATCCGGTAATAAGAAGGACAATAAACCTTCCGACCTACACGCTTGAGGCCGTCTATGAGGCAATCTTTGGCCAGCCAAAGGAGAAGGTCTACGCAGAGGAGATAGCTCAAGCCTGGGAAACCAACGAGGGACTCGAGAGGGTGGCAAGGTATTCTATGGAGGACGCGAAGGTTACCTACGAGCTGGGAAAGGAGTTCTTCCCGATGGAGGCCCAGCTTTCTAGGTTAGTCGGCCAGAGCTTCTGGGACGTCTCTCGCTCCAGCACGGGCAATCTTGTCGAGTGGTTCCTCCTGAGGAAGGCCTACGAGCGGAATGAGCTGGCCCCCAACAAGCCATCAGGAAGGGAGTACGACAAGAGGCGCGGCGGATACGCTGGCGGCTACGTCAAGGAGCCAGAGAGGGGTCTGTGGGAGAACATAGCATATTTAGATTACAAATCGTTATATCCCTCTATAATAATCACCCACAATGTCTCACCAGATACCCTCAACCGGGAGGGCTGCAAGGAGTACGACGAAGCCCCCCAGGTGGGCCACCGTTTCTGCAAGGACTTTCCGGGCTTCATCCCGAGCCTCCTTGGAGACCTGCTCGAAGAGAGGCAGAAGATAAAGAGGAAGATGAGGGCTACAATAGACCCGATAGAGAAGAAGCTCCTCGATTACAGACAGCGGGCAATTAAGATTCTGGCGAACAGCATCCTGCCCGATGAATGGCTTCCAGTCCTTGAAAACGGAAAGATCCGCTTCGTCAGGATCGGTGAATTCATAGATCGGAAAATGAAGGAAAACGCTGAAAGAGTGTACAGGGACGGGGAGACGGAGGTCCTTGAGGTCAGCGGGCTTGAAGTCCCGTCCTTTGACAGGAGAACCAAGAAGGCCGAGCTTAAGAGGGTAAAAGCCCTGATCAGGCACCGCTATTCGGGCAGAGCTTACGGCATCAAGCTGAAGTCGGGGAGGAAAATAAAGATAACCTCAGGCCACAGCCTCTTCTCGGTGAGAAACGGAGAGCTCGTTGAGGTTACGGGGAATGAACTCAAGCCCGGCGACCTGGTTGCCGTTCCGCGGAGATTGGAGCTTCCGGAGAGAAACCACGTGCTGAACCTCGTGGAGCTTTTCCTCAGATTCCCTGAGGATGAAACGTCAGACATTGTCATGACGATTCCGGTCAAGGGCAGAAAGAACTTCTTTAAAGGAATGCTTAGAACCCTGCGCTGGATTTTTGGAGAGGAAAAGAGGCCGAGAACCGCGAGACGCTATCTCAAGCACCTTGAGGACATTGGTTATGTCCGGCTTAAGAAGATCGGCTATGAAGTCCTCGACTGGGGATCCCTTGGGAAATACAGAAGGCTCTACGAGGTGCTTGTGGAGAACGTTAGATACAACGGCAATATGAGGGAATACCTAGTTGAATTCAATTCCATCCGGGACGTGATAGACATTATGCCCTCAGTAGAGCTTAAAGAGTGGAAAATAGGGACGCTAAACGGCTTTAGGATGAGCCCGTTCATTGAAGTTGACGAGTCGTTCGCAAAGCTCCTCGGCTACTACGTGAGCGAAGGGTATGCAGGAAAGCAAAGGAACCTCAAAAACGGCTGGAGCTACAGCGTGAAGCTCTACAACGAAGATCAGAGTGTCCTGGATGATATGAAGAGACTCGCTCAGAGGTTCTTTGGAAAGGTCAGGAGAGGCAGAAACTACGTTGAGATACCGAAGAAGATCGGCTACCTGCTCTTTGAGAACCTCTGCGGGGTTCTGGCGGAGAACAAGACGGTTCCAGAGTTCATCTTTACGTCGCCAGGGGAAGTTAAGCTGGCCTTCCTTGAGGGATATTTCATCGGTGATGGCGACGTCCACCCGAGCAAAAGGCTCAGGCTCTCCACGAAGAGCGAGCTTTTGGCCAACCAGCTCGTCTTCCTCCTGAACTCGTTGGGAATTTCGGCTGTAAAGCTTGGGCACGACAGCGGCGTTTACAGGGTTTACATAAACGAGGGGCTCCCCTTCGTAAAACTGGGCAAGAAAAAGAACGCATACTACTCCCACGTGCTCCCCAAGGAAGTCCTGAGCGAGGTCTTTGGGAAGGTCTTCCAGAAGAACGTAAGCCCGCAGACCTTCAGAAAGAGGGTCAAGGACGGAAAGCTCGATCCCGAAAAGGCCCAGAGGCTCTCCTGGCTCCTCGAAGGTGACATAGTGCTCGACCGCGTTGAGTCGGTTGAGACTGAGGAATACATCGGCTACGTCTACGACCTCAGTGTCGAGGACAACGAGAACTTCCTCGTTGGCTTCGGTCTCGTCTACGCGCACAACAGCTATTACGGCTACTACGGCTACGCGAGGGCCCGCTGGTACTGCAAGGAGTGCGCCGAGAGCGTAACGGCCTGGGGAAGGGAGTACATAACGATGACTATCCGCGAGATAGAGGAGAAATACGGCTTTAAAGTGCTTTACAGTGATACTGATGGCTTCTTTGCAACAATACCCGGAGAAGATGCCGAGACAGTCAAAAAGAAAGCGAAGGAGTTCCTTGAATACATCAACTCCAAACTTCCAGGTGCGCTTGAGCTTGAGTACGAGGGGTTCTATAAGAGGGGCTTCTTCGTCACCAAGAAGAAATACGCTCTGATAGACGAGGAGGGCAAGATAACGACGCGCGGGCTTGAGATTGTGAGGCGCGACTGGAGCGAGATAGCCAAAGAGACGCAGGCGAGGGTTCTTGAGGCCCTTCTGAAGGACGGTAACGTCGAGGAGGCCGTGAGCATAGTCAAAGAAGTGACAGAGAAGTTGAGCAAGTATGAGGTTCCACCCGAGAAGCTTGTAATCCATGAACAGATAACGAGGGATCTAAAGGACTACAAGGCAACGGGCCCGCACGTGGCAATAGCAAAGAGGTTAGCCGCGAGGGGAATCAAAATCCGCCCCGGGACGGTCATCAGCTACATCGTGCTCAAGGGCTCTGGAAGGATAGGCGACAGAGCGATTCCCTTCGACGAGTTCGATCCCACGAAGCACAAGTATGACGCAGATTACTACATCGAGAACCAGGTTCTCCCGGCCGTCGAGAGGATTCTGAAGGCCTTCGGCTACCGGGCGGGAGATTTACGCTACCAGAAGACGAGGCAGGTTGGGTTGGGTGCTTGGTTAAAGCCGAAGGAGAAGAAGTGAGACTTCAGAAAGTTTTCTCTTTTTCTATCTCCCCCAGAACCTCAAGAATCCCCTCAACAGAAGGAACCTCAAATCCCCGCTCGTGGATTCTTCTCACTTCCTCCGCTTCGGGGTTAATCCAGACGGCCCACATTCCGGCCCTCAAAGCCCCCTCAAAGTCCTCCGCCTTCGTGTCGCCGATGTGAACTGCTTCCTCCGGCTCCACACCGAAAACCCTGAGCGGCTTCTCGAACATCTCCCTCATGGGCTTGTACGCCAGAACCTCGTCGGCGAAGAAGGTCTTGTCTATGTAATCCATCATGCCAAAGCACTCGAGGAGGAGGCGCGTGTATGAGCCTGGCCAGAACATTACGTTCCCGGTGACGGTGACTTTGAGGCCCCTCTTCTTGACTTCCTTCAGAGTCTCCTTCGCCCCTGGGAGGACTATCCCATCTCCTACCCTTAGAACTGCCCTCGCGGCGGCCCTCTTGACGAGTCCAACGTCTATTCCAAGGAGCTCCGCCAGGAGTTCCTGGCTCTCTTCAAGGGCCCTCGATGGGTCACCCACCGTTTTCGCCCTCATCCTTTTTATCCTCTCCCTGGTGAGCGTCATGCCCTCGACAACGTCAACTGTGCAGGCACCCATCAGGTTGGACAGCTCAACCGCCATCGCGTCGAGCATGACGTTTATGTCGAGGAGTGTGTTCCAGACGTCGAATGAGGCCAGCTTCATAGAACCACCCAGGAAATAGTGAAATGGTAAGGAATATAAAAGTTCACGGTTCAGCGGCCATGTAGATTCCATTTCTCTCGGATGCCTCGAAGACCTTTCCGCCCTCATTCGTCTTGAGCTCGACGAGGACTTTCTTGGGAGGCTTTTCTACCTCGACCTCGACCTCCCTCGTGCTGAGAATCTGGATGAAGGCATCCCCTATCCGCTCGAACTCGAAGACGAGCGCATCTTCCTCCCATCTGTGGCCACGGTAAGAAACGCCGCCCATTTTAAAGGTAGCTTCCAGAACGATTTTCATCAACATTCCTCCATATCTTTCTTCGAAGTACCTTCTCGCAGGGGGTTAAAAAGGTTGGCAGAAAACAAAGAGAACATCAGGCCCTCTTCAGCTTCACGACCTGCTTCGCGAACTCCTCAAGAACCTCCTTTCTCATCCCCTCGAAAAACTTTATAGAGCCCGCGTAGCTGTGGCCGCCACCCTCTATGCCCGCGCTCGGCAGGGCCTCCTGGAGCTTAGGAATTATCTCGTTGAGGTCGAAGTTGTAGGCCGCCATCCCGTCCGCTGCCCTCACCACGGCGAAGTCAGGTCCGTAGGCGAGGGTTAATATGGGCGCGTCCTCGCCGTACTTCTCCTTAAAGTGGTCGTGGATCAAACCAGAGAGCTTGCCCGGGCTCGGGTAGGAGAACTTCGGTGCAAAGAGCTCTATGTCTATGGTGTTGAACCGTATGCCGTTGGGCAGGACGACGCTCTTCACGTGTGGCAGGGAAGCCTTCAAAGCCTTTTCCTGCTTCTCCTTGACCTCCGGGTAGATTGCGTTTATCAGCTCGCGGTGCCTCTGGAGGTTGCCGGTCAGGAGGAGTATCTCGTCTATTATCCCGTGTCCGTCCATGAACTTCCAGAAGTAGGCCTCGTGGTCGATAACCTCGGCAATTTTCTTCAGGTCTTCCTCGGTGAGGCCCTTCGCCTTCTTCGCTATCTCAACGTACTGGTAGTATTCCGGGGCCTTGCTCCTGTCGCCGGTTCCCGCTATGGCTGGCAGGTGCTTTATCCTGTCCTCGACCCCCGGATTGATGAAGCGCGCCACCTCAGTAGCGAGCATTCCGGCTGTTAGCTCGTAGTAGCCGCGCTTGATGTGATGAGGATTGACGTGGACGTCAACGTAGTCGTCAACCTTGGCCTTGTCCTCGCTCACCCACTCGCGCGGGTCATGGTGGTCTATAACCACTATCGGCACGCCGTAGGCCCTTATGCGCTTGTAGGCGGGAATATCCTCGCTGGTTCCTCCGTTGTCAACTATGACGAGGAGCGGCAACGGGTCGCCGAACTTCTCGTGGTCCTCGACCATGAAGATTATGTCCTTGAGAACATCTTCAAGCTCGTAAAAGGGTGCCCTGCTCGGTCTCCTCTTGAAGAGCTTCCACCTGGCCTGGGAGTCCGGCGAGATCTTCTCTATGAGGGGGACGATGGCGTACTCAAGGGCAAGACCGGAGGTGTAGCCATCCGCGTCGGAGTGGTGCCTCAGGAGTATCGGCCTGCCCTCAAGGATAGCCCTCCTTATCATGAAGGCAGCTTTCATTATCTTCGGTTTGAGTTTCTCAAGGACTTCGCTTTGCACCAGGAACCCAACGTCCTCCGGCTGGGCACGCCTGTTGAGAACGTCCTCGATTTTCTTCCGGATCTCAGCTGCCTCCGGGCCCCACAGACGGGACATGTCGCTGGCCTCGATCTGAATCTCGCCCGCATGGAAGGCGACCTTTCCGATTACCTCAACGATGTCGCCGACGTTGATGTTTGGGTACGCCCTCACTCCTGGAGCTTCAAAGGCCGCAACCCACGTTATTCCGGTTCCATCGGTTATCGTGAGGACCGTTGGTCCGCCGGTGACCTGTATCTGGGTTACCTCGCCCCTCAGGCGCACTGTCTCGCCCGCCATGTCCTTGCTGAGCTCGCCTATCGGGGTAACGGGCATTTCCTTCTTCACGGTCACTTCTTTGTAGTTCCTGAGGGCTGACTCTATCAGGTCGATCTCGTTCTTATCGGGCCTCACGTCGAGAACCTGAACCAGAATCGGGTTGCCCGGCTTGTACTCATGGCCACCCAGTAGGTCTTTTCTTTTAATAAGACCTGTAACGTGCGGATTGAGCCGGACAAAGACGCCAAAGCGCTCAACTCTGTCAATAACTCCTTTGTAAACGTTTCCAACTTCAACATCACCGTAGTCGCAGGTTTTGTCGAGGACGTAAACTATCTTGTACTTCCTGAGGCAGTCCGGGCAGACCCAAGTTGTCTCCATTCCCGGCTCCCAGGGCCCCTTAACCTTCCCGCAGATGTCGCAGACCAGAACCCTACCCGTTCCACCGCACGTGGGACAGGTGTCGTAGACTGGAACCGTCCCCTTCCCGTGGCATTCGGGGCAGGGTATCTCGTCCACCTCGTCTTCGACACCAAAGTAATCGAGATTGCGGTAGCCCTTGAGTTTCTCCCCAACCTTGAACTCCGCCGGGACGTAGCCGGTTCCCCCGCAGACTGGGCACTCCTTCTCGCCAACGATTACCTTGCCCGTTCCGTGACACTCAGGACATTCCTTAACCGCCATATCAATCACTCTCCAGAATTTTCCTCCTTCACTCGATGCCCCTAACGGCCCAGAGCTTATAATCTTTTGGAGCACGCTACGTTTATAACCCCGAACGAGAACGTCTTCCCGCGATGATGAGTGAATCCAATACTGACCGGATGATGAGCCCCAAACCTGAGCACGGTGAAGGCGAACTCAAAGCGATAAGCGAGAGGCTTGAATCTGTATTTTAATCAGCACCTTTGCGGTTATCGGCTCCATAACAGTCGACATGGTGAAGTGAATGAGGGTAATAACCGGTGGAAAATACGAGAACCTGAGGGAAGCTCACTCCGCGGTTTTCTTCCCAGAATACGGCAAGAACAGGGAGAAACTGCTGGAGTTCGTGGGAACACTCAAAGGGAACGAGACCATCATCACAGCCAGCCTTGAGCTCATCGACCTCCTGGCGGGCAGATTTCGAAAGGGAGAGGAGAACGTTCTCATCTATTCGAATACTGAAAAGGCTCTGACGTTGAAGGAAGTCTACGAGCTGAGAAAATATCTGGATTTCGATGCCAGGGGCGGCTTTTCCGGGGAGAGGGCGAAGGTCAGCGTGCTCTTCGTCGAGGGAAAGACCGACGCCAAATTCTTCAAGGCCGTCTTCAAGAAGCTCTTCGAGTTCAAAGAGAGCAGGGAGGTCCCCCAAAACCTGATGTTCATCGAGCGGGTCTTTGAGAGGGACAACTTCGACCTTCTCAAGAGGGCATCGGACGGAAATTACGTCGCAGTAATCCCAAGCGAGGGCAACTCTGGGGTTATCAGAAACCTTGGAAACTTCATTCGTGCCATGGAGGTATTCAACTTCTCGGTTGACAGAATAGGGGCCGCGATAGACATCGATGAGGACAGGGATTCAGCGCTCCAGTCCATAGAGGGAAAGCTAGCTCAAGTGGGGGCCAGAAAAAGGGGGCAGGAATACAAAATCAGAGGAACGGAGATCACCCCGCTCGTAATCGGCCTTCCCTTTGAGGATGAACTCATAGAATGGAAGAAGCCCACGGTTGAGGACTTAATGCTCCACCTCATAGATCGGGAGGGGCTGCTCGGCAGGATAAAACCTGCACTCGGAGTTCTCAACGAGAGCCTTGGAAGGAAGCTCACCCCGAAGGAGGTCATGTATCTAGCGCTCTCGGCCTACGGCCACTGGGGCAACCTCGAAGGATTTTACGAGCTCTTCGTGATGCGCTCCCGCTTCAGGAACCTGAAGGCGGTTCTGAGGGAAGCCGGCATAATGGACGGTCTTGAGAAGCTGGCGTTCTGGGAGGGGAGAGCAGGAACTTCCAGAGCGGGACGACCCTGATTCTCATCCTACCTTTTTCTATTGTGTCTTCCTCATCCCACGTCACGATGGTTAGCCGTCTGCATCCCATGGCCTTTCCGGCACTGATCAGAGCACTTACTTCCCTCTCAAGGCTCCCGGAGAGTGAAAACGTGACCTGTATGAGCTCAACCGGCTTCCCCTCTTTGGCCAAAAGAAAATCCACTTCCTTCTCCCCGGAACCCCCGTAGTAGTAGAGCTCCCATTCAGGTTCCCAGTAGTGCTTTCTCCGCAGGAGCTCCAAGAAAACTGCGTTCTCCATGTCCCTGGCGACGTCCTTTTTGGAGAAGATTGAAAGTCCCGTGTCCACCAGGTATACCTTTTTAGGAGCCCGATGAACTTCCTTTTCAGAAGGGGCATACTTGGGCAGGAAGAAGAAAAAGAAAGAATCCTCAAGGGCCTTTAGATACTCCAAAACAGTGGTCTTGGAAGTTCCAAACTCCGACCTCAGGTACCGGTGTATTGAACTGTAGGAGGAGTACTTTGAATAACTTGAGAGAACCACTTTTATGATGGCATCAATGAGTCCAAAGTTCCTTATCCCGTGTCTTTCCACGATGTCCTTGGTTATCATCACCGATAGATACTCCTCGAGGATACGGATTTTATCATCGAAGAGCACCACCTCAGGGAATCCCCCAAACTTGAGATACTCCTCAAGGAGTTTCTTGAGCCTATGCACTTTCCGTCCGTAAAGGTCCTTTTGTTCCACCTTTTCTCCCTTAAACTCAAGGAACTCCCTAAATGAAAGTGGAAGGAGGGTGTAAGAAATGCCCCGACCCCTGAGCTGCGTCGCAATCTCTCTTGAGAGGAACTTCGAAGATGAACCCGTTAAGACAACTTTGAACCCCTCGTCCAAGAGGTACCTAACACCAAGCTCCCAGTCCGGGACGTCTTGGACTTCGTCGAGGAGGAAAAAGACCTCCTTTCCGATGTTCTCAGGGTACAGGTCGAAATATGCATCAACTACCGCCGGGAAGTCCTTTGGAGCGATCCCAAAGAGGAGCGGGTTCTCAAAGTTTAAGTAGACGTACCTCTCCCTCTCCTCCCCGATGAGAGAATAGAGCAGGTATGTCTTTCCAGAGCGCCTCGGTCCGATCACCGCCGTGGCCTTTCCGGAATAGACGCGCGGCTTTAGTTCCCTCTTAAAAATTTCCGGCAGCTCCCTCTCGTGGAACAGGCGGATGTATCTCTTTACGTCTTCGGCATTCATGGTACATTATACTGTACCAATACTTATAAGGGTTTGGTACATCACATAGTTCCAAAATTCCCCCACTCCTAACTAGCACAGGACATCGGAAGTGCCAAAGAACGAGAGAACAAAGTTCAGAGCTCGCCCTTCTCCTTCAGCATCGCCAGATAGCTCGTGAAGGCCCCTGTGGAGATTGTGTCTCCAAGACCAACAGTCGAGACGGGGTTCTGGACTAACCTAGTCGGGATGATGACGAGCTTGTACTCCTTCGTCCTCAGCTTCCTCTTTGCCTCCTCAAAGCGGAGCTTGACGTACTCACCGCGCTCGTTGTACGGAACACTCATTCCAACGCTTATCTGGTCGGGGGAAGTTATTTCTCCAAGAGAGGCCCTCGAAGCGGCGAGCGTCGTTGCAAGTTCAAGGCTTTGCCTCAGCTCCTCCTCACCCAGTGGATTGTCCGCGTGGGCGATGTACATGATGTAGTATATCGTGTGTATCTGGAGGAGCTCGAGGTTCATCTCATCGATGAGTATTTTCCCGCCCAGAACGGTATCCTCGATGCGGGTGTATGTGAATATCCTGTCTGCGAGCCTGTCGTAGCCAAGGGCGCTTAGAACGTAGGCTATCTCCGATTCGTCCATCCCAACGCTGTCCACAAGCGGAAAGAGGTTGTAGATGACCTTTTTCCTGAGTTCCCTGCTCTGTATCGAGGCGAACTCCAGGTGGACCTTCACGTCCTTCTCGCGCTTGAGCAGCATTATATCCTCCTTGGCCTTCTTGAGGTAGTGGTTCGCGTCCTTGCCGTCTGAGTAGCGGAGCTTTATCCCCTGGTAGCCGGAGAGGATAGCACCATCGCTCATCTCGCCTATCCGGGGGAGGAACGGTCTGAGCTCAGGCTCCGTGTAAATCCTTATGCTCTCGAAACGGGCTGAAACTATAAACCTGCCAGAGAAGGGAACAGTTATCGTCTCATCGCCTAGTTTGAAGGTAGTCCCGGCGCGGAACTCAAAAATTCTGTTCACCTTAAGAGGGTCGTTCTCGCGGTAGGCCTCACGCGGGTGTTTGAAGATAAGCCTCCCGTTCTCAACGACCGGGTAGAAGAGGTTGGGCCTGTTCACAAACATCTCGGCCTGTTTCTTGGCAAGGTGTGGAGTGTAAACAGTCACGCGGCGGAAATCTAGGCTTGACAGAAGGTTAGCGATTATCCCGGCCTGTCCGCCCATTCTCTCAACGTCGTATTTGAAGTGAGAATCGAACCAGGAGTGGAGTTCCTCGTTAACGAGCGGGACGGCCATCGGTTTTCCTGTCTTGAGGGCGTGGACGAGTCTGGCCACAAAATCGAGGGGCTCGTTTATCTGCCTCGGGTATTCATCTATCCTCTTTCTCACCGCATCTGCGCCGAACTCGTCTATCAGCCTCTGCACCATCTCCCCTTTTAGGTACACTATAGCATCAACGTTGGTGTTGTATGCCGTGTATATTGAAAGTTCCCTCGCCTTCTCCAGGAGCTCCCTGACCATATATATCACCCTCAGTGACTAACAATGTTAAAACTGCGAGGACTCTTAAAAGGATTTCGGGGGATAAAAAAAGGACTGAAAAATGTCAGAACTCTACGAACAGCCTTCCCAGCTTTGGAATCTTTTCCATAACGTCCATTTCCCTCAGAGCAAGCCAGAGAGAGGCCTGGTTGCTCGTAACAACAGGGACACCAAGGTCCTCCTCTAGGGCCTCGATTATCTCAAAGGTTCTCCAGTTGGTGCAGCTTATGAATACAGCATCCGCCTCGTCAATGAAGCTCGCCTTTGTGAGTCGGTATGACTCGTACGGCTCAAGCCTGCCGATTTTGAGGTTGTCCTCTATGCCGAGCCCCCTGATGTCCAGAACCTCGAACTCGTTGGCCTCAAGGAACTCCTTCTCTCGCTTGTTTATCTCGTCGGTGTAAGGGGTTACAACGAGCACAGAATGGGCGTCCAGGATTTTTAGGGCCTCTACAACCGCCGTGCTCGTGCTTATAACCGGTACCTTAACCTCGTCCTCTATCCTGGCCTCAAGCTCCTTCTCGTAATCCTTACCGCCAATGAAAGAACCGCTCGTACAGCCATAGAGTATGAGCTCAACACCGGCATCACGCAGGAGCTTTGCGCTCTCAACGGCTATGGAACCCATCTTAACAAGCTCCTCCTCGGTAACACTTCTGAGGGGCATCCTAGAGGTGTGAATGGAAACACCCTCCGGGAGGTAGTTGTGAAGCTCCATCTCCATCGTCGTGTTCGAGGAGGGGACTATAAGGCCAAGTCTTCCGCGCCATCCGTACATTCGTCTCACCGTAAGGGGTTGGAAGGAGGGCTATTAAACCTTTGGGATAATGACAAAGCCAGACTGTGAAGTCCTAAAACGCGCTGACCCGTTAACAGGGCAAACACTAACCCCACAAATAAAATAATTCAATAAAAACAGTCCCAAGAACTACCGGTCACAAAAAGTTTTAGTACTTTGTGAGCACACTAACAACGGAAGAGGTGGTTAAATGTCAGAGAGCGTGGGGATTATCCTCAACCGCATTGAGAAAATTGAAAAGGAACTGGAAGAGGTCAAGCTGGAACTCCTTAAACTCCAGACAGAAAAGGAGGAAGCCGAGGTAATACCCGAGGAAGAGTACAAAGAGCTAACAAAAAAAGCCGAAGACCTCAAAAACAAACCATCAAAGGGCCTAAGCGCAGACGAAGCAATTAATGAGCTCTTAGGGTGAAGTGAGTGTACACTGTAATCGTGGATAAAGACGTTGTCAAAAAGGCCAAAAAGTACCTCCAACCTTCCCAGCGCAGAAAGCTCGCCGAGTTCATAGAGGCTTTAAAAACTAACCCATATCCAAAACCTCCCTATGATTTGAAGCCCGTTAAAGGCGAAAAGAGTAAGGAGACCAACACATACCGCCTGAGGGTAGGGGATTACCGCGTCTTCTACACGGTCTACTGGGAAGAGAAAATAATTGTCGTCACCGATATACAGCCGAGAGAGCGAGCATACAAGAAGTAGCCCAACATTAAAGGGACCTGAACAAGTTGATGCTGTTCGTGTTGGCTGCTCTGTGGCACGGTAGGAGGCCAAGTCACAATTAGAACTTCTAAACCTTTGGTTCCGGAAACTTTGATAAGGCCTTGAGGATCATCCCCGTTCGGTGAACTACATGGAGCTTGATGAAGCTATCTTAAAGCGCTCTTCGGTTAGGTATTTCTCGGACGAACCAGTGAGAGAGGAGGAGATAAGGGCGCTCATAGAGGCCGCCATAAGAGCACCAACCGCGAGCGGCCTTGAGAACTGGTTTTTTGTGGTTTTCAAGAGCGAGGAAGCCAGGAGAAAAATCTACGACCTCATTGGGGAGGGTATGGTTGAGTACTACCGCGCAGTGAACCTGCCCGAGGAGAAGATAGGGAAGCTCAAGCGGAGAATCTACGAGGAGGGAATGTACGGGGCACCAGTTTATATAGCCGTTTTCATTGACAGGAGAGTCCGCTTCCTCAAAGGGGAAGAGTTCGATGAGGTCGAGTTCATCTGGAGCGTCGAGAGCGCGGCGATGGCCATAGAGAACCTCATGCTAAAGGCCGTTGAACTGGGCCTCGGAACGGTCTACATAGGAGTGACTAACTTCAAGGGTATAGATAAAAAGGTTAGGGAGCTCGCCGGCCTCGATGGGAACTACTATCTCGTCGGGGTTATTCCCGTTGGCAGGCCGAGGAATGAGACGAAGCCAAGGGGAAGGAGGAGAAAGGCAGAAGATGTTACAAAGATACTCTAAAGTCGGAGCCACCAGAAAATGCAAGAAAACACGGGGACTCCAACCGCTTACTCCACGCGTATCCCGAGGAAAACACCTAAACTTTTCCTAAACTTTTTTATTACCCCCACCTTACCCTCGCTGGTGAAAGGATGATAGAGTTCGTCATACTGCTCGGTGTCATCGGCGGATGGTTCATAGCGGTGACAACGCTCATAGTTATGCTGCTGTTCGGCAAGATGTGGGGCCTGCTCGGGATAGCAGTCCTCATCCTCGGGATAGAGCTCAACAAGCTCCTCAAGCGGAGGTACAATGAGCTCGTGGTTCTGGGCTCACCTAAGGCAAAGGAGCTCGCCAGGCACATTTTTGAGATGAACGAGCTCATAATGCTCTCATCCTACGCGGCGGCCCTTTTCATGTACGTTGTGATCCAGAAGTACATCCAGGTGGTCATAAAGACTCCAATGGGGTGATATCATGTTCAACGTGCTCCTGATTAGGTACGGTGAGATTGGAACCAAGTCGAGGCAGACGAGGAGGTGGTTCGAGAACCTCCTCATGAACAACATCCGCGAGGCACTGGTGAGCGAGGGGATAGAGTTCAAAAAGGTGGAGGCCAAGCACGGCCGCGTCCTAGTGAGAACGAATAAGGCGGGAGAAGCGGCAGAGGTTCTCACCCGCGTGTTCGGCATAGTCTCACTCTCGCCGGCCATGGAAGTGGACGCCGAGATGGAGAAAATCAACAGAACTGCCCTCAAGCTTTTCCGGAAGAAGAAGCGCGAGCTTGGGCTTGAAAAGCCCCGCTTTCGAGTTACAGCGAGGAGAATAACAAAAGAGTTCCCGCTCAAGAGCCCGGAGGTTCAAGCAAAGGTCGGGGGGTACATATTCGAGAACGAGGAGAGCGAGGTCAATCTGCACGAATACGACATCGAGGTCGGCGTTGAGCTGATGGAAGGGAAGGCCTACGTGTTTGTTGATAAGGTTAAGGGCTGGGGCGGGCTTCCGATAGGAACCCAGGGAAAAGTCGTCGCCTTGCTTAGCGGCGGCATAGATTCTCCCGTTGCCGCTTTTCTCATGATGAAGCGCGGCGTTGAGGTCATTCCAGTCCACATTTACATGGGCGAGAAGACCCTGGAGAAGGTGCGCAGAATATGGAACCAGCTCAAGAAGTACGGCTACGGAGGAAAGGGTGAGCTGGTGGTTGTCAAGTCCCAGAACAGGGAAGAAATGCTTAGAAAGGTCAAGGAGCTCAAGAAGGAGAAATACACCTGCGTCCTGTGCAAGTTCATGATGGTCAAGCACGCGGACCGGATTGCGAAAGAGTTCGGGGCAAAGGGAATAGTCATGGGCGACTCGCTCGGACAGGTGGCGAGCCAGACCCTGGAGAACATGTACATCGTCAGCCAGGCGAGCGACCTTCCAATCTACCGGCCCCTCATAGGTCTCGACAAGGAGGAAATAACCGAGATAGCCAAGAAAATCGGAACCTTCGAGCTTTCAACCCTTCCCGAGGATGAGATACCGTTCATCCCGAAGCACCCGGTGATTAGGGGCTCCTGGGAGGAGTTCAAGAAGATCTATAAAGCAGTGTTCGGGGAAGACCCCAAGAAGAGGGAGTGCTGAGGTGAGGGTATGAACGTGAACATAATAAAGCTCGGGGGGTATGTAGCCGTCTTCCTCCCCTTGATCTTTGTGACAGGCCTTCTCATAGTGATCCACCGCAATCCGTGGTTCTCATTCACTAACAACGCCCTGAGCGATATGGGCTCCCTTAAAAACCCCGCCAGATGGTGGTTCAACAGCTTCTTAATGATCTATGCCATTACCACACTCATTCCATCACTGGCAGCCTTCAAGAGCGGGCTTAGCTACCTGATGCCAGCGGCGGCGATCTTCCTGTTCCTCGTAGGCGTCTTTCCCGAGGAAACCGGCCCACACACCCCCTCCGCAGTGCTGTTCTACACCCTAGCCCTATCAGATATAGCGATAATTGGTCTCAAGCTCTGGCACTCGGGAGTGAAGTTTGGTTACCTCTGGAGCATCCTAGCGGTAACGACCTTCCTCTTGATGATGTGGATGATCCGGGCCAGAGTCTTCAAGGGCATAGCCATTCCAGAGCTGGTAGGGGCAGCAACGATACTGGCGTGGTTCGTTTACGTGGGGCTCCTGCTCCTCAGAGGTTTCAAACTTTAGGTTCGGGAAAGAGCCTTAAAGAGGTCGCTAAAGAGTGTAGACCCCGAGAGTCGTTGCCTTGCTCAGCTTGGGAATAGACTCGCCGGTGGCAGTTTATCTAATGCTCCGAAGAGAACTGGAGATTACCCCAATTCACTTCAGGCAGGGCCCTATCAAGGAAGAAAAGGTCTTAAATATGGTGGAAGTTCTGAAGCGCTACGGAAAGCTCAACGATCCCGTCGCTGCGGACTTCTCTGAAATACACGTCCCAGCATTCAAGATACTTCAGGAAATCGGCAGAGTTAGGTATACGTGTGTTCTGTGCAAGTGGCTGATGCTGAGAAGGGCATGTCAAATTGGGGATGAGATTGGCACGCGGACAAATAATAACAGTAGACTCCCTCGGACAGGTTGCTTCGCAAACCCTCGACAACCTGATGGTGGTAAGCACTGCCAGTGATCTTCCCGTCCTGAGGCCATTGATAGGGCTCGACAAGGAAGAGATAGTAAGGATCGCAAAGGAGATAGGGACGTTCGAGATAAGCTCACGAAAGGAACCTTCCTGCCCATTTACACAGAGATACCCCATTATCCGGGCATCATCTGGGGAGTTCAGGGAGATCCTTATGCAACTCGGAATGTTTTCCAGGTAGTGTCCCCAGCATTCTAGGATACCCTCCCATTTATAAACCTAGTATCCAAATTTCAATGCCCCTGCGCGAGGACCCCGGGGAGAATGAACCGGGGGGCGATGCGGGGGCAACAGCCCGGCCTTACAGCGAGGTCCCCACGGGAGGGCCTTCCGCGTTACGGAGCACAATGACCGTGGGAAACCCAGGCCGGGCACAATTCTGGCCCGCCTGGGTTAACCCGCCTGAGTTCTGCCGCTGGCTGCGGTGAAGGCGGGGGTTACGGGCGGGCCACATTTCCATGAATTCCCCAACTAAATTTTTACAGAATTATGCAATTAATGAAATAAAGAGATATGTAGTTTTGAAATGGGACTGAACAGAGAGTCTTTTTGGCATGGACGGCCACATAGAAGAGAATCACGCACAAGCATCCCAGACACAGGTTATTCAGCCAAGCCTCCAAAAGGAACGTAGAGAAAGTATAAGAGAAAAGAGGTTCACTCGAGAACCTCAAGAATCTTTGCCTTTATTATGCCCTTTCCGCCGGTCGGCTCCACCAGGGTGGCGCCGCAGACGAGGCACCTAACTGGGGTTGACGGGTTGCTGAAGACTATCTGCTCGTTGCCGCAGTCAATACACTTGACGCGGAGAAACCTGCTCCTCGGCATTGGAATGAGGTTCTTCGGAAGGGCCATTCCTTCACACCTCCACCAGCTCGAACTTCTTCACACGGAAGCCCTGTCCCCTGGTGTGGGCCTTGCCGCAGACGGTGCAGCGGAACCTGAGGTCGAGCTTCTTGACCGGCTTCTCCCTTCCGGCCGGGTTCGGCCTCGGGAAACCGCGGTAACCCTTCATGATCCTCCTGAATCTCCTCTGGCCCTGGCTGAGCTCACTCCTCGGCCTCTTCTTTACCTTCTCGACCTTGTGGATCGTGTGCTTCTTACAGTAGGGGCAGTAAGTCCTTATCTGCTTCGGGTACTTCATTCTCTCACCTCCGAGAGCGGCCCGGTGGGCTCCTACTCGCCCCGGCCTCGGACACCCCCGAGCCATGAGGCATGATAGTGCCTGCAGGCAACGGTAGAGGGGAGGCTTTAAAAAAGTTTTTGCTCACCCTTTCACTTTCTCGTCCCACTTCTCAAGCATCGTATCCAGAGCAAGCAGGCTGTTGAGCCTCAGCCTTACCTTCCTGTTCTCCCAGTCGATAGAGCCCTTGAACTCGTTGAGGAGCTCGAAGACCTTCTCCGCCTCCTTCTTGGGCAGGCTGCTGCCGTAGAACTCCTCCCCGCAGTGGGGGCACTTGAAGACGAAGGAATCCAGTGCACCGAGGAAGCGCTCTTTGTCCTTGAAAACATCCTCGGCGTTCTCAAGGGAGAGCATCTGGTTTATCAACTCACCCCAGTCAAGGGGTTTTCCACAGAGCGGACATCTGGCCATAATCGCTCACCTCAACCGTTTTTGGCAAGAAACTTCTCAATCTCCTTAACTATCAGCTTGATGGCTTCATCAAGGTTCTTCTTTCCGTTGGCGCCGGCAGCACCCGCGTGCCCACCGCCGGAGCCGTCGATTACGGGCCCCACCTTCTCCAGTATCTTCCCAAGGTGCAGACCATTCTTCACGAGGGCCTCTTTGGCCCTGACGGATATTCTAACCCCCTTCTTCTCGCTTCCCACCACGGCAATATCCGCCCCAAGCTGGAGGAAGACCTTACATGCCATCGATTCATACGCCGAAACACGGGAAATCGCTATTATGTACCTGCGGAACTTCTTGAGCTCAAGCCTCTGGCATGCCTTCAAAACCGCCATCTTCCTGGCCTGCTCGGTGTTCTCATCCCCCACCGGAGCGACCAGCTGCTGTATTTCCCCCATCTGAATCGGAAAGGCCTCAAGGATCTCCCCCACTGTTTTGAACGTCCGCGCGTTGGCAAAGCGGAAGTTGGCGGTGTCCGTCAGTATTCCCGCCAGCAGAACCCTCGCCGAAGGCTCGTCTGCGAACCCAAGGTATTTGAAGAGCTCCCAGACGATCTCGGCCGTGGAAGTCCTGGAGGAGTCGACCACGACTATGTCCGCCGGGATTGGCCTCTCCTTTTCCACGTGGTGATCGATGAGGATAACGGTCTTTCCTCTGGGAAGTTCTATCGGCTCAAGCTGTTCCAGGGAAGATGTGTCGAATATCATGACCGCATCGATTTCATCATCTACAACAGGATTCCTCTCCACGGGGACTGGAGAGAATTCAAGAAGCCTCTTGGCGTAGGAGGAAACACTCTGGGCGACGCCTATCTTAACCCGCTTCACCCCCCTGCCCTTCAGATAGCGGGCGAAGGCTATCGCGGAGCCAAGGGAATCTGGATCTGCGTTGTGGTGGCAGAGGAGGAGAAAGGATTTATCATCTGCGTTTTCAAGGAAGCGCCTGAGCTTGATTTTGCCCTTCATGGGCGTTCCTCCAAGACTTTTTCTATCCTCTCTACAAATCTATGGGCATCCGCCACGACTTCCTCTGCCTCTTCTACCTCGGGCCTGAAAGTGACATCGTAGTCTGCTCGTTCTCTCAATGTTTCAGCTAGGCCTAGTGCCTTGGCATAGTACGCCTCTATAGTTCCATCCGTAACGAATTCAAGCCCGAATTTTGCAATTACTCCTCTGTGGCTCTTTGTTATAATACCTTTAGCCCTTAACAGCGCGCTTGCGGCATAAAACATGGCATAGTACGCCCTGCTCATTGCGTCCCTATAAAAACCCTGTTCCAATAGAATCTCGGCCGCATTCAGGGACCCATGTGCGTTGCTGAGGAGGAGCTTTACTTCCTCATTATCCAAGTGAGATTCCCTCCCTCTTGACGTTCGTGTAGAACGCGCTCTCAATGCGCTCCATGAATTCATACTCCTCAACGCTTATCGCCTTTGCGGAGATGTAGACTCCGTATTTTAATAGATACTCTAGGACTATATCCAAAAGCCTTTTCTGGGCTTCCCAGGGGTCCCCATTGACGACCACGAGGACGTCAATGTCACTGTCCGGTCGGTAGTCTCCCCTCGCTACGGAACCAAAGAGGATAACCTTCCTGACGGAGCCCCCAAATGACCTTTTCACATCGTTCGCAAACATCCTCGCGATCTTCTGGTAATCCATATCTCTCACCGGGATTAAGATAGGCATTAAACGATTTAACCCTTTCCGGCTATCTCCCTCAATCTCCTCTCAACGACGGAGTAGGCCTCCTCAAGGGCCTCCTCCACGAGCTTCTCAACGTCTGCCTTGACAAAGACCGGAACCTCGAGGTAGGCCTCAACCTCCAGGTCGAGGGTGTCCCCGAGGTTTATCCTCGTCGTGACGTCCACGTCCTTGACATCGCCCCGGTTGAGGGCACCAAAAATCCGCTTTAACACCGTCTCCTGGGCAAGCTCCCCTATCTCGATCAGTTCTTCCTCGCTCAGTGGGGGCAGGCCTATGTGGATTACCCTCCTGCCCTTAGAACTCTCCTCCATGTTCACCACCGGAGACGCTGAAAAACACAGAAATAAAAGGTCAGCCGGCCACCGGCGGCCTCAGAGCGGACTGAATCTGAGCGGTGAGCTCCTTGAGCTTGTCGTTAAGCTTCTTCTCCTGTCTCTCAAGGGCGTTCAGCCTAACCTCAAGGGTCTCGACCTTCTCCTTGAGCTCCTCAACGGCCTTGGCCCTCTCGGTCTTCACTATGAGGCTTCCAACGGTCTTGTAAATAACCGCGTCATCCTCGACCTTCTCAATCTCCTCAAGGGCCTTTTTGGCCTCAGTGAGCTCAAGCTGGACCTTCTGCTTCTGCTGAATGACGAGCTGGAGCTGCTGCTGGTAGCTCTCAAGCTGTCCCAACATCGCCTGAACCTGTGGTGGGATATTCTGCATTAGACACACCTCCGTAATCGTAATCCGCACTAAGCTAAGGGGGAGAGTTTAAGAAAGTTGTGGAAAGAATCAAACGACCTTCTCAAAAATCTCCCCGTCGGCGCCAGTGTGTATCCTGAGCCTGACCCTCCCACGGAGGAGTGAGCTCTTAACCTTCTTCGTCAGTATCTCGTCCACCTGGAAGATTCCGGCAGGGTGCTTCATCCAGATTTCGATGAGTATCGGCTCTTCTTCGTTTCCCTCCTTGATTTCAACCCTCTCTATGGCGAGGGCCGAGACGGCGTGGATGTCTACCTTGTCCTTCTTGTGAACGAGCCTGCTCCTTCCTGCCTCCATGTCGCAGCCATCCGCTATCGTCACCAGCGAGCCTTCAATGGTCGTGCACTGCACGTGCTCGTCATGGGTGTAGATGGCGTTGAGCGTGAGCGCCTTGAGGAGGAGGGGGTCGCGCTTCTCGAACTCCGAGATGAGCTTCTCTATTATGGGCTCCGCCAAAAAGACGCTGAACTGGTAGTGCGGCGTCCTGTGTATCATGTTGCCGATGTCGTGGAAAAGAGCGCCGAAGGCAACGATGAACTTGCTCCAGCGGAAGGGCTTTCCGAGCTTCTGCGCCGTCGTCTGAATGCCGAACTTCTTGATTATCCTAAGAAGCTCAAGGGCCCTCCTTGTCGTCAGGAGGACGTGAACCGGTCCGTGATCGTTGAAGTTGTAGACGTTGAGGACGATGTAGTTCGTCGTGTCGAAGTAGTAGTGGTACTCATTGAAGGCCCTCTCGTAGGTCTCGAAGAGCTCGTCATCGTCCATAAGCTCGCGGATTTCGTTCAAAAGTCCCTCTTCGGTGTACATTTTCTCACCTCCATTCCTCAAACTGGAGAAGGTCGTGTTTTAAGGGTTTTGAACGGTGGAGTTTAAAGAAGGGAACTTGATTGGGAGGTTGTTGGACAAGGGGATGGCCGATAGAACCTGCGTGAAAAGCCCTGCCAGCTTAAAATGAAAGAAGGGCGAGCAGAGTACTGCCGTTCTCAGCCCCTATATCTTCTCAGTCCCAGCAACGCGGGAATTAACGCTAATCCAATCAATGAAGCCGGTCTGCAGAGTTTTCTTCCGGTGGGAGATGCGGTACTCTCATTGGGAGATGCCGTGGTTTGAGTGCTTGAGGAAGAGGAATCCCCAACGTATCACCCCCATGAAATCTTTAACCAGATATAAAAGCCCTTTTGAAGCCCAGTTTGAAGCTCATCTCGTCCTGCACGCTCCCGTTATGTTCTCACCCATAACCTCAAAGTTGCAGTCCAAGGTTTCTATTTTTATCGTGCCATTGGTGAGTTTGTAGTACGCGTAGGGCTGCCCAAGTATCAGTTTAATCTCTGAGAATCCAGGGGATGCCAGTTTGCTTGTTATTGCCTGAATACTCCCGGAATAGTCCCCCAGCGATGTCGGCTTGTAGGGCGCCTGTGGGGTGTACCCCCTTAACACTGCCCCAGGATAAACCACAGTAACAACATCATGTATTTTGTTAAACTGAGCTCTGACAATGATAGTCGGAGACTCGAGGTCTCCAATTTTTCCATCGGGGAGCACTAAAATGCCGTTGTATACTGCTGGACTCTGGGATTCTGTGAGAATCAGTTGTTTGAATTCCGTGAAGTTTGTTGATGTAAGGTTGAGGGATTCAAGACCGGACGTCCACTGCCCTTTGAAGAACACGTAAACATCCGGCTTGTTAACTTGGTTTTCAGGCGGGTTAGAGAGACTCTCGCTAAAACTCGAATAGCTGAAGGGAGTTTTATACGTCCTGGAGATAACGTGCCAGCTTTTTCTTCCCCTTCTTTTGAGATGTATGCGTCCACCTTCATGAGCTCTCCTTTTTGCCCAGAATAAAAGACGAACGTCCATTGGGGTGCTTTCCCATCTCCAAAAGCTGAATCGTTGCAAAGACATGGGGATGGCATCGGGTGAAGATCACAGAGGATCTGCTGGCAGCTCTCGGAACCGTAGATAAGGACAAGCTCGGCATCACTGGCCCAGTTCTTTACTAATTGCTCAACCCTAGATGAATAGAGCTCGGCAGGATACATCGGCTGAGGTTGCAATTCACTCACTTTGGGACTCTTTATTAGGTAATAACTACCGAGGGGTGCTGAAAAGAATAAAAGAAGCAATAGCACGAGAGCACTGCGTCTCATAGCCTCACCTCTTTGTCCTTTTTGTTAGGAGGATTGGAGCCAGGACTAATCCAATCAACACTCCTGGCCCACAGATCTTGCTCCCAGTCTTTGAGGTCGTCTCTGGGGTTGTAGTGGTTTGAGCGCTTAAAGAAGAAGTTGTAGTTGAAGTGGTTGTAGTTTTTGATGTTGCCTCTGAAGTGGTCGTCTTTGGGCCCCACGGGGGAGCTATCGTCTTAAAAACCGGCTTCCCCCACTGACAAGTCACGTTGCTCTCATTCCTCCAGCACTTGAAAGTAATGTACTCATCGCATTCCAAGGAGCCTTCGCAGGCGATAGTATGAAGGGTTATTGTCAAGTTGTGCGCATTAACCTCCACTTCCCATGAACCTATCGAACTATTCCAATAACCCTTTCTCCATTCTCCAATAGAGAAATTCCCAGTAACGTTCGGGAGATAATTCTCAACCCCCCACTGGTACTCTTTGATGACTTTTGAAAGGTTCCAGTCGGAGAGGTTAAATGGTATTCTAGGGGTTCTTGGGTAGTACCAGTCTGGCTTTTCAGTTTTTGTGCCCTTAGGGGAATACGAGATGAACCAGACATGAGTCTTGTTATGTGGGAGTATTATGTAAAGCCCTTGAATTGAAGTATCATTAAATGGGTTTGTTGGGGGAGTTCCATTCCTTGCAATAGCATTCCCCCTAATGGAAATACCAAGGTACGTTTGGTTCTGATCAAGGTGCTCAAGGACGTTAAAGGCCCCAGCCAAGGGAAGGAACATCATTAGGAGAAAAACAAAAATGGTAGAGGCTAAAGACAATACTCTCCTCATAACCTCACCTCTTAACCCTTCTTAAGAGAACTGGAGCCAAGACTAATCCAATCAACAATCCTGGCCCACAAATCTTGGTCCCAGTCTTTGACGTTGTCTCAGAAGTTGTAGTGGGTTGAGTGCTTGAGGAAGAGGTTGTAGTTGATGTAGTTGTAATCCTCGAAGTTGTCTCTGAAGTCGTGGTTGTTCTCCCAATCGGAGGCACGTTGTGATAAACCTTGAAAACCGGCTTACCCCACTTACAAGTCACATTACTCCCATTCCGCTGGCACTCGAAGGTAATATACTCATCGCATTCCCCGGATCCCTCGCAGGCGAGGGTGTGTAATGTAATTTTCACGTGGTTTGAATTGATTATCATGTTCCATCTAGATATTGAGCTGTTCCAGTAGCCTTTCTTCCATTCTCTAAAAGAGAAATTCCCACTAATATTTGGCAGGTAGTTCTCAACGCCCCACTGGTACTCTTCGAGGACTTTGGACCAGTTCCAGTCTGTCATGTTGAAGGGTTTTGGTCGTCCATGCTTGTGGAAGAAGCCCTCCTTCCATTTGCCCCCCTCATAATACTCGTTGAAAGTGTGGGTTTCATTGTACTCGTAACCAATGTTAATCCACGTTATGGACGAGTCGTTGAGTGGATTCCACGGTGGAGCACCACCATTCGGACTGTACCCCTCAATGTTGATGTAATAAATTCCTCCCCTCGATAACCCCTCCCAAACACTCACACTATTGGCAGAGGGAATTAAGAGCAAAAGAAGAAAAACAAAGGCCAAAAGACCTACTATCTTCCTCATGACCTCACCTCTTAACCCGTTTTAAGAGGATTGGAGCCAGGACTAGCCCAAGCAACAATCCTGGCCCACAAATCTTGTTCCCAGTCTTTGATGTCGCTTCAGAAGTTGTAGTGGTTTGAGTGCTTGAAGACGTGGTTATAGTTGATGTGGTTGTAATCCTCGAAGTTGTCTCAGAGGTTGTCGTATTCTTTGGAGCCCAAGGCGGAGTAATATCCCTCATCACTGGCTTACCCCACTGACAGGTTACATTACTCTCATTCCTCTGACACTGAAACGTGATGTACTCCTCGCACTCACCACAGTACGCCCCGTAAAGGACAACCTTCACAGAAGTCGCATTAATCTCAGCATACCACCTCGTTATCGTACTGTTCCAATAACCCTTATACCAATATTCTCCGCTGACGTTAGGGAGATAATTCTTAACGCCCCACTGGTACTCTTTGATGACTTTTGAAAGATTCCAGTCAGAGAGGTTAAATGGTATTCTAGGGGTTCTCGGATAGTACCAGTCTGGCTTTTCAGTTTTTCTCCCGCTTGAAGAATAATAAATCGTCCACACGTGCGTCCTGTTGTAAGGCAGTATAATGTAAGTCTTGTAGATTGAAATGTCGTTAAACGGGTTTGCTGGAGGAGTTCCATTCCTTGCAATCGCATTCCCCCTAACACAGATGCAGAGGTAGGCCTGGTTTTGACTAAGATGCTCAAGGACGTTAAAGGCCCCAACTGGTTGTATAAACATTAAAAAGACAAAAAGCAAGAGGAAAAATCGCTTCATGCTTATCACCCCCACCGGGCGATCATATAATAGCCAACTCCGGTGTACGGGCCGACTTTGGCCGTATAATTGCCTGGAAGTTGAGTGTCCTCCTGCCCGTCAAAGTCGAGATCCAAGTACAAGCCCGCATCTATACCATCAACATAATCATGCCCCAGGGTGTGCCCTTTCGCGAGGAGCGCAAACACGACATCCCACGCTGATTTGCGATTCTGCTTAAGCCCATCTATTGTATAGTTGGTCTGCCAGTGAGTGGGCATAACCTTGTCAATACTGTCCAAATTGTCAGGGCCACCATGGTTAATTATCAGTTCCAGCAGTCCGTATCCTGCTTTGTTTTCGAGTTCTCTGGAGACGTTTTCAAGCTGTTCCCTGAAGTCAGCGTAGTCCTTCGGCGTGCTTATCTCGGTCCACTGGTGACCGGCCTCCATCACGGTCTTCATCTTCTCGAACCATATGCCGTATTTGTTCTCTAATATGTCCTTCAGGCCACCACAAGTGAATCCCACCATTGTGCCATTCTGATTCGGATCCCAGGAGAACGGGGCCCCATACTCGTCCCCTATGCCGAATACGAAGTGTCCAAGCTCATGTGCCATGCCCCCGTACCAACCTTTGTTTAATGGGTCATTGTACCAGTTCCATGGGAAACGAATGTAACTCTCCTCTCTCCCATCGAGGTTTTTCACCCACTTCCAGTACCAGAAGCCGTTAGAGGTGTATGGAGGCGTTTTGTTCAGGGTCATCCTCACCATCGACTCCCTCCATTCCTCGCTTCCTTCCTGGACGTTGTTCTTTATGCTGATCTCAGATATCATCGCGTAGCCGTCCGTGTAGTCGTAGATAACTTGACTAGCCCTCTGGAAGCCCTTTACAAGCTTCTTGAGATAATCCTCATCCGCGTTCCAGCCAACTTCAATTGACAGCTTACTATCCTTCACGGCCAGTATCCACCCCATTCTTTCAGTTTTTCGTTGTAGAGGGATTTCAGATCATCCCTACCCACAAAGAAGTAGTAACATTTAGAAAGATAAACACAGTCAGGCCAAGAACGGCGGCACGAGCAGTTACCGGCTCTGCACTCGCAAGAAACGGTCTTTGGACAGGGAAACACCTCGTACCCTCTTGCTTTTGCTTTTTTCACTGTTAGCCATACTTCTTGGTACGGATAATTGTCAATATTAAGTTTTTCGAGCACGCTGGAATACTCGGTGACGTTGAACCCAGAATAGCCAACTACAGGGATAGTGAGTGGGATTCTAACTGAAGGGGAATAGTGGATAGTCATTAAGTCTGCGGAGCTGTTTTTGGATTCTATAGTTATCCATACCCCATCAACGTTGGATTTGGCTGGTGGAATCAGTACATAATCTAGATACTGGATAACCGTCTTGAATTCACTTGAATTCTTCCTAAGCCCAACCCGGAATTCATGATAACCAATCCCAATGGCATATTTGTACAAATGACCCTCAAGTATCTTCCCTCCTTCCACGCCGGTGGAGCTTAAATTCCCAAAACGAAGAACCGAGCACTCCACAGATGGTGAACAGATGGATAAATCAAGTTGATTCAGTGAATCCTCTGGGATTATGAATTTGGAGTAGTTTATTGGTGTTTGGTACGTCTTAACCAGCCGGTCTTGCAGTTCATCACATTTGGATATCGTGTAAATTTTGACTTCTTCCGGCCTGTAGAAGACAAACTGCCATTTTATCGTGTCCCTAACTTTCACTCCATATGCCCCAATCAACTCATAGTCTTTGCTAAATTGGCTGGCGTATTCTTTGTATACTTCGTACCCGTTCAGGTAGTCCGTCTCAGGTTTTCCGCCGTTGTCGAGTGGGAGATACTCTTTTAAGGCCATTACGGCTCCAAGAATTAAAAGAATTAGGAGGGCAAGAACTGGCGCCCTCATTGTGTGTCCACCTCCATGAAATAGCCGACTCCGGTGTATGGGCCGACTTTGGGCACATATTGAGTGATATCTGTGCCCAAGTCAACTTTAATAGTGGCATTAATGCTAACTGTGTATGTCGAGTCTTCCAAGCTCACAATTGAAATGATGTGAGGTTGGGATATTGTCTCTACCAAGACTTCCCAGGCAGATTTCTGGTATGTATGCCAGTGATCGGTTGTGAAATATGTCCAATTTTTCTTGTATAATTCCTCAAAATACATATCTAAATCCTTAAGCTGATCATTGAACCATTTGTAGTCTTGTGGTGTGCTAAGTTCACTCCATTTTATTCCTTTGGCTTTTGTAGCATCATCCTCATAACTCATTATTGTTGGCAAGGCCCTAAACTCAATACCATATTGTTCAAGGTCACTGGATATAGTGCCATAATGAAGTCCTTCCCAAGTGCAATATTCATCGAGTATCCAATACAGATAATGAGCCATCTCATGTGCAATGCCATAATAGTAGTCTCTGTCTAATGGGGACTTCCCACCAAATTTTTCAAAGAGGTTTATATGGCTTAAAGCTCTATCTTTAGTTGGAGCATCTGATGACCACTTAATCCACCAGCCCAATGTTGTTGAATTGAAATATGATGAATCTCCTAGATGTATAATAACGTCTGATTCATTCCACACGGGACTATATCTTTTCACGTTGTTATGGATTGTTATTTTTGTTATCATGGTGTGTCCATCCGTGTAATCGTAAACCACCTGGCTCGCCCTCTGGAAGCCCTTTACAAGCTTCTTGAGATAATCCTCATCCGCGTTCCAGCCAACGGCCACGGTAAGTTTAATGCCAAGAACATCCCTCTTCACTGGATCCTTCCCAATGAACTGCTCAACGACGTTAGGAACTCCGTCGCCGTCGAAGTCGCCGTAGGCATCGTGCTCAATGAAGCCCCAATACTCGTCAGGAACGTCTATCCCAAAACCGTCCGATGGGTCAAACCTCTCGATTGCTCCACTTTCCTCAAGCTCTTCGTTGAGCTCAAGCTCCCGGTAGAAGGGTACTCCATCCTCGTCGTTGGTTTTTATGAGGAACCATATCTCCGCATCGTCCTCGTCGATGTCAGAGACCTGGGCAATCTGAACGTCCCTGGGCTCTCTTATGGTCGTATCTATTTTTGAATTCTTGAGCTTTATCAATGTGGAGTTTGGAACGGATGTGAGTGAGGCGTATTCCTCCTTAACGAAATCCCATGGGGTCATCTCAGGGACACTATCAATTTTCTTGAATCTCAGGGGCTTTTGGAAGGGAGAGAACCTCAAAACCTTCGCACCCCTTGTGTTCACGAGCACGACCTTCTTTTCCTTCCCGCCCGAAAGGCTAAGCGTGAACTCAACGATTTCAGCGGGGTTGATGACCTTCAAAAGTCTGTTTTTACTAGGAGAATACGAGACTTCATCAACGCCGTCCCAGCCTCTAACGTTCGTAATGTTGACCTTGTGAAGGTCATATCCAAGGGCCTCAAGGTCATCGTAGTATTTCGAGAAGGGCTCCGCGTCGTATTCACCCCCGTGGGTGTAATCTTCGGTTGAATCGTCGGCCCCGCTGAGGTGGCCGTAGCCGAAATAGTACTGGTGGTCGTTTATGCAGTCGTCTCCCCACCACGTGCCGTTCCTGAGGCTGAAAAACAGCTTTGCAACTTTTCCCTCCTCGTTGTTCCCGGAGCGCGGAGAGATGTCCATGATCTCATCTGGATTGTCTATTATAAATCCTGAATCTCTGTCCACCAGTTTAAGATCTATCTCAACGGTGTCAACGTTGTCTGGAGGGTTGAAGCTCAGGACTGCCACTGCCTCCCTCTGGAGGTTCTCAAAAACATTGTCTCCAAGCATTACGGTGTTCTCAACATCTTGTGTGTTGTCCGGGGGATTTTCCTTTATCGTTGTAGAAGAAGAGCCCACCTTAAACGTGGCCTCAATCCTGAAGTCGGCATCCCACTTGTCGCCTTCAGGTGGATCAAGCGCCCTCGCCCTAAACAGGTACAGTTCGATTGTAGCGTCCCTAAATGGGTCAACATCCCGGGAATCTATGACGCCGTCCCCATCCGTGTCCGGATTGTTGGGGTCAGTTCCGTATTCAACTTCAAAGCTGTTCAGCCAGCCGTCGCAGTCGTTGTCATTAACTTCAAAGGTCTCGATCCGGCTTTTTGTCGAGAACCGGTTATCGTACACGGCAGTCATCTTATGGCTGCCGGATGGGGGAGCAGTCACCTGGAAGGGCACGTTGAGGAGTTCACCGGGCTGGATGTCAGTGGTGGTAGAGCCCACGAGATTGCCGTCAATGTAGAGCTCAACGGTCCCGATGCCCGTGAACTGGTCGGCATTGTAGAGCTGCACGCTGAAAGTTGTCTCTTTGTTTCCACATATCCTGTCGGGGTAAATAATGTCCCAGATCTGGACGTTGGGGTCTATTATGACGTCCGGCTGGACTCTAATGGCGCTTGTCAAAGTACCCCCCCCACAGAAGGGCAACCAACAGAAGTACCAGGCCAACTATTTTTCTCATAGTGGCATACCTCCGGAGTTTCAGGTTAAGAATAGAAACTATCTCCTTAAAAATCATCCTGTTAACTGGCAGTGATAAAACTAGATAAACCTAACAAACGAAGCAGCGTTAAAATTAAGCACTGTTCTCAGTTCCCCGCAGAGCGCCAACTCCCTTCCTGAGGAGAAGCGGGGGGATGTTGTGCCGACCTTAAATTTATAACCACAACTGAGAAATGAAATCGCAGGGTGAAGAGCGTTGAAGTTTCGGGTTATCATAGAGCCCCAGCCGGAAGGCGGTTACGTTGCCTACGTACCAGCACTCCCAGGGTGTGTAAGTCAGGGCGAGACCAAAGAGGAAGTTCTGAGGAATATTAAAGAGGCAATCGAGCTGTATCTCGAAGTCGTCGAAGAGCAGAAGCTGAAGGACACAATGCGTGAGATCAAACGCCGAGATAACGTGCAGATTGCGGAGGTCTCCGTGTGAAGCTTCCAAGGGACGTTTCGGGGATTGAGCTGATAAAAGCCCTTCAGAAGTTCGGTTATATCCCCGTGAGACAGTGGGGCTCTCATGTAGTACTCATTCACAATTCTGGAAAGATAGTTGTGGTTCCCCTCCCTAAAAAGCTAAAAACCGGTCTCCTAAAAGCGATAATGAAAGAGGTTGGCATCACAACTGAGGAGCTCATACACCTTCTGGAAGATCCATAATCACTCAAGCATCCCCTCAAGCTCCAGTATTTTCTTCGAACGGAGGTAGACGACGGGAACTCCTCTCTCGCGGAGCCTTTTTTTGAGGCCCTTGTCGTTCGTGCAGACGATAACGCGCTCGTTCTTCACCGCAAAATCCAGGAGCTGGTCATCTATCGGCCTCTCGCCAAAGCGGCCGACTTCTACAACGTCAAACCTCTCCGCGAGCTTCTTCGCCATCCTGACGGCCATCAAATCCCTGCCGCGGGATTTTCGCTCTATCACATCGAGCTCCTGAAGGATGACGTCCGGAACGGCGACCCTGAACCGAGCCTGGATAACGCGCTCCAGCTCGCGTATTATGTCCACCCCGAACTGGCCCGGAACGAGGAGAAAGTTCGTGTCGGGGATAACGAGCCACTCGCGCCTCTCAGTTTCGGACATGGAGACCACCGAAATCGGGAGAAGAGGGAAAAATCTCACTCCCTGATGAAACCGTAGCCTATGAGCCTCCACCTGCTCCCAACCTGCCTGCTGATGGCCACCCTGGCTCCCGGCTCGGCGCAGACGGGTATCTGGAGCTTGAGTTCGACCTCGTCCTTTCCGAGGCCGGTAACGAGACCCATCGTCCTTGCAGTTCCAACGTTGAGCAGGAGGACTTCCTTCCTCTTTATCGGCTCGACCCTGAGCTCCTCCTCGGTTCCAACGACGCGCTCAAGTAGGTGAACTTCGAGTCTCAGGTCATCCCAGACCGGCGGGAGCTTTCCGGGCCTTCCAACGACGTTTCCGGCCATGAGGTCGCCCTTGGTCAGGAAGGGGTCGAGTTTGGTTCCAACTCCAACGAGACCGCCCGGATACGCCTCCTCAACGAACCTTCCACCCGCCTGAAGTGAGGTTATCTCCGTGGTTATGGGCTCGTACTTTATACGCCCGTGGTCTTCGTAGGGAACGCCGGGCCTTATCTCGATCTCGTCTCCGACCTTCAGCTTGCCCTGGATTATTGAACCGCCGATGACGCCGCCCACGAGCTTCTCCGGCGGGGTTCCGGGCTTGTTGACGTCAAAGCTTCTCAGGATGAGCATCCTAGGAGTCTTCCTGAGGTCGTGTTTCGGCGTTGGAATGAACTCCTCAATCGCCTCAAGGAGAACGTCAACGTTGGCACCGTGTAAAGCGGAAATCGGGATTATCGGGGCGTTTTCAGCAACGGTCCCCTTAACGAACTCCTTGATCTCGTGGTAGCGCTCCATGACCTTCTCCCTGTCAACCAGTTCGATCTTGTTTAGGGCAATGACTATGTTCTTGTTGCCGACTATCTGAAGGGCCATCAAATGCTCCCTCGTCTGGGGCATCACGCCCTCGTTGGCCGCTATAACCAGAACAGCACCGTCCATGAGGGAAGCACCGGCCAGCATCGTCGTCATCAGGGCCTCGTGGCCAGGAGCGTCTATAAAGGAAACGCGCCTCTCGAACTCGGTCTTGTGGCCGCAGTAGGGACAGATCGGGGAAGTTGAGTATCTCCGGCAGTTCGGGCACTTCCTGATCTCTGCATCGGCAAAGCCTATCTTGATTGTGATGCCCCTTCTCAGCTCCTCGCTGTGGGTATCGGTCCAGATTCCAGTTAGGGCCTTCGTGAGTGTGGTCTTGCCGTGATCAACGTGACCAACCATACCGATGTTGACTTCAGCCTGTCTAATCTCCTTCTTCTTCGCCATTTCCTCTCACCCTTAACCATAGAAAGCGGGGTCGTTTATTAAGGTTACCTCTCAACTCCCTCAAGAGAGAGGAGAGGAAGAGCATGCAAGAAAACAAGAACGGAGAAAAGAGAAACGTCACCAGTTCACTTCGTAGTCAAAGGTGACCTCATTGGAACCGCCGGCCGGGATGTTGAGGGTGAACTCGACGTACTCGTAGGTGTCCCTGCTCGGGGCCACGCTTGAGCTCTTGAGCTTGCCGCGATACTTGTAGTGGCGTACTATGACGGTCTTGCCCTCATCGCCGAAGTTCTGCACGGTTATCCTGATCTTGTAGTAGGCGTAGTGGTCGCCGCTCTGGCGCTGAAGAACCTCAGTCTTCCCCTTTAGGTCGTAGTCCTTACCTATGCCGATCCTGACGATGTCGCCCTTCGGAGTGTGCTCGATGTGGGACTCGCCGATCAGGAGGGTCCCCTCACCATTCTCGCGGTAGATCTCGACAACACCGGCCGGAAGGACGTGCTCCGCCTCGAATGAAACGGACTCGTAAGCGTTTCCACTGCTCCCGTAGGCCCAGCTCTCGTAGAGGTACTCCCTCTTCACCCTCACCTCGCTCGCGATGTACGGGAAGAGCATCGTGCTCGCAGGCCTTATATCGACCGAGCCGAGAGAGTAGACGTAGAAGGCCTCAACCTTCTCCGGCCCTTGAACGGGCACCTCAACGGCCCCTTCCTTTGTCGCGGCAACGTTGTAGAGGTACCTCGGAGAGCCTGAGTAGAAGTTAACGTCCCCGGAGACGAGGGCGACCTTTGCGCCGTCGAACTCCTGAGACGTCGGGTTGCTGAGGAGGACGTAGCCGATGAGCTTTGCCGTGTCATTGCTCAGGTAGAGCTTGTACCTCATCTTCCAGTTCATCCCCTGGACGCGGTAGGTTATCTCAACCGGGTAGATTCCCGCCTTTTCGGCCAGGAAGCTCGCGTAGACACCACCCCTCTTCTCGATCCTTGAGGCCTTGAAGTAGGCTATCTTGGCGGGGTTGATCGCGTACAGGTTGCCGCCGTTCTGAATGATGAGCTGGCCGTTCTTCATGCCGAGGAACTTGCCCTTTATCACGTTCCCGTCGCTGGTCTTGACCTCAACGTCGCTCCCAACGTTGGAGTCGTAGATGTTCTCGCTCGATTCCTCACTGTACAAGCCCAGAAACTGGACGCCCTCGTTTAAGGGCCGGATCGTTATCTCCTCCACGTTCGTCCCCGCGAGCTCATCGAGGGGGACGCGGTTGATTCCCTTCTCAAGGCTCAGGTTCAGAACCCTGCTCACAACCCCGATCTGGGCCGAATCGTAGAGGGCTACCGTCGTGTTCTTTGGAGAAGCCCTGGTCTCGTTGAAGCCGTTTATTGCCACCATAAGGATTATTATTAACCCCAAGGAAAGGGCCACCTTAAAAGCCGTTCTCATATGCATCACCTAAGTAAACTACGGCGGCATACTATTTATGCCCCCGCTACGGCTTCAAAGGAGGTTGAAGCGTTCTCGCATTAACATACAAACGTCGGAACAGGATGGATTAGGGCACCCTAATCTTTGCAAATGGAAACCCTTTTAACGGGCCCCGAGCATTCACAACTGTCAGGCTTACGAGGTGATTGGTATGGACAGGATCGCAAAGGCAAGGGAGATAATAGAGAAGGCCAAGGCCGAAAACAGGCCGCTCGTTGAGCCGGAGGCCAAGGAGATACTCAAGCTCTACGGCGTCCCGGTTCCAGACTTCAAGGTTGCCACCAACGAGGAGGAAGCGGTGAAGTTCGCTAGGGAGATCGGCTACCCGGTCGTTATGAAGATCGTTTCCCCGCAGATCATCCACAAGAGCGACGCCGGCGGTGTCAAGGTCAACATCAAGAACGATGAGGAGGCCAAGCAGGCCTTCAGGACCATCATGGAGAACGCCAAGAACTACAAGCAGGACGCGGACCTCTGGGGCGTCATCGTCTACAAGATGCTCCCGCTCGGCAAGGAGGTCATCGTTGGCATGATCCGCGATCCGCAGTTCGGCCCGGCCATCATGTTCGGTCTCGGCGGCATCTTCGTCGAGATACTCAAGGACGTCAGCTTCCGCGTTGCCCCAATAAGCAAGGAAGAGGCCCTCGACATGATCAAGGAGATCAAAGCCTACCCGATCCTCGCCGGCGCCCGTGGCGAGAAGCCGGTGGACATCGAGGCCCTTGCAGACATCGTTACCAAGGTCGGAGAGCTCGCCCTTGAGCTTCCGGAGATCAAGGAGCTCGACATCAACCCGGTCTTCGCCTACGAGGACGGCGCTGTTGCCGTCGATGCTAGGATGCTTCTCTGAAGCTTCTTCTTTTACCGCTTTTCTAATCTCTTGTGATCCACATGACCTCACAATATTTCCAACGTATAACCGCCATTATTATAACCACCGTTATAACAATCTCAGGAGCCTGAGGGGATTCATGTCGTCGACTGGAGGGATTTTCTAAAGCTCCCCGAGCGTGAATAACCCCCCATCAACATTATTTGGAGTGCGGGGGACCCTGGTATTGCTGCTTATGTTTTAGTTTGCGCTCCAAACTATAGAAAAGCTTAAATAAGGGCTTACGAGTATTAGCTCTGATTGTTACCTCCTGCACTCAGGGAGGTGTTAAATTGAGATTCCTCGTAAGATTTCACCCGGAGAATGAGCCGTTCAGGATACCCTTCAGCCACCAGCACTACATCCAGGGTCTCTTCTACAGACGGGTTCAGCGCGTCAATTCCGATCTGAGCCTCCGCCTGCACTCTCCCAAGGTTCCGAAGCTCTTCACCTACTCACTCTTCATGGCAGAGAAGCGGGAGCTGGCTGAGGACAAGAACTCCCTGCTCGGCTACGGAAAGGGCTTCTTCTACTTCTCGACGGCGGTTCCGGAGATAGCGGAGGCATTCATAGGCGGCCTCCTCCAAAGCCCTGAAGTCGAGCTGTGGAAGGAGAAGTTCACGGTCGAGGAGGTCAAGGCTTTAGCTGAGCCTGAGAGGCTGAGCGGGAAGAAGTTCGTGACGCTGTCGCCCGTTGCAGTTACCACAAAGAGAGTTCAGTTTGGGAGGCCAAGGAGCTACGACCTCTCACCAGCGGAATCGGAGTTCTACGGCCTGATGCGGGAGAACCTGCAGGAGAAGTACCTGCACCTCTACGGGGCGAAGCCGCCGGAAGAGTTTGACATGAGAGTCCTGAGCGCCAAGCCCAAGCGCTTCGAGGTCAAGCCGGGCATCTTCCAGATAGCATGGCATCTCGTGTTCAGGGCTTACGGGGATGAGGGGCTCCTCAGGGCCGGCTACCTTACTGGCTTCGGCGAGAAGAACTCGATAGGGTTCGGGATGGTGAAGGTTGATGGAGGAAAGGAGAGGGTGAAGAAGAGATGGAAAGGAGGTGTGAGCTATCAGGAAGGAGAAGAGGCTTGACGAGTTCCTGACAAAATCGAAAAGTCAAAGTAGCCAGAAGGTGGAGACAGCCACAGATGCTCCATCTCTTTTCACTTGGACTGGACACCCATTCACCGATGCAGGCCTTGCTGCACTGTTACTGTTGAGCGGAAAGGAGAAGCCAGAGGAACTGACTGAAGAGGACATTGAAAATGCTGCAAATTTTGCTTCCAGACTGTATGCTCGAAAAGAATGGAGTTCAGGATACATACACGCGATGATGCTTCCCAACAGTGGAATCCTCATGGCAAACCCAAGCATGGCCAAGAAAAGAACACCAGAGGCAATTAAAAAGAATCTCCTCGGCCTGCTAAATGAGAAAGAAGATCCAAGCGCCCCAATATGTGAAATCTGTGGAAGAAGGCATGCTAGGATTAAGCCCGTCTATCGCTCCGACTTTCCGCTTGTGGGCACCGGAGGAGTTCCGAACTACTTCCCCTCTGGAAAAGAGGGGGCAAACATCTGCTCCCGCTGCCTGTTCCTCGCCCAGATGATGCCTTTAGTGGCCTACCGCCTCTCAAGGGTTCTTATAATCCACGCACACCCCTATGAACTGATGCTTGAGTTTCACAGGGAGGCCATCGATGACATCAAAAAGAGCGAGCTTGCCTCCACAGCAAGGGACTTCAAGCGGCCTGAGAACTTCCTGTTTGAAAAGCTCGTCGAGATAGGAACGAACCTTGAACTGGGCAAACTCGAGAATGCCTCAATAACGCTCTATTATTTTGTTGTAAACAACAAAGCTCCCACCATAGAACTGATATACATCCCCAATCCGGTTCTTCGCTTCGTCGCGTTTGCGGCCAGAGTGGACAGGGCAGGATGGAAGAAAATAGTCTCAATGGGATGGAGAAAAAAGCCGAGTGAGGAAGAGCTCGAAGACTTCAAGAAACGCTATCCCAACAACGTCTACTCAAAGCTACTCTCCGGAGAAAGCATACTCCCGTACTTTATCGACACTAAGAATCGTCGCGCGAATTCAAACTGGAGGCTTCTCTCGTTTTACTGCTCGGAGGTGTTGAGTTTGGATAAAGAAGCCTTGGAGTTTATTAAAGGAGTTGCCGACAGAATTGTGGAAACCGTTGAAAAGCTGCCCGACAACAAGCTCTCCGCTCGGGTCAGAGAGCTGGAGCGGGCGGAGAAGCTCTACCAGTTCGAGGCGTTCTTTGTGAACCTTGAAAAGCTCCGTCAAAGGCTGGGGGTTGAGAAACCACTCCTAACCTTTGACGAGTTCGCTCGGATACTCACCAGCTACGGCGAAGACCTGAACGTCTCATGGAAGACCGTCAAAAATCTCCTTCTTTTCCGCATCTACGAAAAGCTCCATGACAGGCTCGTGAAGGTCTCCGCTGAGGAGGTTGAAGGGACTGAAGAAAACGAAGAGGAATTTGAGGAGGGTGGTGAAGAATGAGGTTCGCAACAGGAATGGTTTTGATAGATGCGCCACACTCGGCGCTGAACATGCTTGGTATAGATGAAAGCCTCGCGGACAGGAACGTTACGAGAGTCAAAACCTTTAAACGCGGCGGAAAGCGCTATCCCTACGTCTCCCCGCAGGCCTGGCGCTACTGGTGGCGTTCCACGCTGAAGGAGCACTTCAATTGGGAGCTTTCACCGCTCTACAGAGAGCAGAAGCAGGTGTTCACGGCCGCAAACCCTCTCAAGTACCCTGACGATGACATCTTTGGTTACATGAGGGCCTTTAAGAAAGGCGGCGTTAACGTAACGGTTACAAGGGTTTCCCCGCTGAAGAACACCCCACTCATTTCGGTTCTCCCCGACAGGAACGCTCTAACGGTTGACGAGGGTTATGCCTCAAGACACGAGGGCGATCCGGTTCCGTACAGCCAAGAGTTCTACTCCACCGTCTTCAAGGGTGCGTTCTCACTCGACCTCGATGCGGTTGGACGCTTCACGATCATAAGCAAGGCAGGCTTCAAGAACCTCCTCACGAGGGACGATCTGCCTAAGAAGAGAAACAAGAACAACGAAGAAGTGTTCAACGAAGTCGAGGAAATGGAGAGAATTGCGAGTGAAATCGGCGCCCAGGTTGGCGAAAAGGAGTGGCTCATACCGGCAGAGATAAGAAAGAAACGCGCAAGTGAAGCCATGAAGGCCCTTCGCCTCCTTTCTGGTGGAGCTAAGCAGACGCAGTACCACACGGACATAACGCCCAAGTTTGTGCTCCTCCTCAACGTTGATGCTGGGATAAACCCGTTCATAAGCGACGTGGTCTTTGAGGACAGGGGGGAGATCAACTTCTACACTGAAGCCCTATCGAAGAGGCTGGCAGACCTTAAAGACGTTATTCCCGGCGGGGCAAAGCTCTACCTTGGCTACGATGAAGGCTTCGTTAAGTCTCTCGGCTGGGACATGGACGATGCCGTCCAGAAGTTCGAGGAGGCAGGTATTGAAGTGTTCGTTGGAACGGTGAAGGAAGCACTAGATGAGTTCGCGAAGGAAATCGAAGCCTACTACGGGTGAGCCCATGATACGGGTGAAACTGAGAGCATGGACAGCATCTTTCCGCTTTCCAACATTTCAGTCAGGGTACCAGCCGACTCTGCCTGTCCCGCCCCCATCAACGATTCAAGGCATACTCTCGGCCGCAAAGGGAGAGCCGGTTTACCTAACGGAGCTTCCATACGTCGGCTACGTCTTCAAAAGCAGGGGCAAGGGAGTAGACCTTGAAAAAATCTACGCCCTTGGAAAGGTCGAGACGGACATCATGAAGCGCGAGTTTCACTACAGTGCAGAACTTTACATCTATCTCCCAGATGAGTGGAAAGAACCCTTCAAAAGACCTCGCTATCAGCTCCTCCTTGGAAGATCGAGCGACTTGGTCGTCGTTGAAGAGATTAAGAGAGTTGAGCTTGAAGAAAAAGAAGCGCCCCTTGGCGGAACCGTAGTGCCTATCGAGCTCGGACTCCCAGGAATGGTCCACGCACTCGTCGTTGAATACGACTACTCTACCGTTCCGAGAAGGGCAAAGCTCGTAAAACCATTTATCGTGCTCCCGTTTCCAAGAATGAGGGCCGAGAGAATGAGGCAGAGAACCAAAGCGCTCCACGACCCAGAGCTCGGCATAGGCGTCTATCTGCATAGGTGGAGCGGATGAAGCTCTGCTATGCCAAATTCAACCCTCACCAGTTCCTCGAGTGCCATACGCTCGATGCAATCAACGTGCTGAAGAGCATAAAGAACGCCTTTCCCTGGCTTGAAGAGCTTTCCCCTGGCATTTTCGAGCTTTCATTTTATGCCGTCCTCCTCCACGATATTGGAAAGTGTGCCCGCGGCTTTCAAAAAAAGAAGAACAAGTGGGGTTACCGCCACGAGATTCTCTCAGTTCCATTTGTGCAGTTCTTGGACTTCCCGGAGAAGGAACGCAATCTTATAGCGCTCGCCATACTCACCCACCACAAGACTTTGGATGAACTTGAAGAGATTCTCCCGGTTAGTACTGCCGAGGTAGGTCCCCTTGAGTTCGACGAGAAGCTTGAGGAACTCCTTGAGCGGGCCGAGTACATAGAAAAGATGTTCCTGCCAAGAATTCCCAACATCGAAGCGTACTACTTTGGCACAACGAGGCCACCAAGAAAGTTCAACTTCCCTAAAGACTGGAGAGAAAAACTCAGAGAATTCGACTTCCAGAAATTGAGGGAGTGGTACAAAGACAATCTTGACGCCGAGAGGAAAACACTGGCCTTTATGCGAGGTCTGTTAAACGCCTCGGATCACCTTGCCTCTGCCGGTGAACTTGAAATACTTCTCCTCCCAGACATCGCTGAGAGGCTTGAATTGAAAATTCCAAGGGGGAAACTTAGACCACTTCAGGTTGAGGCTTTTAATTCAGAAGGGAATCTGCTCCTAAGAGCACCCACGGGATACGGGAAGACCGAAGCAGCGCTCTTATGGGCAAACAGAAATGCTTTCAGAAACAAGGAAGGTATAACAAGCAGAATTTTTTATGTCCTGCCCTACAAAGCCAGCATAAACGCGATGCACCAGCGAATGATGGATATATTTTCCGATCCATCATTGGTAGGGGTTCTACACAGCTCTGCGAGCTTTTATCTCTACACATCTGCCCTTGAGTACAGGCGACTGAGCTCGCTGTACCATAAAATTTACACTCCGCTAAAGGTCACCACCCCGTTCCAGCTTATGAAGGCCTTCTTTGGGGTCGGCTTCCACGAAATGCTGAAAACCGAGCTTTCGGGATCGCTTCTCATATTCGACGAAATCCACGCCTACGAGCCCAACGTTCTCGGTATAATCCTTGCAATGCTTAACGAACTCGAAGGTCTGAAAGCCAAGATCATGGTTATGACCGCAACCCTGCCGGACTTCCTTGAAGAGTTAATCAAGAACACGGCCGATTTCAAGGAGCTCAAAACCCCTGCAGAAGAGGCAGACAGATTTACCCGCCACAGAGTTCACGTTGTTGACGGGGGCATGGCCTCTGTGGAAGAGTTGATAGACGAGCTTGGACTTCACAGAAAGGTCAAGAAGACTTCGAGGCCTGCGTTAATAGCTTGTAACAGTGTGGATCGGGCGGTTAGTGTCTACAAAGAGCTAAGCGGAGACTACAGAGTTCTGCTTCTCCACAGCCGGTTTACCCAGGGTGACAGGGAAGCAAAGGAGAAGACACTCCTTGAAAAGATATCCGATTATGACTTTGTTGTTGCAACACAGGTCGTAGAGGTTTCCCTCGACGTCAGCTTCTCGACGATACTAACAGAGCCGGCACCTTTAGACGCGTTAATACAGCGCTTTGGGCGCGTTAACAGGCAGGGCTGGAGGGAGGGACGGATTGAAGACGTCTACGTCCTGACTAAAGGCTCGGACGCCGATAGAAAAATCTACAAACCCTACAAGGTCGTTGAAGAGAGCGTGAAGATACTCCAAGAGTTCGATGGGAGAGAACTGAGAGAATCCATAATCCCTAAGCTGGTAAGTAAAGCTTATGCGCATGTTTCTGACGAGCTTGTAGAAGAGGTTCGCTACTATCAAAAGATGGCTCAAGAGGTTTTCAACAACGTAAAGCCCATGATGAAAGGTGAAGATGAGCAAAAGTTCTACAAGATGTTCAACGGCCTCGAAGTAGTTCCCGGAACTTATCAGGGAACCGTCAGCAAACTGCTTGACAAGAAAATGGGCATGGAAGTGTATAAGTATCTCATCCCAATCCCTATGTGGCTCTATCACGCTGAGCGGGAGAATTTCCATCCCCTCTCCGACAGGGGGAGGGGGAAGTATATTCTCGTTGCCGAGCTCGAATATGACCCTGAGAAAGGCCTTCAGAGAGTCCCGTTAAATGGGGGAGAGATATTTTAATAAATTACAGTCAAAACTATAAAAATCATTATAGGTAAAACTGTTACAGGTGAAACTGTAATGGAGAACCCCTTCAGATACGGTGAACCCGTCGTCGGTAAGGACTTTGCGGACAGAAAAAAGGAGCTTGAAGAGCTAAAGATGGAGATGCTGAGCGGCCAGAACGTGATAATCTACTCTCCAAGGCGCTTTGGGAAGAGTTCGCTCGTCTACAATGCCATTCTTTCCCTGGAGGGCCAGATCGTTCCCCTCTGGGTGGACTGCTACAGCGTGCTGACAAAGAAAGAACTTGCGGAGAAAATAGCATCGGAGGCTCTGAAGCATTTAAAGCTCCAAAACCTTGTGGAGAGCGCCAAAAAGCTCTTCAAAAAAGTCACTCCAAAAGTCCGGCTTGGAGACACACTCGAAGTCGAGTTCACATTTGGAGAGGAAGAAAAGGCGTTGGGTGATGCCCTTGAAGTCCCACAGAGACTGGCCGAGCATCTAGGGAGAAGAATAGTGGTGGTTTTCGATGAGTTCCAGGAAGTGGCAGAACTTGGGGAGGACGTCCTGAAAAAAATGCGCTCGAAGTTCCAGTGGCAGAAGGATGTGACCTTCGTGTTCATCGGGAGCAGAAGGAGCATGATGGAGAGAATATTCCGCTCGGCCCAGAGCCCATTCTATAACTTTGGCAGGCACATGGTTCTAGGAAAGATTCCGAAGGATGAGTTCAGGAAGTTTATACTGGAGAAATTTAAGGAAACGAGGATCAAGATCGAGGAGAACATCGTAGATAGAGTTCTTGAGCTAACTGGGAGCCACCCCTATTACACTCAGAAGTTCTGCCACAGGCTCTGGTACGTCGGAAAGCTCAAAGGGAGCCTCGAAATTGAAGACGTTGAAAAGACGTTTGAAGAACTCGTTAAGGAAAGCGAGGCCAGCTACATCGAGATATGGGACGCACTACCGTTATCCCAGAGGAAGGTTCTTCTGGCCATAGCCCGAGGAGAGAGGGATCTGTACTCCGCTGAGTTCCTAATAAAGTATGGGTTCAGCTCAACTTCATCAGTTCAGTACTCGATCAAGGCCCTCCGGGAAAAAGAGCTGATACATCGCATTAATGGAGAATTTGAGGTCAGTGACCCATTCCTCCATCACTGGCTTCTCTGGAGGTTTGGAGGTGGAAAATGAATACCCCCTCGACGAGCTCCTCATCGGCGGCACAGAAATCAACTACCTCTTCATCTGCCCCACGAAGCTCTGGTACTTCTCGAAGGGCATCACAATGGAGCATGAAAATGAGTGGGTTGACCTTGGAAAGTTCCTTCATGAACAACGCTACGCCAACGAGGAGAAGGAGGTCCAGATCGGGAGCATAAAGATAGACTTCATCAGGAAAGGGAACATCATAGAAGTCCACGAGGTCAAGCTCGGGAAGGCGATGGAGAAGGCCCACGAGATGCAGGCACTCTATTACCTTTACTACCTCAAGAGGCTCGGCATCGAGGGGAAGGCGGTTCTCCACTACCCGAAGCTCAACGAGACGAAGGAGATAACCCTTGACGGCAGGGAAGAGGAAGTGGAGGCGGCAATTCTGGAAGTTCAGAGGATAAAATCACTGCCCGCTCCGCCGGAGCCAGTTAAATCAAAAAAGTGTAAAAAGTGCGCCTACTACGAGCTGTGCTGGGTTTGAGGTGGTGGATGTGGAAAGAAGCATACGGCTAGGAAAGCGTCTCCCCCCCGAAGATATTGAGAAATCCATAATGGGGGGCTTTGACGAATGCATTGGAAAAATTGAGGGCTTCCTGAAAGATGGGTCTTGGAAAGAGAAGAAAGCAAAGAACACTCACAACGGTGAAGGAAAATGAGAAAACGCTCCCTCACCCTCTTCTCTGACGGAAACCTCTTCCGGAGGGAGAACACACTCTACTTCGAGAACGCCAGCGGGAGGAAGCCCCTAGCCGTTGAAGGAATCTACGACATCTACGTCTACGGTCACGTGAACATAAGCTCCCAGGCCCTCCATTTCCTGGCGCAGAAGGGGATAACCGTCCACTTCTTCAACCACTACGGCCACTACGACGGCAGCTTTTACCCGAGGGAGAAGCTCCATTCCGGAAACCTGGTCGTGGCACAGGCCGAGCACTACCTCAACCGGGAAAAGCGCCTCACTCTGGCGAAGCTCTTCGTGAGGGGAAGCGCCCTCAACATGGAGAAGAACCTCAAACGATGGAAGGTCGCCGATGGATTTTTGGAGCTTTTAGATGAACTCTTCAGAGAGCTTGAGAGCGCGAGGAAGATAACAGAGGTTATGAACGTTGAGGCAAGGATAAGAGAGGAGTATTACAGCCTTTGGGACAATGCCCTTCCAGGGGGCTTTAAGATTGTGAAAAGGACGAGAAGGCCGCCGGGGAACGAAATGAACGCGCTGATAAGCTTCCTCAATTCTCGTCTTTACGCCACCATCGTGAGCGAACTCTACAACACCCAGCTCGCCCCAACCATAAGCTACCTCCACGAGCCGGGCGAGAGGAGGTTTTCGCTCGCGCTTGATTTGAGCGAGATATTCAAGCCGATAATAGCCGACAGAATAGCGACGCGCCTCGTGAAACAGGGTATAATCAAGAAGGAGCACTTCAGGGGTGAGCTTAACGGAGTTTTGATGACGAAAGAAGGTATGAAAACCGTCCTTGAGCATTACAACAAAGAGCTGGGCAAGAGTGTGAAACATCCAGGACTCAAGAAGAACGTTACGAAGCAGAGGCTGATTAGGCTTGAGGCATACAAGCTGATTAAGCACCTTGTTAGGGTTAAGGAGTATGAACCCCTGGTGGCTTGGTTTTGAGGAAGGGTTATGAAAGATTCAATTTGCCGGTTCTTTTCCATGAGGAGGCTTCAGAAGGAAAAACCTCCAGTACCTTCATCTTTTCTGATCTCTTCATATTATGGAGGGTGGGGCTTTCAAAGGGAGAAAGTTAGACGTGAAAGTGATGTTAGAGCGTTCTAATTCCTTTATACTATGTAAAGCTTATACTATGTAAAGCTATTGTTTTCACATGTTTTTGCACGTGAGAAGAGGGCGTTAAGCGTATCATCAAGATATGATGTTCAATGTGCGCGAGAAGGTGAAACAGTTTTTCAAGTTAAACTTGAAAAAAAGTAGAAAAACATGAAATGTTGGGGTGCAACTATAATACGCGTGAGAAACTCACGCGTGTTCTTGAGTGTTTGTGCATGTTTTTTGTTTTCAATTTCTTTATTCACTCTTTTTCAGAAATTTTATAGCATGCGCATTTTTGTGTTTTTCTACTTCTTCTACTTTTTTTCAAGTTAGACTGAAAAAATGTTTGATCACATTGCAAAAACTGTGCACGCTCATGACCAAATGAACCTCCCTCTCCTCATACCACAACTTCACATTTCCTAAAGCTAACATTATCAACATACACGCACCCACTCCCCCCTCCATCATAACATGCATTGCTTTTTCTCTTTCGAAAGCCTCGCCCTTCAGGGTGGGGAGGAGGTCATTTCCTTTCAAAATGAAGTGAAAACTGTATCTTCAGGCCGGATATGCAGTGCGGTGGAGAGACTCTAAATGATGTCCTCTATGGGATTCTTTTCCACTCCAATTATTTCCCTCCTCGGTCCTGAGTGGAGTTTGTAGATAACAACAGAATCCTCGTTCTCATTGATAAGCCCTTTTATGCCTGTTTTTATCCTCTTGAACTCTGCCCTCGTGACCTCCCCTTCGAAGACGCTGTTCTGAACCCAGTGCAGGTGCTGGCGCAGAAACTTTTTGACCTTATTAACTCGCTCAACCGAGATGTCGTAGACAATGATAACGTACATGCTATCACCATAGTCACTACAGTTCGATAATTTTATAGTTTTTGGCTCGTATCACGTTTAAATCCTTTTGTTGTTCAAACAGGATTTTAATAAGCAATTAATCTAGAAAATACCTGTTAATTAACCCTAGGAAGTCTTTAATAACCTTTAGTTACTATCTAACAAAAAGTTGTTTTTATAGATAAAATTATGACGAAATTTTTTCAAAATTCTGAACAGAGGCGTATGGAGGCTTCTTTAATGCTCGTCCCCAGTGCAAATTGAGTATTTTTGTGCGAAAAGGCATAAAAGCAGATCAACCTGTGTTTAAAGCTCTTTAAACGTTCCGGAAGTCTCACGTATATAGTTATACCCTGACTCAAGGGAAGGGCAAGGAGGAGGTATTGGATAGAAACTTACTTCAGAACCCTGGATTGAAGGCTTCTAGGGGCTTTTTAAAGTACCCTTTGAGGAAAAGCTTATAAACTTCGACCGCTCTTGTTAGTTCAGAGGGCAAACTAGGGGAGAATTCGCCCTGTTGCAATAAGACTCTAAGAGAATTGAAACTCATCAAGCGCTCGGCAAGGCGTACAAGCGCTACGGGGTTGCAATAAGACTCTAAGAGAATTGAAACTTGAAGGTGAGTTTCGCTATGTAGCTCATTCTCCCACGTTGCAATAAGACTCTAAGAGAATTGAAACGTTTGAGCTCCTCGATAAATCATTCAAAATGATAGTGTTGCAATAAGACTCTAAGAGAATTGAAACTATTAGCCCTGGTGGTGAAAATGGGCTTTTTGTCCAAGGTTGCAATAAGACTCTAAGAGAATTGAAACTGAAGTAGTCCTCCATAAGCTTCTTTTGTTCGATGAGTTGCAATAAGACTCTAAGAGAATTGAAACGCTTTTTGCGGACGATTGGTAGAACTGGCGCCTCTTTCGTTGCAATAAGACTCTAAGAGAATTGAAACGCTCAAAGGCTCACAAAGATGAGCATGGCGGGGGCTTCAGGTTGCAATAAGACTCTAAGAGAATTGAAACGCCTGGTCGCGGATGGCTGAGGCCGGGGACGTGTCGTGTTGCAATAAGACTCTAAGAGAATTGAAACGGGCTGACGGTGAGGACGTAGAGCCCGGCTCCCGCGTTGCAATAAGACTCTAAGAGAATTGAAACCCGCGTCTATATACTCAGGGCTAAGGGAGCTTCCGACGTTGCAATAAGACTCTAAGAGAATTGAAACAGAAGTACTGCGACGTTTTCGGCGCTGACAGGGTTAAGTTGCAATAAGACTCTAAGAGAATTGAAACGCATGACATAGAAGCGTCTTTTAGTGGGTGCACCGGTTGCAATAAGACTCTAAGAGAATTGAAACCTGGCCGACCTGTATCTTTATGCCGTCGACCTGCGCGGTTGCAATAAGACTCTAAGAGAATTGAAACGTGGAGTTGTTGAGGCATTTCTACTGTCGTCACGATCGTTGCAATAAGACTCTAAGAGAATTGAAACCTTGTCTATCTCCCGCGCCATCTCGTCGAGCTCGGCCTCGTTGCAATAAGACTCTAAGAGAATTGAAACTGGGATTACCTCCAGCACCCCATAAGAACTTGCACTCGGTTGCAATAAGACTCTAAGAGAATTGAAACTTTCCTGTGAGGATGATAGTGGCGGTGTTGTTTTCTAGTTGCAATAAGACTCTAAGAGAATTGAAACGGGACGATAGGGAACGGGAAAATAAAAGACTTTTGTAACGTTGCAATAAGACTCTAAGAGAATTGAAAGGTACAGACAATCCTCGTCTTTCTTTTCCGTCAGTTTGAAAGCGAGAAAAATTAAAAATCACTTTACTTTTTTCTCTTGAAAGCCTCGCCCTTCAGAGCGGGGAGGAGGTCAGCACCCCCTCAACCAGACGCCTCTCAATGAGCCCTAAATGGAAAGAACGAAACGATGGTACCGCATAAGGGGTTTTATAGGAGTTCTATGACTTTCCCCGCGTGGAGTTTCTCAAAGTCCTCACCGAACTCGCTAGCGAAGAGAGCTTCCGCTTTGAGGCCGGTGCAGTGGCCGGCGTAGACCTTTTTAACTCCAATTCCCTTCAAGGCCACAACAGTCTTTTGAATCCTCTCCTCATTGGCATCTATCAGATGGAAACCGCCGACAACTGCATGAACGCTCTCAACCCCGCTTATCTCCCTTGCCTTCTGCGCCATGCTGACTATTCCCGGATGAGAGCAGCCTCCTACCACGACAAGGCCTTTTCTGGTGTTTATCGCGAGTCCTACCTCATCGTTCACGTCATCCTTAACTATCCTCCCATCCTCAAGTTTGTAGAGGCCTACCGAGGTCTCTTTTTCGAAGTCAACCCTCTCCTCAACCGGAACCTCCCCAAGGGTGAACACTCCGGGCATTATTTTTATTGGATCCCTGCTAAGAACCCATATCCCACCAAGCTCCTCGATTTTCTCCTTTGTGCCTCCCCTAAGTGGTGGAATCCCCGCATAAACGAACTCCGGATCCATCACAAAGCTCACCTTGAATATCTCAGGGTGGGCAAATACCGGTACCTCCCTCTTTATCTCCTCTATGATGCCCAGAAGGCCCCCAGTGTGGTCGAAGTGACTGTGAGAGAGGACAATGGCGTCTATTTCGCTGGGATCGAGCCTGAGTAGCTTCATGTTGAAGAGGATTGGCTCGGCGTAGGAGGCCGTGTCGAAGAGGATCCTCCGTCTGGTCTCTCCAGACCTTGCGTCGATGAGAAACGAAACCCCATGCTGTGCCCAAAAAGGACTATTGTAACCCGCGTAGTCATCGGCTAGGACGTAAACCCTGGCGTTATCCACCTTCTCGACTTCCATCGGAGCACCCCCGTCACAAAGTTACCCGAACAAGTCTTTTGTGCGATGCTATGAGTTAATATATGAACAAGAGGTTATATGGTTTACCTCTGAGAGCAGAGAAAATAGAACGGAAAACTCTCAGAGGGACGATGCCACCTCAAGAACTCTCTCAAAGACAGTCCTGTGGTTGCCGAAGGCCTCGTACATTCTGCCGGAATAGCTTGCCGATGCAGTTTCAAGGAACTCGCGGAGGTTATCGCTTATCTCTTCGTTCATTGGGACATGGAGCGGGGCGGGCTCGTAGTAGTCGAGGCCCTTCATGAGCGCGGTCGAGAAGTACCAGAGGGTCTTTCTGACCTTCCTCCCCTTTATTTGGGAGAAGCTGGCCTCCATGCAGTTGAAGGCCGCGTGGAGGACGACCATCATGTCTATCTCAACGCCCTTTTTAAGGAGCCACTTCCTCTCAGGATCGTCCTTCAGATCCTTTATTCTATAACCGCTCCTCGTCTGTTCGTCGCAGGGAACATCGACGTCGTAGATTCCCTCAACGCGTGGGTCGTAGACCAGAACCTCAGTCCCACCAATGATGTAGAGCTTCCCGTTCCTGACCTCCACAACGGTGTTCTCGGTGCTCAGAACCGGTAGTCCGCGGGCCAAGGCGAGAACCGACATCGTGCTCTTACCGGTATGTGGGTAGCCCACGAACAGGATCGCTTTGCCGCTGGGTGCCACGATGCCGACGGAGTCTGTTATGAACATCCTTCCTGACTTTGCCGCGGCCCTCGCCGCCGCCTGGAGTATGAAGAAAATCGGCGCCTCGTTGCCGTAGGCGGAGGGGACGCTGGACTCTATCTTGTACTCGTCCTTACCAAGGTAGTCATAAGACGAGCTGAAGACCCTAAACTCTTCGCCCTTAAAACGCTCAACGACGACCTGAGGATCCCCTGAACCGGGTCTCACGTCGGGAAGATAGCGCCTCGAGAAGAGCCCACTAAAAGCGTCCTCAAAACCGTCGTCAAGCTCCCCGGTAAACCTGACGTTCACACCACCTATCCTCGTGCTCATTGGCTCCCCCGCTATGGGTGGGCCGTGAGATTTATAACTTTTCCGTGGAAACTCCAAAAGTTCAAAAGATGGCTGCATTAACAGGGAAGTGAGAAGGCAGAAAAGCGAAGGGAAAGGAACAAAAGCCCTCACTCGAGGGCTGCGAGGAGCTTCTCCATGAACATCTTCTCCGGGTATGCTCCCTCGAACTGGACCTTGTCCTCGCCGTCCACCTGGATGACGATCTTCGGGACGGCCATGACGCTGTACTGGTCGGCCCACTCCGGGTACTCGATGGCCTCGACCATGTCGCCGAGTATCTTGCCCTTGCCGGCGTTGGTGTTCTCTATGGCTAACTTGTGGGCCATCCTGACGGCGAGCGGGCAGTACGGGCAGGTCGGGGTGACGAAGACGAGTATCCTGACGTCCCTGTTAATCCCGACGAGTTCCTGCTTGCTCTCCGGCATGAGGTCGGTGGTGGCGTTGCTGACGTCAACTATGTCCTCGAGAAACGCACCGAACTCGTGGCCAGCTGGAAGGCCGAAGAACCTGACGCCCATATCCTTGCCGTCCTGGGTTATGGTAACGGCCGGGGCACGGTCGATCCTGTACTCCCCGGCTATCTTTTTGCCCTCCTCTGTGTCGAAGTCGTGGAACTCGTAGGTGAGCTTGTCGCTGAGCTCGGCGAGCTCCTGAACGAGCTGCTTGAGCTGCTCGCAGTACTGGCAGTGCTCCTTGCCAGTAAAGCCGATAATCTTGACCGGGTTGGCCAGCTTGGAGAAGAACTCCTCCCTAATTACTTTCTTGTCGGAATCGCTAATCAATCCCATACCAGCACCTCCGTCTAAAGGTTTATAACCCGCTGAACGCAATCAAACGTGACCTGGAATCCCCAGGTTTGCAACTTAAGGTTGAATGTTCACTATATAAGCTTTACGTCACAGATTTGGGTGGTGTGGGCCATGCCTGAGACGGAACCGGATGTGTTTTACATTCTAGGAAACAAGGTCCGGAGGGATCTTTTAAGCCATCTGACGTGTACTGAATGCTACTTCAGCTTTTTAAGTAATAAAGTAAGCGTTTCTTCGACCGCCGTCGCCAAGCACCTTAAAATAATGGAGCGCGAGGGAATTTTGAAGTCCTACGAGAGGGAGGGCCCGTTCCTCGGCCCGGCGAGAAAATACTACGAGATAAACACCGCAAAGACGTACGTAGTCACCTTAACTCCAAACCTCTTCTGGTATCGCGGCCTTGAGCTCTCAAACGACGGCCTCAAAAAGGCCTCGATTGATATAAGCGGAATCCCCGAAAAACACGAAGGGCTTCTGGACGAGGTGCAATCCTTCCTTCTCCTTACGAAGGAGCTCGAGAAGGTTCTGGAGCTTCTCAGAACAATAGAGAGCCGGAGAAACGAGCTGATGAGGGAGATAAAGGAGCGCTACCTGAGGGAGATAGGTGACATGACACAGCTGGCCATTCTCCACTACATACTCCTCACGGGCGGTGCCACTGTGGACGAGCTCAGCGACAGGCTCAACCTCAAGGAGAGAGAAGTCCTCGTAAAGGCACAGGAACTGGACAGATTCGTACCGTTAAGAATAAAAGAGAACTTCATCGAAATCGATGAGGAAAGGCTAAAACAAAACGGCGGTGACACCAATGCCGGAGAAGATTAAAGTTGTGGTCAATGAGGACAGGTGCTACCTCTGTGGCGGCTGCGCCGGTGTCTGCCCGACCCTCGCCATTGAAGTCCACTCGAGTGGCTGGGAGTTCATCCAGGAGGAGTGCATAAGCTGCAGGATATGCATCAACGCCTGCCCGGTTGGAGCTTTAAGCGCTGAGCCACTGGAGGTGAAAGAATGAACGAGATGAAATACGACGTCGTCGTTGTCGGCGCGGGTATCGCCGGCCCGATAGTGGCCAGAAACGTTGCTAAAGCCGGTTACTCGGTTCTTCTTATCGATAAGAAGCCCGCCATAGGAAGTCCAAAGCAGTGCGCCGAGGGCATAAGCATAAAGGTCTTCGAGGAGTACGACATCCCCTACGACAAGCGCTACATCAACCGCGAGATTTACGGTGCAAAGCTCTACTCCCCGAGCGGCTACGAGCTGGAGCTCAGGTACAAAGAGGCCAGCGGCGTAATCCTTGAGAGAAAGGTCTTTGACAAGATGCTCGCTTACTACGCCGCCAAGGCCGGTGCAGATGTTCTCGCGAGGACGGAGGCTCAAGACGTCATAAGGAAAGATGGCAGAATAGCTGGAATCAAGGCAAAGCATGAGGACGAACCGGTCGAGATCTATGCCGAGGTAATCGTCGCCGCTGACGGCGTTGAGAGCACCATAGCCAGAAAAGCAGGGATAAACACCTACGCTCCACCGCATGAGTTCGATTCAAGCTACGAGTACGAGATGCTCATAGAGGGCTACGACCCCGACCTCATACACCTCTGGTTTGGCAACGAGGTCGCTCCCAGGGGATACGTCTGGGTCTTCCCGAAGGACGAGGACAGGGCCAACGTCGGAATAGGCATCAACTCGGATAATCCGCAGACGGCCAAGTACTACCTCGACAAGTGGCTCAGGGAGAACAACATACCCGCCAAGAAGCTCCTTGAGATAAACGTCGGTGTTGTCCCGGTTGGTGGCTTCGTCAAGGAGCTTGCAAAGGACAACGTCCTCGTAGTTGGAGACGCTGCCAGGCAGGTTAACCCGATGCACGGTGGCGGAATGGCCGAGGCGATGGAAGCGGGAACCATAGCGAGCAAGTGGATAAACAAGGCCCTCGAAGAGGAGAACATCTCACTCCTCCAGAACTATACCAAGGAGTGGTGGGAGACCGACGGAAAGAGGCTTGAGAAGGTTCTCAAGGTCAGGAAGGTTACCGAGAAGCTCACGGATGAGGACCTCGACCTGTTCATTCAGCTCCTCAGCAGCGCGGACGCTGAGAAGATAGCCGGCGGGGACTACGGAGAGGTCATCAAAGCACTCCTGAAGCACCCGAAGGTTCTCCTGAGCAAGCGCAGGATTTCCCTGCTCAAACAGCTTCTTTAACGCATCTAAACCCCCTATTCTTTCTTCTTGAGAAAACCACTATTTCTACAGGAGTGCCCAGGTTCACGCTTCCCCAGCGAGAGGTTACCCTCTTCCCGCTGGAAAACCGGTAGTAGACATCAACGTCCCCGGAGGCGACCTTCTCAAAGTTATCCACATCTACAAGCTTGGATATCTCCTCACAGCGGCCGTCCCTGCAGAGTATGGAGGTGGGTTCAAGGCCGAGCCTCATCTCAAGGTAGAGCAGCGTTGAGAACTCCTCGATCCCCGGTGGGTTCATCTCGTATATTCTCCTCGCGGCTTTGAGGAGAAGGGGGAACCGCCTATCACCCTCGCTCGTGCCGTACCCCAGCTCCCTTAGTGGTTCCCTTGGGGGTTCCCCATTTAGGGCCTTTCTGAGCTTTATCACCCTGTTGGCCCACACCTGAATCTCCTTTGGCTCACCAAGGAGCGAGAGCCTCCTGTCGAGAGAAAAACCCTCCTCCGGGTCGAGGTTGGAGAGGGCACCGAGCTGGACTCCAACCTCTGGAATGCTCACTAAGAGTCCTTCATCTCTAAGGAAGAGCAGCGCCTCAAGGAAGGTTACGTAACAGTCATCAAGACCCTCCGAGTTCCCCTCCAGGAAGAAGCGGAGGCTCGCGTCGGCGAGGTTCAGGAAGATACCAACCTGTGCGTCGCGGAGGTCCTCTAGAGTCAGCTTTTTCTGGATGGACTTCACCCGAAGCTCCCTGAAGGCCATCCTGGCGTTCTCAAGGAACTTTCTGGCGGTTTCAGCGTTTTCCACTGGAACCACCGCCCTTTTTCCAGTCCTTGCAGTTCATGTCAACGCATATCTCGTATTCGCGGTTTCCCTCGCGTATCTTCACGACGGGCGCCCCACCGCAGCAGGTCTTGTTGGTCGGGATTATCTTACCGCGCTGTAGGAGGGGGTAGGTGACGTCGCACTTGGGCCAGTTCGAGCAGCCGACGAAGCGCTTTCCGGTCTTCCTGTTGTAGCGGACCACAAGGTCGCCGCCACATTTGGGACACTTACCGATGACGAGGGCCTTTCGTTCGGGCTTTTTAACTGGTTCGGAGCCGGATTCTCCATCCACTGCCTTTTGAACCGCCTTCTCCTCTTCCTCGCTGAGCTCATTCACGGCTTTGGTCTTCTTCGCTGTTTCTTTGCTTGTTGTTACCCCGGTTCCTGTGCTTTCCAGGAGCATTCTACCTATGTCGAGCTCCTTCTCTTTGAAGACATCGAGGATTTTTACCAAATCATTCTTGCTCTCCTCGATGACCTGATCCTTGTTCGCTTTTCCGGCCATGATGTCCTCCATCTTCCCCTCAAAGGCTTTGGTGAGCTCGACGCTGACTATGTCGGGGACGTTCTTCTCAAGGGCCTCGACAACGCGCATTCCCAGCGGGGTGACCTTTATCTTCCTCTTGCCCTCGATGTAGCCCCTGCTGTACAGGGTTTCCAGTATCTGGGCGCGGGTTGCCTTGGTTCCAATTCCCAAGTCTTCCATCCTCTTGATGACCGCCGCCGGAGAGTAGCGCGCCGGTGGTTTGGTCTTCTTCTTCTCGCGCTTTATCTGGAGGACTTTGACGGACTCACCTTCCTTGAAAGCAGGAAGGATAACCTCGTCGAACTTGACGTACTTACCATATACCTTTAGCCAGCCCTCCTTAACGGTTCTCGCACCGCTCAGGATGAAGCGATGGTTGTTGGAGTTTATGATGACCCTCATCGTTTCCCTTACCGCGGGCTCCATGAAGAGAGCCAGAAAACGCCTGACGACCAGGTCGTAGATGTTCTGTTCGTCCTTTGTGAGGTCACCGGGCTTTGGGAGCTCTCCGGTTGGGTAGATGGCTGGATGGGCAGGGTCTTCCTTCTTGCCCTCAACGGGTTTGAGCTTATCCTTCCCCAGGAGTTCATGGGCGAAGGGCTTGTAATCCGAGAGGTGAGCCAGCTTCTGGATTATGCCCTTCAGGTTGAGGTTCTTCGGGAGCTTCTGAGAACTCGTCCTTGGATACGACTGTAAGCCCTTCTCATAAAGCTTCTGTGCTATATCCAGCGTCTTCTTTGGAGAGTATCCGAAGGCTGAATAGGCCTCCCTCTGGAGGGTTCCGAGGTCAAAGGGCACAGGAGGCTTTCTGCTCTGCTGTTTGACCTCAATCCTCTCAACGAAAGCCGGCCCCTTCTTGGCCTCCTCGACTATCCTCTTGGCCTCTTCCTCGTTGAGGATGCGTTCCTTCTCGTAGTTGGCGGTGTACCCCTCCCCATTCTTCTCCAGAACCATCTTTATGACCCAGTAGGGGGTCGGTTTGAAGTTCTGAATCTCCTTCTCTCGATCAACCAGGAACTTCAAGGTGGGCCCCTGGACTCTACCTGTTGAGAGTACCATCCACTTGCCGCTGGCGCGCTTTATGGCTGACGTAAGGGCCCTGGAGAGGTTAACGCCCCAATACCAGTCCAGAACATGCCTCGCCACGCCAGCATCGGCCATACCGAAGTTTATCGTCGATTCCATGTTGTACCAGGCCTTGAGGAGGTCCGCCTTGGTTAAAGCCGAGAACTTCATCCTCTTCGCCTTTGACGGGTCGACACCGCAGGCGTATTTGAGGGCGGTGTAGCCTATGACCTCACCCTCCGTGTCGTAATCGCAGGCGACGACGAACTCATCGGCTTGCTTTGCCAGCGTCGCAAGGGCCTTTATATAGTCCTTTGCGTAGCTCTTCCCCTTTTCGGCGACATAGACAGGCACCCATTCGATGTCGAAAATGGGATAACCGTAGGTCTTAACTTTGGGGGCGAGAGAGAAGAGATGTCCTACCGCGGGAGCCACGATGACCTTCTTTCCGTCCCGTGTGAACTCGTAATAGCCCACCTTCCCGATGGTCTTTCTCACGGGTTTGCCTTCGGCCAGGGCATAGGCTATCTTCCTGGCAACGTTGGGCTTCTCAGCGATGATGAGCGTGACCATAACAACACCTCAACTTTGTACGGGGCGGCGTATAAAAATCCTGCGGAACAGGTTTTGGAGGAAGCGGAAGGGGGGCTTTGCGAGTGTCGCCCCTGGGGGTCCCGACTTCATCGCAACCCAATACTCGTCGGGCATTGGGATTTTGGGTTATTACCCTAAAAATCTGCCGGGCGATATCCTTTAATAGGCCCCATCGAACTCAGAGCGGTGCGAAAGATGGGAGGAACCGTGAGCAAGATAATCCACTTTGAGGATGAAGAGGAGTTCATAGACGACATGGATCGCGTCCTTGAGGCGTTCTCGTATTTGACTGGCAGGTACGGGCACAATCCCATCGAGGGGATCATCCTCTGGGACTCCATCGGAATCCAGGACAGGGACGGTGTCAAAGTCTTCCGCGTCGGGGAGTTTCCGTTCGCGGAGGGAACCTTAAACCTTGACCTTGAGGAAATCCGGCTGCTTGAGAGGTATTTTGACGAACTGGAGAGCAAGTGGGACGAGCTGAGCGTGGAGGACATCAGGCACTTTGTCGACCTAATGAACAAAGCCTTAGGGAAGGAGATAGTGATATACGAGGCCTACGACCTCGGACTGGACAGAAACACCGCGTACGTCCTCATTAACATAGCAAACATCCACTACCTGGATTCCATACTTGAGGACGAAGACAGAGAAGTCTTTGAGAGTGCACTGGAGCTGCTCCTGAAGTACATTTGACGGACGCGCCGATAGTAGAGCCAAAAGTTTAGATGATTAAATAATAAAACAATTAAACAATCAAATAATTCGATTGTGCTGTCCCCAATGGACTGAAAAGGTGGTATGTATGTTGTTCAGAAAGGGAGGCATCTTCACTGAGGAGGACGCGAGAAAAGTCGTTGAGTGGGTAAGCGCCCATCCCGAAGAGAGGGAGCTAATAGTGATGGCCGAAAGAGTAACGGGAGAGGCCAAGAGACGCCTGTGGGACTACGCGAGGGCGGTAAAGCTAATGGCGGACATGACTGGCGAGGGGAGGGAAGTTAAGGTCGAAATTCTTGAGGGCTTCGTGAGCGAGCATGTGAAGGGACTGGACGTCGAGGAGCTTTGAGGTGATAGAATGCGGGTCATCATAGCAGAGGTCTTCAACAGCTGGCAGGGAGAAGGGGGGAGCGTCGAAGGCTCCGCGTTCGGGAGGAGGCAGATATTCGTTAGATTCGCTGGCTGCGACCTTCACTGCGTTTACTGCGATTCAAAGGAGTACATCGATGCTTCCCGCGTTTCCCGCTGGAGGCACGAGGTGGAACCCTTCACCGGAAAGTTCAAGTACAGGCAAAACCCAGCGAGTGTGGAAGAGGTGACTGATGCCATCCTACGGCTCGATACTGGGGACATACACTCGATAAGCTATACCGGTGGAGAGCCGACCCTTCAGGTAAAGCCCCTGAAAGCCCTGATGGAGAGGATGAAGGAGCTCGGCTTCGATAACTTCCTCGAGACCCACGGCGGCCTCCCGGAGATGATTAAAGAAATCGCAACGCTGACCGATTATGCGAGCGTCGACATAAAGGACGAGAGCGCAAGGGCGACGGAAGACTGGAAGGGCCTTGTTCTCAGGGAAATCGAGAGCATCAGAATCCTGAAGGAGGCCGGGGCGAAAACCTATGCAAAGCTCGTTGTCACGAAGGAGACACAATTAGAGAACGTCCGGTGGTACGCCTCACTCCTGAAAGACCTCGCCCCGCTCGTCATCCAGCCGAGAGAGCCGATAGACATGAGCCCGGAAAAGCTGATGGAGTTCTACCGCGAGGCGGCGGGAATAATGGGAAGAAAAAACGTCGGGCTCAGCTTCCAGGTGCACAAGTACCTCAACGTCCTCTGAGGTGGTCGGATGCTCTACGTGGAAATACTTGGAAACCTGCCGGAGATGGCGGGGGATGAAGTCAAGGCGATGCTAGAGCTGGGCGGTGGGAAAATAACCGGCCAGGACTACCTCGTTATTAAGGTCGAGGCCGACGAGAAAGCCCTCCCGTTTCTGAACAGACTCGGACTGGCCCACGAGTACGGTTTTCTTCTCGTCGAAGCGGATTCTGTTGATGAACTCCTCGGGAAGGCGAGGGAAGTCGATTGGCCGATAAGGGGCACATTCAAGGTCGATACCGAGACGATGAGCAACTGCGGGCACGATGTTTTAGACCTCCCGCGGAAGCTTGGGGGAGTTATACATTCTCAGGGATTCAGGGTGAACCTCTCAAAGCCTGATACGCTCGTAAGAGTTTACTGCGGCGAGAGGCTCTACACAGGGGTAAGGCTGAAATATTTCGACCCAAAGACCTTCGAGAGGAGGAAAGCCCACCACAGGCCGTTTTTCCGGCCAATCTCACTCCATCCGCGCTTTTCCAGGGCTCTCGTTAACCTGGCCAAAGCGAGGAGGGAAGTACTGGACCCCTTCATGGGGGCAGGTGGAATACTCATAGAGGCCGGTCTGCTTGGCCTCAGGGTCTACGGCGTGGACATAAGGCCGGAGATGGTGGAGGGGGCCGAGACCAACCTCAGGCACTACGGCGTAAAGGATTACACCCTCAAGCTCGGCGACGCTACGAGGCTGGAGAAGCTCTTTCCAAAGAAGAAGTTTGAGGCGGTGGTAACGGACCCGCCCTACGGCACCGCCGCGACTCTCGCTGGCAGGGAAAGGGACGAGCTTTACCGGAAGGCTTTGAGGAGTATCTACAGCGTGCTTGAGGAGGGTGGCAGGCTTGTAACCGCGTTCCCCACCAGCTTTGACGGGGAAGGTGAGGCCGAAGCGGTGGGATTCAGAACGCTCGGAAAGTACTACCAGAGGGTTCACAAGAGCCTAGAGAGGTACTTCTATGTGTTCGAGAAGTAACACACACGAAAATAAAGGGAGTTTGACGTTTGTTCTTTACTTTTAGCGGCTTGTTCTCCCGTAGATTTTTAATTTAGGGGTCAAAACGTATATTTTTGAAATTTAACGGTGGTAAGTCGGGTTTCAATTTCTGATTACCCCCGCAGTGGTAATCTTTGACAAAATGTGTCCATTTGAGAAATAAAGCTGAAAAAGTCCTAAAAAGTGGATTGAGCAATCGTAAGGCCAGTTTAGATAGTTAAACGACCCTAAACAGCCATAGATCAAATTTTTAATCGCACTAACTTATTCAATTCTGAAAAACACGATTTCGATTGTTTGGTGTGCTCATAGAACCCGGTTCCTATTCGCAATGAAGCACAAAATGACTGAAAAAGCTCCTCTATTTTTGTGACAGGGTTATAAATGGTCTGCAGTGCTACAGGTTTTCATGGAAAGTCTTAAATAGAAGCTTAAACAGTGTCTTATTTGCCAATTAAAGGAAAAAGAGTGAGAGTTTCCGTAGGACATAATTGTGTGGAAAGAACCTGGCTTTCTGGGAGTGTTCAGACTGAATAACTGTTTCCGTAGGACATAATTGTGTGGAAAGCCACAATAGCGGGAATAATCAAAAAGCTAAGAAAAGTTTCCGTAGGACATAATTGTGTGGAAAGATGTATTCATGGACGTCCGGGAGTGTTTTTAGTTTCTTGTTTCCGTAGGACATAATTGTGTGGAAAGTTGCTCCTTTCCTGAGACGTAGCTGAAATCCCAACTTCCGTTTCCGTAGGACATAATTGTGTGGAAAGAGCGGGAACCCGACACAAAAAACAGCACCTAATAGCGTTTCCGTAGGACATAATTGTGTGGAAAGATCCATTGGTTCGCCATTCTTCACCACCTCAATCTTCTATCGTGTTTCCGTAGGACATAATTGTGTGGAAAGGGGCAATCGATAGACGTGGAGGACATGCAAGCGGATTGTTTCCGTAGGACATAATTGTGTGGAAAGCTGTCGTCGTGGACTATTCCGATGTTGCCAGAGCTAAGAGTTTCCGTAGGACATAATTGTGTGGAAAGCAGTATCTATGAGAGCCCCCGTGGGAACCTAGGGGTTTGTTTCCGTAGGACATAATTGTGTGGAAAGAGCTCATCGTTGCCTTCTGCAATCTCCCACACCTTTTGTTTCTGTAGGACATAATTGTGTGGAAAGAGGTCATTATGTCGGGACCTCGGTCCCGGCGAACACCCACGTTTCCGTAGGACACTTCTGTATCGAAAGCAACGCGACGTTCTGCCTTAGGAATTCCAAAAGATATTAGTAAGGTTTATAAACTTTAACAGTCAAACACATATCTGGCAGTTCGTGCTGTCCGGTGAAAATTATGCGACTAAAATTGTCATTAATACCCCAAAATGGCAAATTTTCCCGCCCAAACAAGCACGCAGTTCAGGGCTTTATTTACCACATGCTGAAGGGAACCGAGTACGGGCAGAGACACGATCAGCCCAAGTTCAAGTTTTTCACGTTCTCAGACTTCTTTGTGGACAGAGAAGGGAAGGCGACGTTTTTGGTTTCTTCGCCGGATTCGGGTTTTATTCGAGCCCTTCAGTCTGCGGTTAAGGAAAGGGAAAGTGTCTACATAGGAAATGACGAGTACAGGGTAGTGGAGATCAAAAAGTTCAAGCTCCCACTCCGAAACAGGTTCCAGACGGGTTCGCCAATTGTAATCTACAGGAACTCCGAAGAGGACGAGTACTTCAAGCTCCATGCCCACAGAGACCTTTGGTTCTTCCTTGAGAGACTCAAAGACAATGCAGAACGGAAGTACAATGCGTTCTACAATGATGATTTCATTCTTGAGGGGCCTCTCTTCGATAGGCTCATCCCGAAGGTGCGCAATAACAACAAACTTGACGTCTACGTAAAGGTCGTGAAGAACGGAGTCCCGTTTCCAGTCATAGGCTCCAACTGGGAGCTTCTGGAGAAAGAGAGGATAGAACCTCAAGAAAGAAAGTTTTACAGATTCATTATGGAGGCTGGGTTGGGGGAGAAGAACAGCCTGGGATTCGGATTCCTCAATCCCATAAGGGGGGAAGGACGTGCTTGATGCCTATCTCAAAAACGGGGAGCTGTTTTTGAAGGAGATCGGTATGGCTACGGTTACACCCGAGGCAATCTCCAGGGCATATCTAAAGCCTATCAGCGAGATGACCAATGGCTACGTCTCCGTGGAGTCCGATGCAGAAGCGATAGCCATCCTAAGGAGATTTGGGTTTGAATTATCTGGAAAGACCAAGGACATTCTCTCGGGGCTAACAAGTGGCAAAAAAGGCACGTGCTCCATCTGCGGGAAGAAAACGGAGGTAGTTCCCAACAGAGCTTTCATATTTCCATTCGAGCGGAAGATAGACTCCATCGTTGATGAAAGCAACAGGCTGAGCCTGTGTTCAGAGCACGCCTTCAAGCTGTATGCGGCCATGGCTTACCTTTACACGGTTCCAACGGGGGAGGGAATGCTTAAGTTCTTCTTCGATGCTCCAGAGAGGGATTTAGCGCGGTTCAAACGGACGTTTAAAGAGGGCTTTTGGAGGGAGCATTTTCAAGTCGTCTCCCAGGAGAAAAAGGGAAAGAGGCAGTACTCAATCAGAACTTCTCTTACCCTCAGCAGATACCATCCAAACGAGGCATTTTTCTCAGTCCTTCACGAATTCGTCAAGTTCCTGAAGCGGAGAAGGATGCTGAAGAAAACTCTGGAGACTGGACGAACAGTTAGAACGTACTTGGTATACGGCGCCGGACAGTTCTACCGGGAGCACGTGATAGAGGGAACGACCCTCGAAAAGCTCATCGGCTTCATAGACAGGGTTCAGAATGCAGGAAAGGAGATGAACTGGGGAAAGAGACACCTTGACGCCTGGGACTCCGCGGTTGTCACCTTCTACGAGAACCTTGAAATCCCGCGCGGAAAGGACCGCTCCAAGAACTACCTTGAGCGCGAGGAGTTCGTGAGGAAACTGCTCGAAGGGAAGTTTGATTTCGTTCTTTTGAACACGATATTTATGGAGCGGCTCAAGCGCAAGCTGACCCTCCCGCCCTATTACTACACATGGGCACACTCATATCTGAATGTATTTGGAGGTGGTGTTGTGGACATTAAAACGTTTGAGCAGGTGAACGGACTCGGCTACAGTCTTGGAATGAAGATGAAGGGAACGAACCTCGAGCGCTACCAGTGGGAGCTCTTTAGAGCCAGGGGCTTTGAGGAGTTCCTGAACAAGCTGGTCGAGCTTCAGGGCAAACTGGAAGAAAACTTTGACCTGAGGCCAGTGTACGAGAACCAGGGCGAATGGAAGGTCTTGAAGGCCATACTCCTTAACGGTATGCTCAATGCCCTTTACGGGCAGGGAAAGAAGGATAACATTGACAAGAACCCAAAGGAGGGATCTGAATGAAGGCTATTGAGGTTGTTACCCTCACAAAAGTTGAAGGGGCAAACCTGAACTCAAACGGGACTGAAGGAGTTATATCTGTCCTCAAAAAGGTCCGTGATCCCGTGGATGGAAGGGAGTACGTCCGCGTGAGCGGTCAGAGCACCAAATACCACCTGAGGATGCTCCTCAAGGAGCTCGGCTGGAAGCTCAGCCAGGTCGTTCCCAAGAGCGAGGGTGGCCAGAAGGTCATAGTTTCACTCGGTGAGCCTCACAACTACATAGATGACGACCTCTTCGGTTACATGATAGCCAAGAAGGTCGACGGAAAGAACGCGACCTTGAGGAGGACGGCCGTCGTCAGGACGAACGGCATGATATCGCTCTTCCCATACCAAGAGGACAGAGACTTTGGAGTCCGCTACGACCCGAGCGGAGACAACCACAACATCTACGAGACGGAGATAACAACCAACGTCATGAGGGGCAACTTCTTCATAGAGGTAGACAGGCTCGGCGTTTTCAAGGAGGGCCTTGAGGTTCCGAAGCTCCAGGGGCTTGAGGAGAGGAAGGAGAAGGACGCCACTGGAAATGAGGTCACCCTCTACGTCCTCCCGAAGGGAGAAAGAGAGAAGCGCCTGAAAGCCCTGCTTAAGGCGATAATGCAGTACTATGGCGGCGCAAAGCTGAGCAACTTCTTCACGAAGGTCTATCCTGAGGTGATGGTCGTCGCCCTGCTGAAGCACAAGATACCCGTCATCGGAGACGCCCTCTGTGTGAAGCCCGGCTACGTTGATAGAAAGCTCTTCCTCGACGTTGACCTCCTTAAAGAGACCGTCGAGACGTTTGAGAGCAACATAGAAAAACTCTACATCGGCCTCTTCGAGAACCGCTTCGCCAACGTGGAGGAGCTCAGAAAGACCTTTGAGGGCTCCGGGAAGGTCGAAGTACTCGGCATGAGAGAGCTGAGAGAAAGGATAGAAAAGCTTGAGCTCGGTGAGTGACGTGCTGGGCCTCGTAGTTGAGGTCAGACCCCTGCAGGCCCATTTCAGGGTGCCTTACAACTCCCTCCTCCTCGACAGCTATCCCTTCCCGCCAAGGACGACGGCGATAGGAATGTTAGCAGGCGCGATGGGCCTCCCGGAAGAGGGATTCAAGAAGCTGCTCAAAGAGCTCCGTTACGGTGTTATCATTGAGAATCCAGGCTCAAGGGTCGAGGAAAAGGCCGCAATATTCAAGAGCGCGAACTCCCCACTGTATCCGATAACAAAGACCCTGTTCCACATGCCAATGTACAGGATGTTCTTCGCTGGGGACGAGGGGGCGATAGAGAAAGCCCACGACGCCCTCTTAGACCCGGTCTTCACCCCCTATCTGGGGGACAGCGAAAGTGTGGTCTATCCAGCGCGAAGGAACTACTTCCGCATGGTTGACGTCGAAGAGACAGAAGAATCCACGCTCAGGAGCGTCATCCCAGGCGAAGCGTACGAGAAAGGTGCCCGGTTCATCCTGATGAGAAAGAACAACCTCTTTCCAAGGGAATACAGGATGCCTGTGAACTTTGTATACAAGGGGAAGAGTAGGAGAGCGATTTACAGGAAAGTCGTGGCCTTTGCAGGGGGCTTTGTGGAGCTGGCCAATCCGGTGAACGTGCTACTCTTCGATGGAGAGCCGGTTTTTGTGTTTTAAAGCTCTATTTTTCTCTCATTCACCTTTATTTATGAATTTCAATTGATTTAGAATCTATAAAGCGACATTCAACCTGTTAGAAGAGTTTTTGTTTTCTGTTTATCACCTTGTGGTAAGGATCAGACAAATAGACACATTTTGCAAAGAAAATCTAAGAAGCTCTAAACACGCCACTGGGACAAAGTTCTTTGAGTTTGAATAGTTAAGAGGCTCGAATTAATCGTGGATTTTGTTTTTAAGTGCCGGATCATGCGTAAAATCGCTAAAGTCCTCTTCGATTGCTGGAGGATTCCCCTTTGATGATTTAAAACCTGTAATAACAATTTCAGGCCTTTTTGCCGGTTCTCCATTTTTGTGTCGGGTTTATAAATAATGCGCAGTGACACAGGTTTTCATAGAAATCCTTAAATAGGAGCCTAAACAGTATTCTATTCATAAATCAAAGGAAAAAAAGTGAGGGTTTCCGTAGAACATAATTGTGTGGAAAGACGGCTACGTGCACGCTTCAAAGACTTTCCACGCTCGTTTCCGTAGAACATAATTGTGTGGAAAGAAACGGGTTCGACGGGGGAGACTGACTTGGACATAAGTTTCCGTAGAACATAATTGTGTGGAAAGACGTAACCGAGGGCCACTTCACCCTTCGCCGTTTCGAGGTTTCCGTAGAACATAATTGTGTGGAAAGCGCTGGACTGGGCGTGGCGAGATAGCATCCAGCACGGGGACAGTTTCCGTAGAACATAATTGTGTGGAAAGTGGCTCTTTGCTATGGCTATTTTTTGCATTGGGGGTAATGTTTCCGTAGAACATAATTGTGTGGAAAGTAGTTTCTGAACACTGGGGCTTTGCTCGTTCTACGGGTTTCCGTAGAACATAATTGTGTGGAAAGACTCTATAATTTCCAAACCAAAATTCTTCCTTACCCACTCGTTTCCGTAGAACATAATTGTGTGGAAAGGACCACCTCCGGTTTTGGGAAAGATTTTGCAATTATAAGAGTTTCCGTAGAACATAATTGTGTGGAAAGACGATTTCAGCAATCAGGAGAAGGTGGTGAAAGTGGGTTTCCGTAGAACATAATTGTGTGGAAAGCAACTCAAACGCCCTAATCACGATGTTTGCACTCTATCACGTTTCCGTAGAACATAATTGTGTGGAAAGCCCCTTGTGAAAAACCCAAAGGGGGTGTAATGTAATGTTTCCGTAGAACATAATTGTGTGGAAAGGCGGCGTGGAATAACCGGGGAAAGTTCCAAAATAATGGTTTCCGTAGAACATAATTGTGTGGAAAGTTCTTATGGAGGCCCTCGGAGTAGGAGAGGCCTCTTCGTTTCCGTAGAACATAATTGTGTGGAAAGCAAATAAGCATTTTGCCACGAAAATCCAACCTATTAATGGGTTTCCGTAGAACATAATTGTGTGGAAAGAGGACATCTTCGAGAGGGAGGGTCTTATCCTTTACAGTTTCCGTAGAACATAATTGTGTGGAAAGTGGCTATCGTGAAGACGAACTCGCAAGCGATGGCCAAGTTTCCGTAGAACATAATTGTGTGGAAAGGAGAAGGCGGCGTCAAGCTGGCCGGTTGTTGCAGAGGATGTTTCCGTAGAACATAATTGTGTGGAAAGTCCAGATTTTCGCCTGCTTGTTCGTACTGTCCCAGGTTTCCGTAGAACATAATTGTGTGGAAAGACACTACCAAAGAGTACCTGAGTGTAAAAAAAGACCCGTTTCCGTAGAACATAATTGTGTGGAAAGATGCCGCCGCCACGTCGGTAACTTCCTGCTCATCAAAGTTTCCGTAGAACATAATTGTGTGGAAAGACGGGTTTGTTTCCCGGTTCATCAATGCCGCGGTAGCAGTTTCCGTAGAACATAATTGTGTGGAAAGCGGGCACAGGGTGGTAAATTGTTATTGTCACTGTCTGCCCGTTTCCGTAGAACATAATTGTGTGGAAAGACAGTCCCTGTGGGAGCAGGTCATCATTGATCCACGTTTCCGTAGAACATAATTGTGTGGAAAGTCAACGCGGTTATGAGCGAGTCGGTGCCTCCCTTCTTCTCCCCGTTTCCGTAGAACATAATTGTGTGGAAAGTGGGGTTCCGTTGCTTGTTCTTCCCTATCCCGTAACGAGTTTCCGTAGAACATAATTGTGTGGAAAGGCGGGGCAAGAAGCCCCCGCCGAGATACACATAAAGCTGTTTCCGTAGAACATAATTGTGTGGAAAGCAACCTTGGTTCACTAACTCCAGCGTCCATAGAAGTCTGTTTCCGTAGAACATAATTGTGTGGAAAGAGCATAACGCAATGTGGGTGCTGACGAAGCGGAAGCGTTTCCGTAGAACATAATTGTGTGGAAAGATGGGGTCACGCTCCGAAGTAGGCCCCTGCCAGCGTGTTTCCGTAGAACATAATTGTGTGGAAAGGGAATGGTATCAACGACCTCGCCAACCGCGAAGTCGGGTTTCCGTAGAACATAATTGTGTGGAAAGAGGGCATTCCGGGGAAAGCTAAAGCCGCGGCGATGGTTTCCGTAGAACATTGTTGTGTGGAAAGAAAACTCCTGAAATTCCTCTTGTGTTCGTTTCTGTCCCCACGTTTCCGTAGAACATAGTTGTGTGGAAAGGTGTACACCATAAAGTACCGGTTCACTTTTGCCGAGTCTCCGTAGAGCATAATTGCGTAGAACGAGGGGGAAGTGGGGGACGGAACGTCCCCCCGTTTCCGTAGAACGTAGTCGTGCGGTGATGTTATGAAACGGCCCGTATACATAACCCAGATGGGGGTGCTTGAGAGGAGGGGAAACACCCTTTTCCTTGAAAACGAGAATGAGAAAAAGGCGATACCCATAAACTCGACCAGCGAAATCCACTGCTTTAAACCGGTCAGTCTAACCAGTGGGGCCATGAAACTCCTCTCGGAGAAAAACGTGCCTGTGCACTTTTACAACAAGTACGGCTACTACAGGGGCTCATACATGCCGGTTGAAGGGCAGACGAGCGGGACCGTCGTTATAAAGCAGGCCGAACATTATCTTGACCCCCAAAAGAGGCTCTACGTGGCAGGGCAGTTCATAGAGGGCATAAAGGCCTCAATGGTGGCCTTCCTCAAATCCCAGAGGGCGAACTACACAAGCATCATGGAAATGGAAGTGGGGGGAACAACACCGGCAGAGCTCATGGGAGTTGAGAGCCAGCTCTGGAAGGAGTTCTACGGGATATACGCAACTCTTCTGAATCACTTCGAGTTCAGCGAGAGGAACCGTAGACCTCCGCGGGACGAGGTGAACGCCCTGATAAGCCTCGGAAACTCTATCCTGTACACGGTCACCCTCTCGGAAATTCGCAAGACTTATCTCCATCCAGCAGTCAGTTTTCTCCACGAGCCCCTCGAGAGGCGCTATTCACTGGCCCTCGATATAGCAGACATCTTCAAGCCCATAACCGTCTTCAGAGTTATCCTAAGACTCGTGAACAGGCGGCAGATAAAGGAGGAGCACTTTGAAAGGGACATCGGCGTGATGCTCAACAGAGAAGGCCTCAAAACGTTCCTGAGCGAGCTGAACGGGGAGCTGGGTAAGAAGGTTCTTCATCCAAGGCTCAAGAGGAAGACCTCGGTGCGCTATATAATCCGGCTTGAGGGCTACTCCCTTGTCAGGCACTTCTTAGGAGATGGAAAGTACAAATCCCTGCGGGCGTGGTGGTGATGTACGTCATCGTGGTCTACGATGTGGATGTCAAGCGCGTTGCAAAGGTGCACCGCTTCCTAAGAACCCACCTCCACTGGCGCCAGAACAGTGTTTTTGAAGGGGAAGTCAGCAGAGCACAGCTTTATGAAATAAAAAGGACACTCAAGAGCCTCATCGGCGAGGAAGACTCCGTGCTGATTTACGAGCTTCCGAACGACAGGTTCAATCTTCATGTCATCGGAGTGGACAAAAGTCCGGTGGGGGATGTAATTTGAGGATAACGGGTGTTATGATTCAGTACTACTTCACGTGCAAGAGAGAGTTGTGGTTCTTCTCAAGGGGGCTCCAGTTTGACTTTGAAAACGAGGACATGCTGATTGGTAGGGTTATCCACCGCGAATCCTATGAGAGAGAATGGAAGGAGGTCATGCTCGGAGACGCCAAACTCGACGTCGTCATCAAACGAGGAGGAGTCGAGGTCGTTGAGGTCAAAAAGAGCTCAAAGTTGGAAGAGCCCGCCCTGTGGCAGCTGAAGTACTACCTTTACCTCCTAAAGAAGGCAGGCACCAATGCGAAGGGCATAATCGCGTATCCTGCGGAAGGCAAGCGAGAGGAGGTAGTTATTTCCGATGAGGACATTGCCATCCTGGAGAGGGCTATTAAGGATATCAAAAGAGTTATATCCCTTGAGCGCCCTCCAAAAGCTGAGAGGAAACCATACTGCAAAAAATGCGCATACAGGGATTTTTGCTGGGTGTAAGATATGGATTGGGAAGAACTGATAGAACTCATGAAGAGGAAGAAAGCGAAGCCGGATAGGAGCCTCTACGAGCACTCCAATGGGGTGAAGACAACGGCCTCAAGGCTTCTTCAGCGGATACCCCACGATGAAAGGCTGGATAGCTGCCTGGTTATGCACGCTTTCCTCCACGACGTCGGGAAGCTCGATGACAGATTCCAGGCAAAGCTGAACGGCAAACTGAAACGGGCTCCACCCCACGCCTACCTCGGCTTAGAATTAGCCAGCCACTTTCTGAATTGCGAGGAACCATACAGGACAATAGCCCTGGTTTCGATACTCACCCACCACTCGGACCTTCACGAGGGGCTGTATCAGAATGAGATGACGAAGAAAGAAAGTTTGGTTGTTGATGGGGAAGTCATCTCAGAACCCTCAGACTTCGTGTGGGGGCTTAGGGAGAGTGTCATCGGCGGGGATTTGGAATATGATTATAACATCGACCCCATTAAGCTGAGGGCATTGTACACCCTCTTCAACGGCCTTCTGAGGGTTTCCGACTGGCTGGATAGCGCGGGGCTTTCCGCGGATTCATACCACCTCAATGACAGGAGTGCGGTTCGGGAGAGTGTGATAAATTACCTGTCACATAGGGGGTTCTCCCTCAGGCCATACCAGTCTGCCGTTCTTGGGAGGGGTGGTGGATATTTCAGACTCCCGACAGGAGACGGAAAGACGGAAACGAGCCTTCTGGCCACGCCCGAGGGCGCCACCAAGGTCATCTATTCCCTCCCGACGATAACCACCACCGAGGCCATGAGAAGGCGCTTTGAGGCCACTTTTGGGAGCGACACTGTGTCCTTCGCCCATAGCATGCTCTTCCTAAGTCTCTACCGCAGAGGGGCGCTCGATGAGAAGTTGTTCCACCGCTACGCCATGAGGCCCATCTTTGTATCAACTGTTGATCAAATCCTGCTGGCGTTTTTGAACTATCCGCGCTTTCCGGTGAGAGAGTTTTCCCTCAGGGGTGCCTACTGGATAATTGATGAGATTCATGCTTACACACCTTTCACGCTTTCGCTTATACTGGACGCCATCGAATACGTCAGGAAGTACCTTGGAACTCAAGTGGCGGTTATGTCCGCCACACTTCCAACTCCCCTCGCGGAGGAGCTTAAAAAGCGGGGGCTAAAACCGCTCCTCCCCTTCGAGACCATCGCGGACAGATACCGCTCCAGAAAGAGAGTGGAGGTAAACGTAGAAGGAGAACCCCTAAAGAACGCGGTGGAAGACATCAAAAAAGAGAGAGGGAAAGTTCTGGTCGTTGCAAACACCGTAACGAGGGCCAGAAAACTCTACGAGGAGCTTAGGGATGAGCTCGGGGAAGATAAAGTATACCTCTTCCACTCCCGTTTCATCAACGAGGACAAGGAGGAAAAGATGAAGCTGGTGGAAAGAATAGAAAGCGGAGTCCTCGTTGCCACCCAGGTGGTTGAGGTTTCACTGGACATAGATTACGATGTGATGTACACGGAGGCCGCGCCTATTGACGCCCTTATTCAGCGCTTTGGAAGGGTGAACAGGAGGGGAAGGAAGAAAGGAAGGGTTCATATCTTCAAGCCAGAGGGGAAGCGGAGGCACCTGCCCTACGACAAAGATGCATTCAACACAAGCTTAGGCCTCATAGGAGAACTGTCAGGTATTACGAGCGAACTTGACCTCTTGAAGATCAACGACGAGTTCTACTTCAACATCTGGGAAAAATACGAGAGGGGGCTTGAGGAGCACCCCCTGCTCAGGACTCTGAAAACTCTGACGCGCTGGAAGGGAAGTGAAGGCTGGCTGACCACAAGGGACACCTTTGTGAGCCTGCCTGCGGTTCCACGGCCGTTCTTGGATAAAGCAGCGGAATTAGCCTCCGGATGGGAAAACTTGAGTGAAAGGGAGCGCCTAGAGGCGACGGTCTATGTCATAGAGCATAGCCTCAACGTCCCGATCTGGGTGCTGAACGAGGCCAAAGTCTACAATGAGGATCTCTACAACAGGTTCGGTGTCTTTGGAATTGATATAGACTATGACAGTGAGGTTGGGATAATTGAAGGGAAGAAAGAGCTGATTTTTTAGACCAACTTCCTTTTCTTAACCCCAATGGAGGCTATGTTCAAATCTGGTTTGTCTCCTCACGCTGAAATAGCCCCTGGTAGAGGCCGAGGTACTGTTTGATGAAGGCAAGGCCAAAGAGGCCAAGGGCAAGATAACGATCCCACGTATATATCCTTAGGATATAACCGGGAACATCCTGGGGTTCATCTTGATACTTGTTGGTCTTCTGACGTGCGGGTGGCTCACTGCCATTCTTCTCATTCCGTTTTATATTTACAACCCCAAAATCTCGAAAAATTTTTATAGTGCCCACTTCCAATACAACACCATGAGGAGATTAATCCCGTTCCTATTGGTGGTTTTACTAACCTCTACCTTGGCCTCAGCCAGCAACGTTACCGTCTCGTTCCATGCTCCACCCGGATACACACTCAACGACGCAACAGTTCATTACAATGCCTCCTGCAACGGTTGGCTGGTGGGAGTTTTCAAGGATGATATCTCAATCCAGAGCTTTGCCATTCATATCAACCGGAGAGGGGAGTTCAGGCTTACCGACTACATATTCCCCGGTGGGAGGAACCCCGAGCTCTACCTCAACGCGAGTTGCCCGATAAACGTCTCCGTCAGTCCGGAATATCAGCCGAACATGTTCCCTGATACAATCAAGGGGGAGTACCGGAGGTACCTGCTCACAAAGGTCGGGTTTGAGAACCTTGGAAACGGCACCTTCAGGATAAACGTCCCATGGAAGCTCGTGGCCATCTACCTTGAGAGCAATACCATATATGAAAATGGGACGTACGTCCCAAAACTTCCACTGAGCGTTGATGTGTCATGGGAAGGGAAAGAGGTCAATAGAACTCCAGCTCCGCCAGAGTACTGGGTTGACCTCAGCGACGAAAAACCATCCGGGGAAGTCCTCGTAAAATTGAGCGGGGAGCGGGCGAAGTTCATAACTGGGGTCTATGGGTACGTCCTCATTCCGTATCAGTCATATTATCCAGCGGAGGATGGGTTTCCCTTTATAATCCCCCGGCATAAGGGCTGCCAGATGGGGATTTCCTCCTATTATGAAGATGTTAAAGTCGAAGGCGAGTTCTTCTGGAGGGGAAACGATTTCACCCTTCTGAAGTTCGTCACGTCACACGGGGAGACTAAAGAGCTGTATGTCAAAGGGGGACGTGTATGCTACGGGAAATGGCCCAGGAGAAAGTGCGGTAAGGTCTCACTTCCAAAGGGAGCATTGAAACTCACGGTGGGATTCAACGGGAGGTATCTATGGGTCTGGAGCGATGGAAAGGATTATTTTGAAACAAAGCTTGACTCGTTAGGTATTGCCCCGATAGAGTTCCTTGATGGAATCCCAGACAAAAACATCTATGCAGTCAATGTTTATGCCACGAAGGGCGTCCCAGAAGAAGAGGGCAATCCATGGGATAAAGCATCGTTGGTACTAAGCATTATTGCGGTTATAACCTCACTGGCTGCCCTCGTGATATCGAGAAAAAAAGGACTGAGAGTTTAGATACAGAGCCCAGCAATTTAAGAGAGGGAATAACAAGTCGAAAATCTAAAAGTAAAAAGTTCCAAACTCACTCCTCAAGCCACAGCTCAAGCCTCTGTTTACCCTTTCCAAGGCTGGACCGCTTGAGCTTCTTGAGGTGCCCTATCTCCCTTATGTCCTTCACGTGCGTTCCTCCACAGGGAATCGGCTCGAAGTCCCTTATCTGGGTCAGCCTTGTCTCTCCTTCCCACCATATCTTCATTTCGCCGCCTTCGTCAACGTAGCGGTTGAAGAGCTCGATTATCTTCCCCTTGTACTGGTTGACGTTCTCCGGGTACTCTATGTCGTAGCGGCCCTTCTCGGCACTCATACCGCTTCCGTAGGGCTTCCACTTGCCTTTTCCAAGAACTTCGTTGAGCACGTGGTCAAGCAGATGCATCGCGCTGTGAATCCTCATGAGCTTGTAGCGGTAGTCCCAGTCGATTCTAAGCTCGACCTCGTCCCCAACCTTGAACTTCTCGGGCTCAGCAACAACGTGCCAGACGTTCCCTTCCTCGTCCTTGTAGACGTCAAGGACTTCAACGCCGTTTATCGTGCCCCTGTCATGGGGCTGGCCGCCGCCGGTGGGGTAGAACACCGTCTGGTCGAGGAGGAGGGCGTTGTCCTTACTCTCCAAAACCTTCGCCTTGGCCTCCCTCATGTAGGCATCCTCGTAGTAGAGCTTCCTTGTGGCCATCATAATCACCACAAGAAAATAAGTGCCGCCATTTAAATGAGTATCGAAAAGGTGGGGAGAAGAAAAGGAAGGAAAACGAAAGCCTTTCACTTCTTCTTTCTCAGGAGGAGTGGTATGATGGCAAGGCCGACGATGGCCGCCGGACCGCAAATGCTCGTTCCCTTCCTGCTGCTTGAAGACGGAGTAGTACTCGACTGTGGGGTGCTGCTCGGGCCGGTACTGGATGTGGTAGTCGTGGTGGTCTGGGTTGTGCTGGAGCTTGAGCTTGTAGTGCTGCTTGAGGAGGAACTGGTGGTAGTGGTTGCAGGGGCGAAGTTTATCTCCTTGGTGGCCTCTGCGGTGTTGTTGTAGAAGTCGACGGCGATGACCTTGATCTCGTAGTCGGACTGGTTAAGGGCTGGGAACTGGAAGACGTAGTATTTGTTGTCCTCCTTACCACTGGTCGGCTCTGCCGGGAACTTTGAGACATTGCCGTATGAGACCTCCTTTCTAGTGGCCTTGTCGTAGACGACCGCGTACATGTCCCTTATTCCAATGTTGTCCGTGGCAGAGAGGTAGAGCTTGAAGGGCCTTCCTGGCCTGGGCCTACTCGGGGAGGTGTAGGCTATCCTGAGAATGGGCTTCTCTGAATCCGCGCCATTGGAGGCGACTATCTGCCAGGTTCCAACGGGTATGGTCACGTTGAGGAGCAGGTAGTGCTTGTCCCCGATGGTTCTCTCGCCGAGGACTGTGTATGTGACCTTGAGTGCGGTACCGTCCTCACCATTGTGCCTGAAGACGATGAACCTATGTGGGACTGGCAGGGAGGTGAAGTTGCCGAAGACCGTTCCAAAGGCCTCCATGACGGGCTTCATCTCGATGGTTCCGTTGGCGTAGATGGTAATCAGGTTGCTGCCGTACCAGGTGAAATCGTTTCATAGAAGTATCTGGGACCGATGAGCTTCTGGAAAACGACGGGCGGGTCATCGTGGTTCTCCTTTATGTTCACAACGAGCCTGCCCGCGGCGGAGGTTCTATCCATTATGTCGAGCATGACCTTGTATCCGGCGTAGTCACCGGCGGTGTCAACGTCATCACCGGTGTTTACTGTTAGAGTCGCATTGGGGTTCATTGCCCAGTAGGTGTAGGCGCTGTCGGCGGCGGTGGCACTGTGAAGAGGTATCGGGTTGGAGCACATCTCATCGAGCTTGAAGATATCCCTCTGGAAGTAGTTTCCACAGACGTATCCGATTTTGGCACCGCTGGTTATGTGGGTATCACTGACCTGGGCGATGTTAAGAACGTCGGGGAACTTCTTGAAGACGTAGATGCCGTTGGGATTATGGTCCGGTTGCTGGAGGTGTTCACGATGAGGGAGTAGCCGTCAGGAACGATATCGTCCGGGACTTTGGCCGTTATAGTTCCGTTTTCATTCCCAAGAACCTGGCGGGTATACAGGCCGTAGAGGACTGAGATTATCTCAAGGCCCACGATTTGAACGCCGCTCTTGGGAATCAGCGTTATTGTAGAGCCCGGCGTAGTTATAGCCGGGGCTCTCGGAGCCGGCTGGGTTAAGACGCACTGTAGGTGTAGTTCGGCGCCGCTGAAGCTCCTAGGAAAGACAAAACGCTGAAGAGCGCTCCCGGCAGCAGAAAAACGACTACAAAGGAAAGCCCTCTCTCCATTGGAATCACCGAAGGTAGTCCAGCCTCCATGATATAAGCTTTCCGTTCGGAGTTAGGAGCTCATCCCCTCTCGTAGAGGCCAACTATCTCGCCCCAGGTTATAACGTGGCCTTCCATAGCCTTCTCCAGCTCCTTCCTCGATGACCCAGGCTTGAGGTGGAGCTCTGTGTCCAGGGCGTAGACCTTAAAGTGATAGTGATGGATGCCGTGTCCCCTCGGGGGACATGGGCCGTTGTAGCCGATCTTGCCGAAGTTGTTCCTCCCCTGAACGATGTGTATCGGCTCATCGGTCTCGGTCTTCTTTGGTATCCATGAGAGGATTTCGCCCACGGGTGGGATGTTCCAGGCTATCCAGTGGGTGAAGGTTCCAGCGGGCGCATCGGGGTCATCGACGATAATCACGAGGCTCTTTGCCTCAGGCGGGATGTTGCCGATGTAGATCGGCGGGTTTGTATCATCGCCTTCGCAGGCGTACTCCTTCGGTATGAACTCCCCCTCGTGGAAGGCGGAGCCTACTTCAAGGGTTTTCTCCATCTTCTCACCCCCTCCGGAGAGACATCCGGAAGCAACTCCCTCATGGTTTTAGTTACGTCATTGGGAGTAAAAAGGTTTTTGGGAAGAAATGCCTAAATTCCCCCGGTGATAATATGGAGCTGGCCGGAAAAGTTGCCCTCGTTACAGGAGCCTCAAGGGGGATTGGGAGGGCCATAGCCGTGGCCCTCGCGAAGAAGGGGGCAAAGGTGGCCATAAACTACGCCCACGACGAAGAGGGGGCAAGGGAGACTGAGAGGCTCTGCAGGGAGGCCGGGGCAGAGGCCATGATTGTGAAGGCCGACGTTAGGAACAGGAAAGAAGTAAGGGCGATGGTGGGGAAGGTCGTTGAACGCTTCGGCGGAGTAGACATCCTCATAAACAATGCTGGAATACTCGGAAAGGCTCTGAAGCCAATGGATGTTACCGATGAAGATTGGGACGCAGTCCTCGGGGTTAACCTCAAGGGTGCCTTCATTGTCACGCAGGAAGTGCTCAGGTACATGAAGAAAGGCAAGATAGTGAACATAGCCTCTATAGCGGGCAAGGATGGAGGAACGGTCGGGCCTCACTACGCGGCCTCGAAGGGAGGCCTTATAGCCCTGACCTTTAACCTCGCGAGACACCTGGCGCCGGACATACTTGTCAACGCCGTCGCCCCCGGTCCGGTGGATACTGGACTGATAAGCCCCAAGATAAAGGAGAAGCTCAGGAAGCTCTCCATTACCGGGGAGATAGCGAAGCCCGAGGAGATAGCCCACGCAGTGATATTTCTCCTTGAAAACGACCACATAACGGGTGAGGTCGTGGACGTCAACGGCGGCAGGCTGATGGACTGAGGAAACGTTTTAACCTTCCCTTCCTACCCTTTTCTGTGGGCAAGATGATGGTGCTGTGGGAGAAAGAAATTCCAGCGGAGAAGATAACCGTCTCACCGAGGCCGGTTTGGAAGTGCAGGGCCTGTCCAATGTACGGGAAGAGGCCGGGCTGTCCTCCCTATGCCCCGGACTGGAAGGAAGCCAAGGAGTGGGTTAAATCTTTCAAAAAGGCCCTTCTTGTAAAGTTTGAGATTGATACGAAGGACTTCGAGGCCGAGAAGAGGAAGGTTCTCCTGTGGCTTCTGAAAAAGGAAGCCGAACTTTTCAAGGAAGGAAAGCTCTACGCAATGGCACTCTTTCCAGGCAACTGCAACCTTTGCGACGATTGCCCGTTCGAGAGGGGAAAACCCTGTAGAATGCCAGAGAAAGTTAGGCCGAGCATAGATGCGGTTGGAATAGAGATAAGCTCGCTCGTTGAGATGGACTTCTCTGAAAGCGTCCTCTACGGGATGGTGATGGTCGAATGAGCGTCCATATAGCCCTGCTCGGGAGAACTCCCTGGGCGCTAGTGAACACCTACTACGCCTCACTCATGAGGGGCGAGAGACCAAAGGAAGTCTATATCATAACCGAGAGAAGGTACTCACACAACCTGCCGAAGATAACCAAGGCGATAAAGACGATATCTGAGGTATATGGATTTTCTCCCAAGGTAAAAACCCTCGTCATATCAGATGACGACTTCAAAGAGGCCGACAGGGTTCTCAGAAGCCTCTTCTCCGAGCTTGGGGAAAAGGATGGAGATATAATCCTCAACATGACTTCCGGGAGGAAGGCGTTGGTGACTGCCGCGATAATTCACAGCAGGGAGTCGAACGTGAGAGAAATCCTCTACATGGCCCTCCTAGATGTCCAGTTCCCGAATAGACCCTACATAATGCTTCCTAAGCACATGCAGGTGCTCAAGAACTTCCTGGGGGAGGAGAATGATGAGTGAGGTCATTATTGAGAAGCCCGAGCTCCAGATACTCATCAACCTCCTCCAAGAGAAGGGAGAACTCCGCGTTTCTTTCCCCATATACGATGCACTTCTCTTCACGGCTAGGCCCTCCGAGGGAGGCTACACCGTCCAGGTCAAGGCCGAGAAGAGGGACTTCCGAGTGAGGCATCCCGAGCTGCCCTCCTACTCCGACTTCTACGAGGCCTTCATCTCGTCAGGCATAATAGTCTACGACAACATAGAGGGCTTTGAGAGGATGCTTGAGCTCTACAGGGTTCTCAAAAAGGGCGTCGTTTTTGCTCCTGACACCAACGTATTCTACCACCGCTTCATCTCAAACTACCGCCTCCTCGACGGATACCAGATAGTCGTCGCCGAGGATGTGAAAAACGAGATAGAGGGGGCCATGAACTACAAGTACCGCTCAAACTACCTCCACGAGATAATGGAGACCGTTAGGAATGGCCATCTCCTCAGAGAGCTTAGCAACAGGAGGATTAAGAAGTCGAGGAAAGCCGCTTACATAGCCCTCAAGGAGTTCGAGGCGCTGAAGAATAGGTTGATTATCGTTGAACGCTATGGTGAAGGCCACAACAATGATGAACTCATCGTTAAGACCCTCAAGCACTACGACGAGATGAGCCCAACCCTAGTTGTTTTCCTGACCGCTGATCTGGCAGTAACGGACGTCGCCAGAATGGAGGGACTGGAATACTTCTACTTTGAGTACCCAACAGCCAAACTGGACAACCATGAAGTATCTGCCTACCAGCTCAGGACTCTCATCTTCAACCTCGCCGCCGTCTTCGGCCTTATCGAGGTGAACGGGACGTTGGTTTACGGCGAGTTTGGGGGAAAGAATAGGCTCAATGAGCTAAAGCTAGTCTTTGAGGATAAGGAGATTGAGAAAGAATTCCTCTTCCATCTCGACCTCTGCAGGAAGCTGGAAAAGATAATGGGAGATTAAGAAATGTCCTATAGCTCAACAAGCCTTTGAACCCTCATTATGACTTCCTCCGCACTCCTTCCAAAGACCAGTATCATCGGCTCCTTTCCCCAGTCACCGAGGTGATAGATCACGTCGGGCCGCTCTCCAAGCCCCTCCACGGCGCGCTCGATACCCCACTCCATAGTGCCCCTCTCGGCCCTCTTTACTTCCTCGGGCTCTTCTCTCCTGTCGTAGAAGGAAACCTTGAGTCCAAGCTTTTCTGCCCTCTCGACGAGCTCTTTCGAATACCGGATATTGATGACAGCCCTGACCTCCGGGTAGAACTCCTTCATCTTGAGGAGGGCACGTCTCAGGTGGTCGCTGGCGTTGAGCTCAACCGGGCCTACCGGCTTCACAGTCTTGCCGTAGCGGACTATCCTGCCCTTAACAGCGAAGACCTCACCGAAGTCCGTTGCTAGGGCGAAGTTCGTACCGACCTCAGGAACGTGGGAGTTCAGGAGTCCACCCATTTTCACAACCCTATCAACGGCCTCCTCAAGCTCTTCCTTAGCCCTCCACCTCTGGGAGTCCCTTTGAAGCTCCCAGAGCGGGTTAACGGCTTTTGCCCCAGTATTCGAGAACTCTATTGCTCCCTCAACGAAGCGCTTGACCCTCTCAACCGCCTCTGGAAGCTTAAGCCCCTTGGCAATGAAAGTTGCTAAGGCAGAGGAGAATGCACAGCCAGTCCCGTGGGTGAAGCCTTCAACGTACTCTCCGGGGAACTCGAAGATTTCTCCGTTCCAGTAGAGGATATCGGTAAGGTTTAGGTGCCCGCCCTTGACGATCGCTGCCTCGGCACCCATCTCTTCCGCGAGAATCTTAGCAGCCTTTTTTATGTCTTCCACTGAAGTTATTTTCAGGCCCGTTAAAATCTCCGCCTCAGGGACGTTGGGTGTGACTATCGAGCCGGGAATGAGCTTTTCTTTAAGTTCCCTCACATCTTCGGAACTCAAAAACCGGAAGCCCGAGGAGGAAGCCATAACCGGGTCGAGGACTCTAATGAGACCTTCCGTCTCTTCTGCCACAAGATCTATAGCGCCACCGTGGAGGAGGCCTATTTTGACGGCCCTGATTTCAAAGGCATCCCTAACGGCCCTTATCTGCTCCCCGATGGCCCCTGGCGGAACTGAAAAGATACCCCTAACTTCCTCTGGGTTCTGGTAGGGTATCGCGGAAACCACGGGGAGCGGGTGCTCGCCAAGGGCTGAGACCGTCTCAATATCGGCCTTTAATCCTGCTCCACCGCCAGTGTCGAGGCCCGCTATGATGAGCACTGCCATCTCCATCACTTTCCGAGCTTCTGAAGGATTTCAAGTGCCGCCTTCCTTCCGCTCAGGAGCATGCCACCGAATATCGGGCCCATCCTGGGAGCTCCGGCCAGGGCGTTCGCCGCCATTCCCGTTGCGTAGAGGCCTGGGAAGACCTCTTTCGTGTGCTCGACGGTAAGCTCCTCGCCCTTCTCGGCCCACATCGGACCCTCTCCAGGGATAGATTTTATCAGCCCGCGCTTGAGAAGGTGTTGGCTTATCTGCGCCCCATGGCCCGTTGAATCCACCACGAACTTCGCCTCGACCGTGAGCGGGTCAACATGGAGGCCGGTCATCATAACCGGAGTCCAGTTTATCACCAACCCTGAAACCCTGTCATCTTTGACAACGAGGTCCTCCACTTCAATCATGTTGAATATCCTCACTCCAGCTTTCACTGCCTTGCTAGCGAGCGTCGAGGCGAGTTCTACCGCGTCGAGAACGTAGAGTCCGTTTCCAGCTGACCTGTAACCAACTCCAAATTCGTCGAGGATTTCTCTCGCGCTCTCCTGAACGATGACACGGTTGAAGCCCATAGCTCCTCCCCAGATCCCGCCCCCGATGGAGAGCTTTTTCTCGAAGATGGCCACCTTCGCGCCGCCCTTGGCGAGGTAATATCCAGCAACCATTCCGGAGGGGCCGGCGCCGACTACGGCAACGTCGAGTTGGAGGTTATCAAGGATGTCGTTGGAGTAGGCCTCAACTATTGCCCTGCTTATCTCTATCTCCCTCATGACTACCACCTAAAACCTTTTAAACCGCGTTCAAAACTAAGTTTTTGGATTTAAAAACTTTATTATGAAGGGATTATAAAACCGGGTGATTGGTATGACACAGATTGAGGAAGCCAGGAAGGGCGTCATAACTGAGGAAATGAAGTTTGTGGCCGAGAGAGAAGGAATAGACGCCGAAAAACTGAGGAGGAACGTTGCCAGGGGTTACACCGTCATCTTCCGCAACGTCCGCCACGACTGGGTTAAGCCGGTTGCCGTTGGCGCGGGCGTCAGGGTCAAGGTGAACGCGAACATAGGTACCTCAAGGGACATTGTTGACGTTAAGGCCGAAATAGAAAAAGCCAAGGTCGCCGTGAAGTACGGCGCCGACACGATAATGGACCTCTCAACCGGCGGAGACCTCGACGAGACAAGGAAGACCATAATGCACGCCGTGGACGTTCCCATCGGTACTGTTCCAATCTACCAGGCCGCGGAGGAAATGCTGGCAAAGGGCAAAGCCATCATAGAGATGACCGAGGAGGACATGTGGGGAGCAGTCGAGAAGCACTTCAAGGACGGCGTAGACTACACGACCATCCACGTCGGCGTCACTAAAGAGGTCGTTGAGAAGATGAAGAGGGCGAAGAGAACCGTCGGAATGGTCTCGCGCGGCGGGACGTTTCTGGCGGCCTGGATACTTCACTGGGGCGAGGAAAACCCATTCTACAAGGACTACGACTACCTTCTTGAGCTCGCCAGGGAGTATGATGTGGTTTTGAGCCTCGGCGACGGGCTGAGGCCCGGCGGTCTGCCCGACGCCGGCGATGAGCTTCAGATTGCCGAGCTCTACACCCTCGGGAGGCTCGTCAGGCGCGCAAGAGAAGCTGGAGTCCAAACCATGGTCGAGGGGCCGGGCCACGTCCCCATAGACCAGATAGCGGCCCAGGTGAAGCTGGCCAAGGTTGCAACGGACAACGCACCCTTCTATGTCCTCGGGCCGGTGGTTACCGACATCTTCCCCGGCTACGACCACATAACGGCCGCAATAGGCGGGGCAATAGCGGCCCTTAACGGGGCTGACTTCCTCTGCTACGTGACTCCCGCCGAGCACCTCGGCCTTCCCGATGTGGAGCACGTGAGGCAGGGCGTGATAGCGGCGAAGATAGCGGCCCACGCGGTCAACCTGACCCGCTTCGAGGCCGACTTTAGGAAGGACTACCTCATGGCCCTCGCAAGAGGGAAGTTAAAATGGGCAAAACAGTTCGAGCTTTCGATGGACAAGGAGCGCTTCATCGAGATAAGGAAGGAGAGGCCAACGAAGACGGAGGCCTGCTCGATGTGCGGCGACCTCTGCGCAATAAAGCTCATCAACGACATGCTCGCGGGTGAGCGGGAGTGAGGCGGATCTACCGCGGAAAGACCAAGGACGTTTACGAGGATGGGCCCTATCTCGTCTTCCATTTCAAGGACTCAATACTCGGCGAGGACGGAAGGGAAGACACCGGCGGCAACGAGGTCATAGGTGAGCGGAGGGGTAAGGGAAGCGCTGTTTTAGATGAGACGGAGTTCTTCTTCCGCCTTCTTGAGAGGAACGGGATAAGGACCCACTTCGTTGAGCGGATTGACAAGAGGAGGGCGCGCTTCCTGAAGGCGGAGAAAATCCCGCTTGAGGTCATCTACCGCGAATTAGCTTACGGGAGCTTCCTGAGGCGTTACAATGGCTGGGTAAAGGAGCTGACGCCACTCGGGATAGTGGAGTTCACGCTTAAGGACGATGCCCTGAAGGACCCGCTGATAACTGAAGAGGCTATAGTGAGGCTCGGAATAGCGAGCGAAGGGGAAGTCATGGAGATGAAGGAGAAAACCCGGATAGTCGCCGAGATTCTAAGGGAGTTCTTCTGTTCAAAAGGCCTTCAGCTTGTTGATTTCAAGCTGGAGTTCGGCCGGAGAAACGGCAAGCTTATCGTCATAGACGAGCTGAGCGGCGACACGATGCGGATTATGAGGGATGGAAAGCTCCTGAGTCAGGAGAAGCTTAGGGAGGTGATAGTGTGATAGTTTCCACGATAGCTTCCCACTCCTCGCTCCAGATACTCCTCGGGGCAAAGAAGGAGGGTCTTAGGACAAGGCTCTACGTGAATCCAAAGAGGGAGCCATTCTACTCCTCCCTCCCAATCGTTGATGAGCTCCTGGTTACCGAGGACATGAGCACCATCCTGAACGACAACGGTATAGCTGTCCCGCACGGCTCGTTCGTTGCCTACCTCGGGCTTAAGGCGATAGAAAGGGCCAGAGCCAAGTTCTTCGGAAACAGACGCTTCCTCAAGTGGGAGACTACCTTCGAACTCCAGGATAAGGCCCTCGATAAGGCTGGAATTCCTAGGGTTGAGGTGGTCGAGCCTGAGGACGTTAAGCCGGACGAGCTCTACTTCGTCAGGATTGAAGGGCCGAGGGGAGGGAGCGGCCACTTTATTGCAAGGGGCAGTGAACTTGAGGATAAACTTTCAAAGCTTAAAGAGCCTTACAGGGTCGAGCGCTTTATCCCCGGCGTTTACCTTTACGTCCACTTCTTCTACTCGCCGATCATGGGGAGGCTTGAACTAATCGGCGTTGATGAGAGAGTTCTTATAGCGGACGGCAATGCCCGCTGGCCGGTAAGGCCGCTTCCGTACACGATAGCCGGCAACAGGGCAGTGGTTCTCAGAGAGTCGCTTCTTCCACAGCTACATGACTATGGGCTGGCCTTCGTCGAGGCGATGAGAAAGCTCGAACCTCCAGGGATAATCGGCCCCTTTGCGCTCCACTTCGCCTACGACGGCTCTTTCAGGGCGATAGGCATCGCATCGCGCATAGACGGGGGGAGCAACGCCGACCACTGGTACTCTGAGCTCTACTGGGGTGAGAGGCTCAGCATGGGGCAGAGGATAGCGAGGGAGCTCAGGCTTGCCGAGGAGGAAGACAGGCTTGGGGAGGTGGTAACGTGAGGTATGTGGGGAGAACCCTCGGGATAGGACTGAACAAAGGAAAGCCCTTCGCATTCTATCTCCTCTGCTCCCGCTCCTTCCCGAACAGGAGGGCGGTGGTAAAGGGGAACGCGGTTTACATAATCAACCAGACCGAGACGGAGAACCCGTACGTGAGCTATCCCGTCGTGAGGCTGAGGAAGGATTACGCGGTTGTCACCAACGGCCTCCACACGGACTTTATAGCTCAGGCCCTCGAGTGGGAGAAGCCAAGGAAGGCCCTCGTCCACGTCTTAGATGCGCTCGACTACGAGAGGGACGACTACAACACTCCAAGGATAGCGGGGATAATTAAGCGCGGGGAAAAAAGGGGCTGGCTCGGCTTCGTCGGAAGGGATAAGCTCTGGGTCAGGGAGCTTAAGCTCGGGGAAGGGAGGGCTTTCCTGACGGCTACTTACAATGTTGATGGCTTCGAAAGTGTTGAAGTGGACTTTTCCAACCAGGAAGAGCTCGTTGAAAAGGTCATGGGGCTTCCCTTCGAGCACAAGGTGCTCGCTATTGGGATAGTTGAAAATGAGAAAGGGTGGGGTCTTTCCTTCACTCCTTCCCTCTAAGTTTTTTCATCAAATTTGCCATCTCCAGCGCGGCCATCGCGTACTCGAATCCCTTGTTGCTCTTAATTCCTGCCCTGTTGAAGCCCTGGAGCTCGTCCTCGACGGTTATCACGCCGAAGATGACAGGAACGCCGCTCTGAAGGGAAACGCTGGCGACTCCCTTGGCGACTTCATTGGCAACGAGGTCGAAGTGCTTCGTTTCTCCCCTAACAACCGCGCCAAGGGCGAGAACCGCGTCGTACTTCCCGCTCTCGGCGAGTTTTTTGGCAACCAGCGGTATCTCAAAGCTTCCCGGAACCTTAACGACGTCAACTCCCTCAACGCCATGCCTCTCAAAGCAGTCGAGGGCACCGCTGAGGATCTCGTTGGTCAGAAGGTCGTTGAAACGGGCAACGACGACTCCAATCTTTACGCCTTCGCTCTTAAATTCGCCCTCAATTACGCGGACTTCCATGCTCCCCACCTCGTTTTCCATAATCCTTTAATCATGTTGTTCTTTAATCAAATAATTAGACTAAATCAGACTTCAAAGGGAAGTTTATGACCGAGCTTCTCTGCTTTGGTCTTTAAGTAGAACCTGTTGTACTCTGTAACCTCACCAGGAGCTGGAACAGTCTCAACGACCTCTATCCCGAACTCCTCAAGGGCCTCCGCTTTCTTCGGGTTGTTGGTTATCAGCCTGACCTTTGAGACGCCAAGAGCGCGGAGCATCTGGAAAGCTGCCTCGAAGGTTCTCTCGTCGGCTTTGTGGCCGAGGGCCTCGTTAGCCTCAACGGTGTCCAGACCTTTGTCCTGGAGCTCGTAGGCCTTTATCTTCTCCTTTAGGCCGATTCCCCTGCCCTCCTGGTCCATGTAAAGGAGTATTCCACCCTCCTGCTCTATCATCCTGAGGGCGTTGGCGAGCTGGCTACCGCAGTCGCATTTTAGCGAACCGAGTGTGTCCCCAGTGAGGCACTGGGAGTGAACCCTGACAAGCGGGACTTCTCCATAGGGCTCCTTGACTATGGCCGCGTGCTCCTTGAAGTCGAGTTCATTGTCAAAGGAGATTATCCTGAAGTCGCCGTACCTCGTCGGGAGCCTCGCGTTAGCGTAAATCCTCATCAGCTGCTTTCTCCTCACGAACTCCTTCCAGACGTCGTCCGTGGTGAGGACGGGAAGGCCGTGCTCCTCCGCTAGCTTTAGGGCGTACTCCCTGTTGTGAGAGTCACCATTCTCGTCGAGGATTTCCACGATGAGGGCGTACCTCCTGAACCCGAGTATCTCCATTAGTTCAAGGGAGCTTTCGGTGTGCCCCCTCCTCCTGTTGAGGCCTATTCCGCCGAGGAGGTGGAGGTGGCCGGGGTAGCGAAAGGCCTCGACTCCAAGCCCTTCCGCAACCTTCCTCGCCGTCAGCGCCCTCTCCTCTGCCGTTATGCCCGTGAAGGTTTCCTTATAGTCAACCGGGATGAGAAAATTAGTCTCCCCCTCCTTGCTCGGAAGCGGGAAGAAGCCCCTCTCCAACGCCTCGTCCATGTCCATGGTGAGACAGAGAAGGCCCTTCATTGAGAGCATGAAGTTGACGACCTCTGGAGAAGCTATCTCGGCCGGATAAATCAAATCGGCCTCAAACTCCCTCCTGTCATCTATGAGAACAACCGGTTTTCCCTCAAGAACCGCATTTTTGACTGAGTCCCAGTTCATCTTTCATTCCCCTGTCCCAGATTTGTTCCAGTACTTTTAAAAATTTGTTCTAAAAATGGAACTAAAAACGGGCTAACGCTCAAGGATTCTCCTCACGTATCTGGCCAGAACGTCTATCTCGTAGTTCACCCTTTCACCCGGCCTCAGGAGGTCGAGGTTCGTCTTTTCGAGGGTGTAGGGAATGACCTGAATCCAAAAGCGGCTGGCTTCAGCTCTCGCAACGGTGAGAGAGACGCCGTTGAGAGCTATCGAGCCCTTCTCCGCAACCCCCCAATTTTCCTTCGGCATTTCAAAGGCAATCCAGGTCGTGTTTCCGCTCCTCCTCTTTGCCACGAACCTTATCGTCCCGTCCACGTGGCCGGTAACTATGTGCCCGTCGAAGCGGCCGTTAGCTGGCATGGCCCTTTCAAGGTTGACCACCTTTGCTTCCCTTAGGTTTGTTCTCGCTAGGGTTTCCTCGCCAACATCGAAGACGGCCGTTTTTCCGTCGAAGGAAACGACGGTTAGACAGGCCCCGTTTACCACCACACTGTCCCCTTCCTTCACCTCAAACGGGAGCTCAACGTAGAGCTTTCCAGCCGAATAGCGGGCCCTTCCGGTTCCCTCAACTATCCCCGTGAACATCTCCACCACCCGGATAAGCGGTAACGAGGAAGCTCTCACCGAGCCTCTCGATTGATTCAATTCTCAATAGAGGAGCCTCGTTGGCGTTCTCAACCTTGAGGCACTCGAAGGGCTTTATCCCGTTCCCGAAGAGCTTCGGCCCGTAGAACAGGTAGAACTTGTCAGCCAGGGGCAGGAACCCACAGGCTATCCTGCCGCCCTCGATCAGGACGCTGTCTATCCCGAGCTCGCCGAGCTTCTTCAGGATCTCAATTGGTTCAGTTATAGGGTAGACCTCAGCTATTCCCTCGAATTTCTCAGGCCTCTGCGTGAAGAAGATAGCCTTCCCATCCTCGAAGAGGCGGAACTTCCTTCCGTTTCTTACATCATCCGCCACCCTACCGGAGCGGTCGAGGATAACCTTAACCTTCTGTGGGCAGTCCTCAAGCCTGCAGTTGAGCCTTGGATCGTCGGCGAGAACCGTTCCAGAGCCGACCATTATTGCCATGTGTCTTTTTCTCAGTTTCTGAACCCTCTGGCGGGCCTTTTCTCCTGTTATCCACTGTGAGGAGCCGGTTTCTGTTGCTATGAATCCGTCGAGCGTGAGGGCAAGCTTTATGGAAACGAAGGGAATCTTAGTTGTGATGTATTTGATAAAGATTTCGTTGAGCTTCCTCGCTTCGTCCTCCAAGAGGCCGACTTCCACATCTATCCCAGCTTTCCTCATCTTTTCTATGCCATTGCCGGCGACGAGGGGGTTCGGATCCTCCATCGCAACGACGACACGCTTAAAGCCCTCTCTAATTATCCTATCAGCACAGGGGGGCTGCTTTCCCCAGTGAGAGCATGGTTCGAGGGTTACGTACATCGTAGCACCTTTGACGTCATAACCCTTTGCCTTCGCGTCCTCGATGGCGTTGACCTCGGCGTGCTTCTCGCCGAACTTCCTGTGCCAGCCGACGCCTATTATCTTCCCATCCTTGACTATAACCGCTCCAACCATGGGATTCGAGTTTACCCACCCCTCCCCGCGCTTCGCCAGCTCAAGGGCGAGTCTCATAAACTTTTCGTCTTCGCTCTTCATGCTCGCAGGTTTGTTCCTTTTCTTATAAGTTTTTGTTCTGGAAAAAGAACATAAATCCCCAAAAATAGGTGCCGCTAACCCCCAGCAATACTGTTAACAAACCGAAAGCTTTATATATTCGAACCAACTAGGTTTATAGTGAAGACGATACATAAAAAGAGAGGTGATGTAAGATGGTCGTCATAGGAGAAAAGTTCCCGGAAGTTGAGGTCAACACGACCTTTGGAAAGATAAAGCTACCGGAGCATTTCACGAAGGAGGGCAAGTGGTTCGTTCTCTTCAGCCACCCGGCCGACTTCACCCCGGTGTGCACCACCGAGTTCTACGCTATGCAGAAGCGCGCCGAGGAGTTCAGAAAGCTCGGCGTCGAGCCCATCGGACTCAGCGTTGACCAGGTGTTCAGCCACCTCAAGTGGGCTGAGTGGATAAAGGAGACCCTCGGTGAGGAGATAACCTTCCCGATTATCGCCGACGACCGCGGAGACCTCGCTGAAGCCCTCGGCATGATACCGAGCGGCTCAACCCAGACCGCGAGGGCAGTCTTTGTCGTTGACGACAAGGGCACCATAAGGGCCATTGTCTACTACCCGGCCGAGGTCGGCAGGGACTGGGATGAGGTTCTCAGGCTCGTTAAGGCCCTCAAGACCAGCGACGAGAAGGGAGTTGCCCTTCCGCACAAGTGGCCGAACAACGAGCTCATCGGCGACCGCGGCATAGTCTCGCCGGCCGGAACCGTCGACCAGATCAAGGAGCGCGAGGAAGCCAAGGCCCGCGGAGAAATCGAGTGCTACGACTGGTGGTTCTGCCACAAGAAGATTTGAAGGGATTTTCCCTTCTTTTTTGTTGTCTTCTGTCGTCTTGTTTCTCAAGGATTTGGACAAGATTTAAGATTTTTAAAGCATTCTCCATCCCCGGGCAACTCAGGGCCGGAACGTTCGGAACGCCGACTCCCCATTCTGTCTATGGTATATACCTCCAACGTAGAGAGAAGCTGAGGAGAGAAAGAGCATCTATAAATTTTAGGTTCAATTTACAAAAAATATGAGAGATTTACCTCTCCTCTTTCCTTCTGAACGTCACGATCTTGGCCATCATTGTGTAATACCACTTCTCCAGGTTGTACTCGAGGAAGGGCGTCCTAATGAACTGGAGGTAGCGTCTGATCTCCGTTCCATTCACCTCAAGGCCGACCTTGACCACGTTGAAGACAAAGCTTCCGAGGGTGTTGACCACGCCCGGACTGAATATGCCCATGTTAAACGTCACCAGCGTCCTGAACCCCTCGCGCTTGTTGAGGACGGTCATGAGCCGCGGGAAGAGCTGGACGAGGTTTTCTTCGCCCTCTCTAACACCATAAAAGTCAAGCCCCAGAATCAAGACCAGCGTTCTCTTTGGAAGATTAGCAGTTATCCCAAGAATCCTGCCAGCTATTATGTCTGGTTGTGTTGTTTTCAGATTCTCCAGCGGCTGGAGCCCTTCTTCCAGGAAGGAGTTCACTGAAACGAGTTTCACACCCTCGAAGACTTTATCGACGTAGTCCCTCTCAAAGACGTTCTCCACGTACTTTCTGAAAGCCTCGTAGCCATCGTAGAACGAAATCACCAGGAAGCCTTCGTAGTTGGGGCGGAGCTTGGATAGGAGCTTCATCAGTATTACTTCTACGTCGCTCCCAATCTCGAACTGGATTAAAGTGGGGCTTATCCTTTCCACGGCACGGGCCAAAATGCCCAGTGGTTCGCTCATGCCAGTCACCTGTAAATCCTCTTGATGTACTCAACGAGCTCCTCAAGGCTGTTGACATCCTCAGACAGACCAGCTTTCTCCTTAAAGTAGCTTATGATGAGCATCTCAAGAAGCCTCGCGCTGTACTCGCCGAAGAGCTTTGAAACGGCATCCTTGAAGCGTTGGGGGTCGTTGTACGCCAGTTCAAACCCCTGCCCCGTTGTCGTCTTGAGGTGGAGCTCTAACAGGGACTTAAGCGTCGGGTTCGCCTTTTCCACAGAGTAAATCACAGCCTTCACAATAACGTTCTGGCCTTCATTCATATATCACCACCCCCTGGGAAGTTATCTCATACCGGTGGATTTTTCTGGAGTGGCCGGAGCCCCTCGCCTTTATCACGGAGAGGTAGCGCTCTATAACCCCATCATTAATAGCATAGCGGAGCCCGATGATGTTGTCAGAGAAGGTGCTGGCCTTCGTGAAGGGCACAGTCTCAAAGTTCGTGTCCGCGTTTAGGGTGATGTATGCCGCGATGTTGTGTTCCTTGATTAACAAGTTGAAATAGCGCACCATCTTTGCGAGCTCTGTGTCATCCATGTGCTCCCGCAGTGCGGTGAGGCTGTCTATCACCACCACCCCAGGCTTAAACTCTTCTATCAGCTGCTTCATCTTCAGGAATGTATAGACGGGGCTCTTTGCCTCTGGAATCCATCCCTCAAGCCTCAGCCCATTTTGTAGTGCCTCATCAATGGGGAGCCCATATCCCCGCGCAGCCCTGATTAGCTGCCCTATCGGCTCCTCGAAGCCGAAGTAAATTGCCTTCCTTCCCTGCAGGGAGTTGGCTATCGCAAAGTGCAGGCCGAAGGTTGTCTTTCCGGTTCCCGTCATTCCCACGAGGAGGGTTACCGAGCCGCGGTAAACTCCACCCCCAAGGAGTTCGTCGAGCTTTTCAATGCCCGTCGTTATCTTCTCGATTGAAACATCGCCAGTGCCTCTAACAAGCTCAGGGATTTCAAGGAAGTGTATGCCTTTGGAGGTTATCACGTACTCGTACTGGGCCCTCTCGACGGAGCGCTTCCTCATCTTGGGTATTTCCATTATCCTTCTCACGATTTCTCCGAGCTTCGAATACTTCAGCACGATTACGCCATCTACCACGAACTCCTCTACACCGAAGCCTATCTCTTCCTTTCCGAGGGGTTTCTCAGCTATGAGGAAAGCCACCGCGCCAAAAGCCTTTATGAATCTCCCAAGAGTTGTGTGGAGAAATGCTCTCGTCTTTTTCAGCCCAAGGAGCTGGGCAAAGGCCGTTATCGAGTCTATGACTATCCTCCTGGGCTGGAAGGTGAGGATTTCACTCATCATGAGCTCTATTTCCTTCTCCACTGTCTCCGGAGTCACGGTCACGAGGTCTATGAACTTGAACAGGCCCTCCTTCTCGTACTTCTCAAAGTCCATTCCGAGGCCCTTCATCTCCTCGTAGAAGTCCTCCTTTGTCTCGGCCAGAGAAACATAGACTGCTTTCTCCCCGAACTGCTCCATGCCGTTGTAGAGGAACGTGGAGCCAAATATTGTCTTCCCTGCACCGGGTTCTCCCGCCACAAGAACCGTGAATCCCTCCGGGAACCCGTCCTTGAGGATGTTCTCGTCAAAGAACTTGATGCCCATTTTCACGGCCATATTATCCCTCCGGTTTATATTTAGGTTCGAACTTAGATATAAGGTTTTCTAAAATTTCCTGTCTTCGTTATAGAAAAAAGGAGACGAGAAGAAAAGCCAAAACCCGTGCTCAGTCCCCGACCACCGCGAGGTGAATCCCCAGGAGAATCAGGAAGGACCCGGCCAGGGCGACGTGGAAGAGCTTCCACTTTCTCAGCAGAACCGTGAAGCGTTTGAGCCTCTCGCTCTGCTTTTTTCTCGCGGCCATCTCAAGCTTAACGTGGACGTATCGCCCGTAAAAGCCGCTTATGTTCATCAGGATCAGGACTATCGCCATTCCGAGGCCGGCTTTCCCAGCTAAGGTAGAGTAGTCGGTGCAGGTGGCAAAGTGGATGAGTGCTAAGATGGTTCCTGCTATCGTGAAGGCGTGGTGAATCGTCATCGGATAAACCGGACCAAAGACTGTTATGTAAGGCCTTTCCGGCTTCACCACGATTCCTGGGCTTCCCTTCCTGTGCTCGATGATGAGCCTCCTCTTGGTGAGCGCGTAGTAAGCTGTTCCTGCAAAGATGAGGAAGACCCCAAAGGAGGCTGGGCTCCCTGAACTCGGCGGCCGGGAGAACCTGGGCATCCCTCAGAATTTCTTCGGCCCTTCCCTCGATTCCCTCAGTGCCCGTATGCCTCGAACCCCTCGGACAGCCCTTCGGCAGAGGAGTTCCTTTCTCGGGATCGTAGTGCATCCGGTCAACGGCGAAATCCAGGTAGAGAACCGGGACGTCAACGCCGTCCGGCTGTATTATGGGTTCTTCTGGCCCGAATAGTGGGAGGGCCTCCCTAACGAGTCCAACGGCCTCTTCAGCGCTTTCAACTTCAAGTTTATCGTAGGGGGAGGCAACGGGAGGAAGCGGCATAGTTAACACCGTTTTCTGTTGGAAACAACACGTACATCATTTGCGGGACGCGGTGTTCCAAACCTTAGGTTTTCAAACCCCTTAAATACACCGTCGAGAACTTCTTTTGGTGTACGTTATGAGAATCGTTATCATCGGAAACGGCCCCGGAGGGGTTGAACTCGCCAAGGAGCTGTCTAAAGAGCATCAGGTAACCATTATCGAGAGGGAAGAGGTTCTATTCTACTCAAAGCCAATGCTGAGCCACTACATAGCGGGTCTGATTGAGAATGAAAAGCTCTTCACTTACCCCCTCGATTGGTACGAGCGGAATGAGATAGAGCTGAAGCTTGGCGAAGAGGCTAAACTGATAGACAGGGCGAGAAAGGTTCTCGTCACAGACAAGGGCGAATATCCGTATGATATCCTCGTTATAGCCACAGGGGCGAGAGCGAGGGAGCCGACGATGGAGGGTGGGAAACACCTACTAACACTCCGGAGCATTGAAGATGCAGAGGGGATAAAGGCCCTGCTTGAGGAGCACGGAGAAGCCTTAATTGTTGGAGGCGGATTCATCGGCCTTGAACTGGCCGGAAACCTCGCAAAGGCAGGCTACGGCGTCAAGCTAATACACAGGCGGGAGACCTTTCTTGGCCTCGACGAAGAGCTCAGCAAGCTGATAAGGGAAAAGCTTGAGGAAACCGGCGTTGAGTTCCACCTCAACGTCGAACTCCCAAAAGCCGATGAGAACGGTGTTCACACGAGCAGGGACTACGTTGAGGGGAAAGTAAAGATTTGTGCCATTGGAATAGTCCCAAACGTCGAGATAGTTAGGAGGAGTGGCATACACACAGGGAGAGGGATTCTAATAGATGACCATTTTAGGACATCCGCGGGGGGGCGTCTACGCCATCGGAGACTGTGCCGAATACAGCGGGATTATCTGCGGTACGGCGAAGGGGGCCGCTGGCCACGCAAGGGTTCTCGCAAACATTCTCAGGGGGAAAGAGGACCGCTACCCATTCGAACTCCGCTCCTCCCCCTTCAAGTTTGGCAACCTGCCGATTGCAATCATCGGAAAGACAAAGGGAGAGGGTGAGTGGCTTGATGAGCATACCAGGACGTTCTTCCAGGATGGAAGACGATCGGGGTTGTGGTCATCGGAGACATTAGAAGGGCGCTTTCCATAGAGAAAGAGCTGAAGGGAGAGCTTTACAGGGCTTGAGGATACCAACTTTTTTTGTCCCCTTCTAAGCTTCAGCCCCTATTCAACCACAGCTTGGGAGAACCGTTTCGATAATCTTATAAACGTGTTAATAGGAACTTAACCCATGCTCAGCGGTTACGGAAGGGACGCGAAGATACTTATAGCGGCCAATGCAGTGGGTCAGCTCTTCCTTCAGTTCTCGATATTCATAATGCCCTTTTACCTCCGCGCCCTCGGCTACGGTATGGACTCCATGGGGCTGTTCTTCTCGGTTCAGACCCTCACCGGCGGGCTCTTCTTCCTGCTTGCCGGCCAGCTCTCGCTCATGCTCGGTTACAGAAAGACCCTCCTTATTGGGGCGGTTCTCGGCCTCTTGGGCAGGCTCTTCCAGGTTCTGGCCCTCACCCACTACCTCCTTCTGACAGGGTTTCTTCTCGTTGGGGTGAACATGGGAATACGACAGCCGAACTTCTCGGCACTGCTGAGCGAAGAGGTTGAGGGAAAGCTGAGGCACCACGCATTCTCGATCAGCTTCGGCCTCGGGACGATATTCAACGCGGTGGGAGTCCTGATTGCGGGCTTCGCTCCGGACTTTCTGACCGAAACCTTCGGGCTTACCCCCGAAATAGCCTACCGTCTGGTTATCTCGCTCGCACTCCTCCAGTTCGCCATTGTAATTCCGGCACTGCTCGTTATTCGGGACGTGCCAGTGAAGAACCCGAGGATAAACTGGAACAGAGAGCTTGTAATAAAGATCCTAAAGTTCTCCCTGCCAAGCGCCCTCATCGGACTTGGCGCAGGTATAACAATCCCATACATGAGCCTCTACTTCAACCTCCGTTTTGGCCAGACCTTAGCGGCCATAAGCGGCGTCTTCTTCTTCCAGCAGCTGGTTATGGGTCTCGGCTCCTTTGGCCTTCCAAAACTGGTGGAGAAAATCGGCCCTGTGAACGTCATTACTTCCTTCCAGCTCGTTGCAGCCCTGCTCTTCGCAACCTTCCCGCTAATTGACGTCTTCCTCATAGCGGCCTTCCTCTACATCGTCCGCTCCATTCTAATGAACATCGTCTGGCCGATAAACGACTCCTTCATGATGGGCTTCTTCACCACGGAGGAGAAAGCTACCGCCGCTGGGATAAGGAGGGCCTTCTCGACCTTCATGCGCGGCGCTGGAAACTACATCGGCGGAGTTCTCTTCTCAGTCTCGCTCAGCTACCCGTTCTACACGACTGCCACTCTTTACGTAGTGGCAACGCTGATATTCTACGGCTTCTTTGCAAGGTACAACAAGGCCTGAACCATTTTCTCGGCGGGCCATCCGTCTCTCGTTCGGGGGCTACCTGAAAATATCCTCGTAGGCTATGTAGCCGTACCTCCCAAGCTCCTTCCTCTGAATAAAGCGGAGTGCCGCGGAGTTTATGCAGTATCTCCTTCCCGTTGGTGTGGGCTCGTCGAAGACGTGTCCAAGGTGGGAATCTGCGAAGCGGCTTCTGACTTCCCGACCGCAGAGGAAGCCCTCGCAGTCTTCGGCCTCAATAACGGCCCACTCTTCCAGAGGCTTCGTGAAGCTCGGCCAGCCGGTGCTGGAGTCGTACTTGTCGAGGGAACTGAAGAGCGGCTCGCCCGAGACCACATCGACGTATATTCCATCATCGTGGTTGTCCCAGTACTCGTTGTGGAAAGGCTCTTCCGTGTCCCCAAGCTGTGTGACCCTGTACTGGAGAGGAGTTAGCAGGAGTCTAAGCTCTGCACCGCTCGGCTTAACGTAACCTAACCAGTAGCGCTCCCTCTCAGGGAAGAGACGGAAGTATTTGTTCTTCTCCCACACTGACTTTATGAATCCGAGCCTTCCGGAGTAGAGCTTGTAGTGCTTGTAGTTCGTCTCGAAGCGGAAGTAGTAGCCCTGATGGTACTCCTCGGCTGGGTAGAACTCCTTCGCGGGCAGTATTTCGGTTACTATCTGCCCATCGAATATTCCCGAAAGCTCAAGCCTCCTCTTCGATTCCTCCGCGAGTTCCCTCTGTTCTTCGTCCAGGTAGAAGATGGCAGTCTTGTACTGCTCGCCTCTGTCGGCGAACTGGCCGCCCGGATCTGTTGGGTCTATGTTCCTCCAGAAGACCTCCAAGAGACGCTCGTAGGAGATTTTGGTCGGATCGTAGATTACCTTAACCGCTTCCCTGTGGCCGGTCTCACCCGTTGAGACGAGTTCGTAGGCAGGATTCTCCATCCAGCCCCCGGTGTAGCCAGATATTGCTTCAATCACTCCGGGAAGTCTCTCAAAGGCTTCCTCCATGCACCAGAAGCAGCCGCCTGCAAAGATCCCTATGGATGTTTTGTTTTGATACCGTTTCATTCTAATTCCCCAACCGCTTTGGTTGGAAATCTTTATATAGTTTTGCGCAGAATTACATATCGGTGGTTAAGAATGAACAGATTTGGCCTGAAGAGAGTTTGGAGGAGTTTTCGTTCTGTGCTCGGGCTCATAGAAGGGACCCTTAGTCTCGTAAAAGAGAAGAAAACCGCTCCGGTGGTGGTGAGACGTGAGTGAATTCAGGGAAGATGTTTCCATAGTCCTCGGTGGAGCCGCCGGGCAGGGCGTTCAGACGGTGGAGGCAATACTCACCTACGCCCTCAAGAAGTCCGGCTACCACGTCTACGCTAACAAGGAGTACATGTCCCGCGTCAGGGGCGGAATAAACACCACGGAGATACGCGTTTCTTCGAGGCGCGTCAGAGCCTTCGTGAAGAGGATAGACATCCTCGTGCCCTTTAAGAAGGGCACCTTAAGCTGGGTCAAAGACAGGCTCGGCGAGAACACTGTCGTCCTCGGGGAGAAGGAAAACGTCGAGGAGGACTTTTTGGACAAAGTAAACCTCGTTGAAGTCCCGCTCACCAAGATGGCCATGGAAGTCGGGAGCCAGCTCTACCTCAACACGACGGCCGCTGGTCTTATAGTCGGCCTCTTCCACGGCGACTTTGAGGCCGTTAAAGAGTACATAAGGAAGCGCTTTGGAAGTAAGGGAGAGAACGTTGTGGAGAAGAACATCGAAGCGGCAAGAAATGGCTACGACCTCGGCGTCAAGCTCTGCGAGGATGGAACGATAGGGATTGAAGTCCAAAAGGACGAAAAAGTCAGGGAGGAGGTTCTTCTAACCGGCACGGAAGCGGTGGGAATAGGCGCCTTCGCTGGAGGTATGAACTTTCTGAGCTTCTATCCCATGAGCCCATCAACGGGAGTCTCGACATTCGCGGCACAGCACGCGGAGGACTTCGAGATAGTCGTCGAGCAGGTCGGGGACGAGATTTCTGCTATAAATATGGCGCTTGGGGCATGGTACGCTGGGGCTAGGGCGATGGTGAGCACATCAGGAGGAGGATTCGCCCTCATGAGCGAGGCGCTGAGTCTGGCGGGAATGGCCGAGAACCCCGTGGTAGTTCACCTCGCCCAGAGACCGGGACCGGCCACTGGTTTGCCGACGAGGACGATGCAGGGTGACCTAAACCTTGTGCTCTACGCGGGCCACGGCGACTTCCCAAGGATAATCCTCGCACCCGGAAGCCTTGAGGAGGCGTTCTACCTTACTTCAGAGGCCTTCAACTTAGCCGACAAATATCAGGTTCCCGTGATAATCCTCACTGATCAATACTTCGTTGATACCTACTACAACCTTCCGGCTCCGGATGTGGAGAAGGTCAAGTTCGAGCGCCATATCGTAGAAGCGGAGCCCGGCTATCGGAGATACGAGCTCACCGAGGACGGAATCTCCCCAAGGGCAGTCCCTGGCTACGGCGAAGAGGTTGTGGTAGCGAACGGAAACGAGCACGACGAGTGGGGAGACATAACCGAGGACGCCGAACTCACGATAAAGATGCAGGAGAAGAGGGCTATCAAGAAGCTCGAGACTATAAAGAAGAACGCGCATCTGCCGAAGCTTATCGGCAAGGAGAATGCAAAATACCTCGCCATAGCCTGGGGTTCAACGCTTCACGTCGTTGAGGAGGCCCTTGAAAAGCTCGGAAGGGAGGACGTTGCTCTGCTCCACTTCAGCTGGGTCTATCCGCTCAACCCAGAGGTAAAGGAGTTCTTCGAGGGCAAGGTTCTCATCGATGTGGAGAGCAATATCACCGGCCAGTTCGCGGAGCTGCTAAAGAAAGAGCTTGGCATAGAGGTGCATCATAAGATTCTGAAGTACGACGGGAGGCCGTTCTCGGTTGAAGAGGTTCTTGAGGGCCTCAAGGGGGTGGTAGAATGAACGTTCAGCTTCCCACTGGAAGAGAGCTCTTCGAGCCAAAGAGGCCAGGAAGTGCTGAAATAGCGTGGTGCCCTGGGTGTGGAAACTTCGGCATAAGGAACATACTAATCTCCACTCTGGCTGAACTTGGGCTGAAGCCGAGCGAAGTGGCCATCGTCAGCGGTATCGGTCAGGCCGCAAAGATGCCGCACTACATCAACGCCAACGGCTACCACACTCTCCACGGGCGCTCGATACCGATAGCGACGGGGGTTAAGGCCTCCAACCCCGAGCTTACTGTGATAGCGGAGGGCGGAGACGGCGACATGTATGCAGAGGGTGGAAACCACCTGCTCCACGCAATAAGGAGGAATCCTGACATAACCGTCCTCATCCACGACAACCAGGTCTATGGATTGACGAAAGGACAGGCCTCGCCGACGACGATGAAAGGCATGAAGACCCCGACCCAGCCGTGGGGAGTTTTTGAAGAGCCCTTCAACCCTGTTGCCCTCGGAGTTGCCCTGGACGCTTCCTTCGTCGCGAGGACATTCATGGGCTACTTCAAGGAGAGCGTGGAGATAATCAAGAAGGCCATCAGGCACAAGGGCCTGGCCATAGTGGACATCCTCCATCCCTGTGTGAGCTTCAACAAGGTGAACACATACGCGTGGTATAAGGAGCACACCTACTGGATGGACGACCACGACCCCCACGACAGGGAGGCCGCCTTCAGGAGGGCCTTGGAGAGTGACCCGCTCCCGCTCGGAATATTCTACATCCACGAGAAGCCCAGTTTCGAAGAGCAGGTTCCGGCTTACAAGCGGGACAAAACGCCGCTCTGGAAGCGCGAGCCGAAGCCCGAGCTGGTGAAGAAGTTCTTCGAGGAGAAAAAGCTCTGAAAGGCCTCGAGTGATTTTTTCTTTTTCCTGCTTTGTTCCAACAATTAAAAACCAATTTGGAGCGTGATCGTGTGAAAGTTGGTGAAAAAGCTCCGGATTTCCTCCTTAAGGATCAGAACGGTGAAGATTTTAGGCTCAGCGACTTCAGGGGTAAGAAAGTCCTCCTGTCCTTCCACCCTCTTGCCTGGACTTCCGTCTGCGAAAAGCAGATGAAGGCCCTTGACGAGAACTACGAGCGCTTTGAGAAACTGAACGTCGTTCCCGTCGGGATTAGCGTTGATTCAGTTCCCACAAAGAAGGCGTGGGCCGAGCACATGGGGCTGAAGAAGCTGAGAATTCTGAGCGACTTCTGGCCGCACGGTAAGGTTGCAAAGCTCTACGGTCTCTTCAGGGAAGAGGGCGGCTTCTCGGAGAGAGCCAATGTCCTGGTTGATGAAGAGGGGAAGGTGGTCTTCTTCAAGGTCTACCCAATAGGCGAGCTTCCGGATCTGGAGGAGGTTTTCGGGTTCACAAAGGAAGGGTGAACTCCTCCCTTCCCCGTACTTAACTCTTCTGGTATAGATGGGGAATAAAGAAAGTCACCTAGAAATCGGACTGAGAATATAAGTGCAGTGAAGTTCACAGAGTTACATGACAATATGACCAAAAAGCCAGAAGCATGCATCCATTTTAGTGTCTCAGCAGTAAAGAATGAAAAGCCTTTTATATTTCGATTTTTGAACTCATCTTAGGGTGACGGAAAATGCCCGGAGTTCGAGTTGAGAAGCTCTGCACCGACCCGGAGCTGTACATCATCAGGGTTGACGACGACAGAATAAGATCCTTCGAGGCCGCGTGGGAGATTCCTGAGGGGATAACCTACAACGCATACCTCATGAAGCTGAAGGACGCGGTGGTTCTCTTCGATGGAAGCAAGGAGGAGTACACAGACCTTTTCATGGAGGGTCTGAAGAAACTTGTCGACCCGGAGGGGATAACCCACATAATCGTGCACCATACTGAGCCAGACCACAGCGGCGCCCTGCCGAAGGTTCTGGAGGAGAACGGTTACAGAGCTCAGATAATAGGCACGCAGTTCGCGAAGAACCTCCTCCAGGGGTTCTACGGCGATAAAGTCGTCGAGAACTTCAGGGTCGTCAAAGACGGAGAAGAGCTCAAGATAGGTGAAAAGACCTTCCGCTTCATAGCCGTCCCCTGGCTCCACTGGCCGGATACGATGATAACCTACGTGGTGGAGGACAGGCTGATATTCTCCTGCGATGCCGGCGGCGGCTATTCCATTCCTGAGACCATCGACGACAGTGATGAGGAGGTCGTAAAGAAGTACCTTCCGCACGTAACCAAGTACATCGTCACCGTCATCGGCCACTACCACAAGTACATAGTCCAGAACATCAAGAAGCTCAAGGAGCTTGGAATAGTCGAGGAAGCTAAAATGATACTACCCGGCCACGGTCTGGCCTGGTGCAAGAACCCGAAGAGGATATTCGAGTACTACGAGGCAGTTGGCGCTGGGGTTCCGGAAAAGGACAAGGTTCTCGTCATCTACGACTCTATGTATGGCTTCGTCGAGAGGAGGATGGAAATCGTCCTTGACGAGCTAAGGAAGCACGGAAAGAAACCTGTAGTTTATTGCTTCACGGACAAAGAAGCTCCTGCAGTGAGCGACATCCTCGGTGAGGTTCCGGACAGCGAAGCCATAGTAATCGGTGCCTCCACGTATGAGGCAGAGATACATCCGAGGATCCGCTACACCCTCTACGAGATAGTGGATAAGGCCAACTACGAGAAGCCCGCCCTCATCGTCGGAGCCTTCGGATGGGGCGGGGTGGCCGGAAGGAAGATCGAGACGCTCATAACGAGAAGCAAGTTCGACCACGTTGCGACCGTGGAGAGCAAGGGCTACCCGACCGAAGAGGACGAGAAGAAGCTTAGGGAAGCCGTTAGAAAGCTCGTCCAGTGGGGCTCCTGATGGGAGCTCATAGCTTTCCTCTTTGCGATCTTTGTCTTTTTTACAGCTGTTCCCCTCCGTCGCAGTTGACTCTGATGGAATCCAACAGCGCTCGCCATCTCTGAGTAGTGCCACAATGTCGTTTTCAGCAGGATTTAGATGTCATTCATTCGGTTTTTCGGACCAATATTCGAGTTTGTTTGACATTATGACAAAGGGATAATTAATTCGGCTGACAAAAGTTCATTAGGAAAACCAAAAAGGTTATATTACAGAACATCACTTATACAAAATTGAGAACAAACCCACAAAGTTGGGTAAAGGAGGTGGTTTGAATGGCGAAGACAACCTTTGAGGAGGAGATCTACCTTAGGGCCCTCACCGGAAGGCTGGTCGGAAAGGCCCTCGCAGACCTTGGACTCAACAAGGTGGCGGTGGTTGCCAGCAGGAACATAATATGCTCCAGCATAGCCACTGCAACCGAGGCAACATACATAACCCTCAGCGGAGGAGTGACCTACCACTTCCTAGCCGAGGCCGGCAAGGAGGCAGACATCGCCAAGCGCGTCAAGGAGTTCGCTCCGCAGGTTACGGTCCTTCAGTTCGGCGGTGAGACTCCGATAGAGGAGACCAAGAAGATATTCGTCGAGACCCTCAGGCAGTTAGCCGAGGGGGACGTTCCGGGAGCCTTCGTCTTCCACGTCAGGATATTCGCGGCTGGAGGACTCGCCGAGGCCCTCAAGGACGAGAAGATCAGGGAGTACCTCGGCAAGAAGGACCTCTTCGTCTACACCGTCGGCTTTGACGAGGGCGAGGTATACGTCAACAAGATACTCCTCGACGGCGAGGAGATCAAGCTCGAGAAGATCGCCGAGTATCAGGTCACCCTCGAGCACGCCGACCTGCTCAACCGCTCCCTCAAGGACAGGAGCGTTATCTTTGCCTGATTCCAGCTTTTCTTCTCTTCTATCTTTGTCCCCATTTTTGTCCAGCAAAGGTTTTTAGGTTCTATTCTCTAACTCCTGCGGTTAAAACACTGAAGGAGGCGCTGAGATGAAGGTCTTCAGGGTTCCAAGAGAACCTGGTGCAGGCGGGACTATTATCCTCTCGATGGCAGGGGGTTTAATCCTAGCCCACGCAGATTGGCAGGGCTGGCTTATTGGGCTTATCGTTGCACTGGTGACGTTCTTCACCTTCGATTTCGCCTTCGACTCCTACCGCGCCTGGAAAATGGGCGGGATGGCCCTGAGCCTCGGCCTAAACACTTTGGCGTACATTCTTCCTGCATTTTACTGGTTCGGCACCGATGTTTTCAGGCCAGCACTTGATAACCCGCTCTTCATGCCTCCGGCGGTAGTCATTGTTCTCTTTGCCCTTCACTTCGCTTTCTCACGAGCTAAAGGCTGGAAGCACCCGGTCACCTACGCCCTTGGAAACCTTCTGCCGGCAGTTCCAGCCCTTTTCGCCCCGGCCGTCTCAGGGAAGCCCTTCAGCGACAAGGTCTTCATTTTCTGGCTGGTTCTGGCCTATTACGAGGCGATCGGAGCGGCCTACGTCGAAACAAGGCTGGCCTTCAGGAAGTTCCCGAAGAAGTACCCTCTGATGGCATGGCTCCCAATCTTCGGGGTTCTGGCGTATAATCCTTATTTGATTATAACCCTCATCGAGCCGACGGTTAGACTTGTGAAGAACCTCAGGGAGGAGAACTACGTCTCGAAAATAGAAGACATCAAAATGCTCGGCTGGAGCGTCTTTAGAAGCGTGATGCTCCTCTACGTCCTTACTTTGGCAGTTCTGTACTTTACCTGATCCTCCTTTTTCAATCTCTCCCATTTCTATGCTACAAGGGCCGGTAAATTTGGAAAAAACAAGAGAAAAGCTCACGCACCTGCCAGAACTGCCTCTGCCAGCTTCTTCACGGCCCCTATGTAGGCATGATAGTCCATCACCTGAACCGCCGCCTGGTGGAAATAACTGTCTATCAGCACCGGAGCGAGGATGCCGAGGAGTATTACAAGGAGAGCTAAGACGATGTTCACGGATGTGAGCGTCCAGTCCTCTTTTATTTCGTGAACGTCATTAGCGTGTTCCTCGCGCTCTTCGTGATCCCCGTGTCCGTGCCCCTCGCTAGGCTTTCCGCGCCAGAGGTTTATGAAGAGCTTAAAGTAGGCCCAGGCCGCTATAGCGCTCGTGATTATGACAACTGAAGCAAGCCAGACGCTCTTCTGCATCAGGGCGTCAAAGATAAGCATCTTGCTGAAGAAGACGCTGAGCGGCGGGACTCCAACGAGGTTTAGGGTTGCCAGACCAAAGAGGAAGGTCGTTACAGGCATGCTCTTTCCGACGCCGGCTAACTCGTCTATCTTAGTCTTCCCGGTCGTGTAGATGAAGGCCCCAACCGTGAAGAAGAGGAGCATCTTGGCTATGGCGTGGTTCACTATGTGGAAGTTTATGGCCAAAACCGCCAGCTCCGTCCCAACGCCGAGGGTCATGAAGAGGTAGCCCATGTGGAGTATCGTCGAGTATGCTATGATCCTCTTGACATCTTTCTGAACCAGCATCATCAGCGAGCCGAGGAAGGCCGTCGCGGTTCCGAGCGTGAAAAAGACCAGCGAAAGCCAGTAGGAGAAGGAGACACCCTGGAATATGGTATAGAGGAACCTCATGAGGGCGTATATCCCAACGACCTCAACGAAGCCGCTGAGGACAGCGCCGACGGGTATTGGGGCACCTTGGTAGGCATCTGGAAGCCAGTAGTGGCCCGGGAAGATGGCGCTCTTGACGAGGACCATCGCTATGGTCAGGGCAAAAAAGATTCCGAGGGCTAAAGTTGGATCTCCGAATACCTTCACCGTGACAGGGAAGCTTATGCCATGGAACTTGGCGCTTAAATCGGCCATGTTAACCGTCCCGAAGGAGGCGTAGAGGAAGCCGAGCGCCAGAAAGTACAGGCTCGTCGCCACGGCACCGCTTATCCCGTACTTGAAGGCACCCTCGATGCTCTCGCTCCTGTTCCTGTAGAAGCCGACTATAGCGTAGGCAGAAGCGCCGAGAACCTCAAGCATGACGAAGAGGTTGAAGGCATCGCCCGTCATGAAAGCCCCCAGAGTTCCGGCCTCAAGGCCGAGGAGGAAGGTGTAGAAGAACTCCAGACCGTGCTCTCTAATGAATCTAACTGAGTATATTCCAGCCATCAGAAAGCCGAAGGTCGCGGTCAAAACCAGCGTCGCGGAGAGCCTGTCAACCTCAAAGACGATGCCTATCGGCGCTATCCAGTTCCCGAAAGCGTAAACTAGGGGCCCATTTGATGAGTAGGCCATCCTGAAGAGCTCGATTCCAGCGAGGAGAGCCACCGTTTGGGAGGTTAGGACGTAGGCTATCACGACTTTTCTGTTCTTTCCAGTTGCGAAGTCTATAAAGGGGAGGAAGAACGCAAAGCTGAGCGGTATTACAGGGACTATTCCAACCTCCATACTCTCACCTCAGTCGAATATTTTCTTCGCGTAGTCCTCAAAGTAAACGACAACGTTCTCCTTGATCTCCTTCTCATCGAGCGTGCTCACGTCAATCCAGTGGACGTAAAGCCACTTTCCGTCGTCGCTGATGTCAACGACAACAGTTCCGGGGGTGTTGGTTATCGAGTTGGCCACGAGAACCTTTCCGTAGTCGTTCTCGACTTCGAGGGGGATTCTAACGATTCCCGGGTTGGTCTTCAGGGTGAAGACCCTCTTGGCAACGTCGATGTGTGTTTTCGTCTCTTCTATCAGGAAGTACCTAAGGCCGTAGATGATCGCATAGAACCACCTTTTCGGCGAGAAGAACTTAAGGTCGTTCTCTATGAGCCAGTGGCCGACTATGAGGGAGATTATGAGTGCGACGATACTTCCGGTTATCAGGTCGTACTCACTGACCGAGCCTGTGTAGAACAGGTAAACGGCGAGCGCTATCAGGAACGTCCCTGGAGAGAACCTAACCTTCATTCTCTCTCCTCCCTCATTATTTCGGCCATGTCGCGGGCGTCGACGGTTCCGTGGAGGCGGTAGAACTGGATTGCATACGTCGTCAGGAGTATGTTCATGGCCATTCCAATGACGACGGCAGTTAGCACTAAGGCTTGAGGAACTGGATCAACGGCCCTGCTCAGGAACTCCTCGACCGTCAGGTGCTTCTCGTATATCGGCGGGAAGACGGGGTAAACGAGGCGGTAGCCGATGAGGATGAAGAGCATGTTTATCGCATCGCCCATCACATTGAGCATGATTATCTTCTTGATGAGGTTGGAACGGGTTGCAACACCGTATATTCCCAGGAAAGTCATTGCGAAGAGCGTTATTGTGATGTATAAGATAAAGAAGCTTGCTATCACTGGACCTCCCTCCTGAGGACGCTCTTGAATATCCACTCGGAGACCCCAAGGACTAAGAACACCGTCAGAAAACCAAAGGTAACCGCGGTGTACTCGCCAACGTCGAGGTTGAAGAGGCCGGTCTCTCCAGGGAGGAGGTTTATCTGGAGGACTTTTCCGCCGTAGAGGAAAACCGGGGCGAGGACGGTCGCCAGGATGAGCGCCAGGCCGAGGGCGTAGGCTGAGACGGTGTGCTTCAACGTTAGACCCTTCCTCTCCAGGGTGAACTTGCTGAAGGCCGCAAAGAGGAGAAGTGAAGCCACTGCCATGGCCGAGCCTCCCTGAAAGCCTCCGCCGGGTGTCAGATGGCCGTGTAGGGCTATCGAAGCCGAAATTGAGACGATCATTATAACGACGAGCTTTACCGTTGCCCTGACTATCAAATCCATCTGCCTGTGGGGTTCCCTCGCCTCGAGGTCATGCACCCCCTTCTCCTGCTCCTTGGTAAGCCTAAGCACGCTCAAAGCACCCATGATAGCCAAGAAAAAAACGAAGGTCTCAAAGAGGGTATCGAACCCACGGTAGTTCCATACTATAGCGGTTACCACCTCTGGGCTGTGGCTCGTCAGGCCCTCGCGGGCGAAGGCGTGACTCAGGTAGAACTCGCCGAGGGGGCGGAGCGGGTTCTGGGCTATCCCGAGGACGTCCTTTACCGTTACCGCGTACGAGATTACAAGGAACGCCAGCAGGAAGGAAACCGCAACGTAAACGTCTCGCTTCATTCTCCCACCTCGTATCTCTCGGTCTTGCTTATCGCGAGTATGACAAGGGCCGTGTAGGCTCCAACAGCTATTGCAAGGTAGGCAAGGACTATGTCGGGAGCGGCCAGGATGTAGAAGCCGAGGGCGAAGAAGGTTGACTGCACGGAGCTCAGAGCTAAGGCTTTAAGCAGATCGTGCTCCTTCATGGCCAGATAGCTGAAGACGAAGCCGAAGGAAACGACGATCGCCAGGATTATGAGATGGAACTCCTGCATTTCACACCCTCCTGAAGGTGAACTTTGACTCTTCCTCCTCGCCGGGAACCTCCTCGTGCTCCCTCACCAGCTCTGCAACGTCGCTCCTCTTCGGAAGGTCCTCCTCAAGGTGATCAACCACGAGCTTCGGCTTCTTACCTATCTTTCCGAAGTAAACAGCCGAGACGAGTGAGTGCGACCCAGTTGGTGCTATGATCAGGATAAGGACACCAACGGTGAAGGCTATTCCCGCCATGAAAAACCTCTGCCCGCCGAGGGGGTGATAGACAAGGGCAACCAATCCAGCTCCAAAGACTGGCAGAGCCGCTCCACCTATCGTCCCAACGGTGGCCGCGTGGGTTCTCATGTAGAAGTCTACGAAGCGGAGCATTCCTATAGCGGCTATGAGGTCGTAGATCGCCCCGATGAGTATCGCGATTGAGCCGATGACGAAGATGATTTGGTCTATCATACCTCTACCTCCCCGTAAAGGACGTACTTGGTGTAGTAGATATCCAGCATGAAGGCCCAGAGGGCAAGGATTATCGCGCCGCTCGCGAGCATGATGGACTTGAAGTATATTCCAAGAACGACCATGAAAGCGGCCATGTCAAAAGAGAGGCAGTCCACGGCGAGAATAATGTCAGCCGTAGTCGGTCCCTTTATCGCCCTTATCCCGTAGAGGACGAAGGCTAGCGTGTAGATGACCGCCGCGAAGTAGAGCACTTCCTGGAAAACACCAACAATGTTCACGATACCACCCCCAGGAGGACTATCAACAGGGCCAAAGCTATCGCAAACCCACTTATCAGAGCGTTCATATCAAGGTTTCTCTCGCCGCTCCACCCGGCGAGTTTCTCAAAGAGCCTTATCAAGGGGATGAACATAGCTTCATCGAGGTGCCTAACCGGATAATCGAGGGCATCGCCGTAGTCCTTGATGAGCGGAAGCTCGTGCTTTGGAACAACCTTTATGAAGGGCAGAACGTAGTTGAGGTAGGCCCTCTTACCCCTATTCAGGAAGAAATTCGCCGTGAAGCGAAGGATGTCACCCACGTTGTAGAAGATGAGAAGGAGTTCGCTGGCCCTGTCCGTGGGCATCCTGCCCATTCTCCAGCCTGCGTATGTGGAAATTAACAGCAGGGCAACGGCAATGGTCACACTCGGACTGACAAAGAAGGTTTTTGACAGGCTTTCAATTTCAAAGCCAGTAAGCTCTTTGACTATATGCTGGAGCCACGGGAAGACGAGCAGGGGGAATACCGCCACCAGAAATCCAAGAAGGGCAACGACACCGGTCACGGAACGTATGTAAAGCGGTACCTCCTCCCTCTCAACCTCCCTCTTGCAGAGGAGCCTGTTGATGCGCCTGACCTGAAGGATCGATGCCAACGGGAAGAGGCCGAGGAAAGCCACTGTAATACCCATTATCCAGAGGTGGGCGTTGGTCGTTCCAAACGATGCCTCGTAGATCAGCCACTTGCTTATGAAGGCCGCCAGAGGCGGGACTCCGGCCATTGAAAAAGCGGAGAGAGAAATCAGGAGGGTTATAACGTGACCCTTGAGGAGCTTCCTGAGGGAGCAGATGTTAGGCTCCTCGCCGTAGTGCTCTATCGCGCCCAGACCGAAGAAGATGGCGCTCTTGTAGAGGGTCTGATAGAGGGTGTGCAGGATGGTACCAACCAGGGCTACCGTGCCGAGTTCTCCACCCAGAACGATGGCCGAGCCAAGGGCGAAATATGACACCCCAACGTCCATAACGCTGTGGTAGGCGAACTTGGTCTTTAGACGGATTTCCTTGAAGGAGTAGAGGGTGGCAAATACTGAAATTGTCCCCAGGAACGCTATGACATAGCCTACCACCGGGGAGTTGGGGAGTGTTTCGAAGAACACCCTCAACGAGAGATAAACGCCAGTTCCCTCAAGGGCAATGAAGACTGGAACGAGCGGGGAGGGAAGCCTCTGGTAGACCCGTGGAATCCATGTATGAAATGGGAATACACCTGACCTCACAAGGACTGGGGGGAGGTAAAGGGCGTATAGGAGCCAGACTCCAACGGGAAGCCTGTCAAGGCCTTCTCTTAGGGCTTCGAAGGTAAGCCCATGGAGGCTACCCACCGCGGAGTAAGCAAGGCTGGTCGCCATCAGAAGGGGGATTATGCCGAAGACTTGGGTCAGGATGATGTAGTTTCTCGCCGTTACGCGGCCCCTCTTCGGAACGGTGGATAGGAATAGAGCGAGCGTGAAAACGGCCATCAGCTCGTAGGAGAAGGCGAGCTTCTCAAGGTTGTCCGTCGCGAGGAAGAGCAGGGCAGAGGCGAGTGTCCCATTGTAGGCTATAGCAAAAGTGAGGTGTCTCGGCTTCATATCGTAGTGGAGGAGATAAAGAGAGACAAAAAGGCCGATAAGGCCAAGAAAGGCCATAAAAAAGCCGTTCAGCGGTTCTACTTTGACCCCCGTTTTAAGGAGGCCGAAGAGTATCTCCCCCTTGATTTCACGGGAGATTCCGTAGGCGCCGGCGAGGAGGGTCAAGAGAGACCCCACTATGGCCGGAGGCAGGCTCACTCTGAAGTCCCACTTGAAGAGGGGCGCAACCGAACCAAGGGCAAAGAAGGCTAGGGCCAGTGAGAGGACTGAGGCATTGGTGAGCGCTATCATGCTCCCACCCCATAGAAGGTTATTTCCTCGACAAGCGGGTAGGCAAGGATCGCCGAGACCAGCGTCAGGATTATGAGCGTTATCAGTGAGGCGTTGATTATCCAGTGGGTTGGAGCCTTTTCCACGCTCGGTTTCCCAAAGACGTTCCTTCCTATCCACCCCATTCCAACCCAGAGGAACACCGCCGAGTCCGTGAGAACCATAATTACCGGAAACCAGGCCAGAGAGGTAGTTTTGAGCGCAACCAAGTCAGTTAAAAGCTCGGCCTTGCTAAAGGCTATCCCCATCGGCGGAAGGCCCGCCAAGCCGAGCAGAGCCACCGCCCATGAGAAGCCGTTCACGGGGAGGAGGTCCTTCAACCCGCTTATCTTTCTTAAATCGAGCGTTCCGAGTGAGTAAGTGAAGGTTCCGGCGGTGAGGAAACCGAGTCCCTTTATGAACGCGTGCGTAGTAAGCTGGAACATCGCTGCCTTAAGCCCAATGTCAAGGCCGAGGGCAGCGAAGGTTAAGCCGGAAAACATTATTCCAGCTTCTGCAACCGTTGAATATGCCAAAAGCCTCTTCGCGTCCTTCTGGACGGGATAGTTGAGTATAGGGATGAGCAGCGTGAGGGAGACCATGATGGCCATGAAGTAGAACACCCAGATTGGGAGCGGGCCGATGAACTGGAGGACTCTCGCAACGAGGTAAACGCCCATCTCTACCATCGCCGCGCCGTGGAGGAATGCGCTTGCTGGAGTTGGGGCCTCCATAGCGTCCGGAATCCAGGAGTAGGTCGGGAACTGGGCGCTCTTGGTGTACCCAGCGAAGAGGAGCGCAATGAACAGCCAGGGCTTTATTGATGGGGCAACGCGGGAGAGCGAGAACAGGCTCAGGTCGTGGAGCTGGGTTATGCCTATTCCTATGGCCGTGTAGAACCCTATCATCGCCCCAACGTTCGGAATTATGAAGGCCTTGAAGCCGGCCCTCCTAGCCTCAGGCGTGTTGTAGTAGCTGACAACACCCCAGCACGCCAGCCCCATGAGCTCGAAGAAGATGAGTAGGCCGAGGAAGGTAGAAGAATAGACGAAGCCAAGTGTCGCACCCTCAAAGAGGGTCATCCAAGCGTAGAAAAGCCCCCTGCCCTTTCCACCAGGATGGCCAACGTTCCTCTCGCTCATGTATTCAACGCCGTAGAACATGAATATGAAGCCCGCAACGGCTACAACCGTACCGATTAGGACGCTCATCGGGTCGATTATTATCCCGTAGGCCTCTCCGAGCCTCTCGGTGGTGAGGTAGGGAATGTGAACCATCTCAAGATGCCCCGTAAGAAAGAGGTAGGCAACGCTGAGCTGAGCAATTAAAGCCGAGATGAAGGATGCGAGCATCACTGCATCGGCTTTTCTCTCGTCTAACCTGAAGAGTATTAATCCACCTATGAGCGGAATGAAGTAAGCCATTGACGCCAGAAGACCTATCATTGCCTTCCCCCCGCATGAGCCAAAAATCCATTAGGTTTGTCTAACGGACCTTTTTAAGCTTTTTCGTCTATACGCGAAACCTTTTTGGACGATTGTATACAAAGTGTGAAAGATGATAGCCTAAGACGAGAGGTTTTCAAACTTTGCAAAAACCCTCTCAAAGTAGCCCGAGACAAGCTTGACAACCTCCTCAGACTCAAAAGGAAGGGACGAGACTTTTCTCAGGGATTCATCTACAAAATCCCTGGCGATCCCGACGGCTTCCCTGAAGACCCCTGCATTCTTCATCCTCTCAAACAGCTCAAGGAGGTTATCCTCAGTAGGCTCTCTGAGCGCCTTCTCAACGAGGGACGAGCCGTACCTCTCCGTGTAGAGGATGAGCGGGAGCGTCGTTTTTCCGTTCAAAAGGTCCTTGAAGCGATCCTTCCCCGTTCCTGGAAAGTAGTCCAAAACGTCGTCAACTATCTGGAAGGCCCTCCCCACGAGCGTCCCAGCCCTGTCAAGCTCCCTCCAGAAGAGTTTTTCAAGATAGTATGCCGGGAGAGCAAAGGAAGCGCCGAAGAGCCTTCCCGTCTTTCCGTCGATGATTTTGTAGTAAGTCTCAACATCGAGGTGGACGGTTCCCCTAACTGCCTCTTGCAGTATCTCCGCCTTCACCATGTCCTCAACGACTTTGGCAACGTAATCAACCATCTCAAGCCTTTTGGAAGCTATAACGCGGAGGGCCCTTATGAAGAGGAAGTCGCCGCTCAGAACGGCAAGCTCCGGCCCCCAGCGCATCACAACGGTTGGGTTGTTCCTCCTCTTCTCGGCCAGGTCTACTATGTCGTCGTGGATGAGACTTGCCGTGTGGATGAGCTCTATCGAAGCGGCCAGGTCGAGGGTGTCCTTCTCATCGAGGCCGAGACCCTTTGAGACGGCCAGGGCTATTCTCGGCCTTATCCTCTTTCCACCACTCTTTATTACGTATTCGCTGACCTTCTGGGCCAGTTCAACACTTCCTTCGAGGAGTTCGAGCATCTTTGCATCGAGTGACTCCATTCACTCACCTCCGAGCTTCCACGCTACTGCCACTCCCGCTAGAGCTATTGTCAGTGAACCGTATACACTCCCGAGACCGAGGGAGTAAAGGGAGAGGAACTCAAATGCCGTAAAAACTGCAAAGGGCATCAAGTCCCTCCTCTTTGAGTAGACCTCGGTGCTCAGGGCGTAGAAGACCGTGAAGATAACTGCCTCAAGGAATAGCGGCAAAACGTTGCCTGTGAACGAAACCGGGAGCTTCATGATGAAGTTTGTGGCAACGAACGTCCCAATGGCCAGGAGAACGAACTGGCCGATGCCAAGGCCGAGGCCTAAAGATAGACCGTCCCTGTTCTTCGCCAGATAGTACTTCCCGACCTCGATGGTCAGCGCACTTAGGAGAGAAACCACCGGGGTTGCCACCACCCTCGGTAGGAGGAGCGTCCCGGTCAGGGAGTAAAACGGCAGGATTATGGAGAGGACTAACGCCAGCCCGGAACCAAGCGCAAGCTCCGGAAAGCTCAACTTTTTCCTCAATAGGTAAACCCCAACCAAAGCGATTAGCGCTCCGCCCATTGCCGCAACCATACCTAGAGGATTGGGCTCCGGCACGACTCCAAGGGCAAGGCCGACGAGCTTACCCTTGTGGTACACGAGGAGAACAGGGAAAGAACCCTTTTCGGTCTCGACCGTATACTTCAGCCGAAGAAGGTCGTCCTGAGTCTCGTTGCCCTCGTAGGTGAATCCTTTTAGCTTTCCATAGTTCCTCAGTGTGAGTTCCCGGAGGTTCTGGAAATAATCCTCAGTGAACTGGGCCTTCAGCTCGTCGCTCATATATGGTTTTATCAGGGAGTAATTCCCTGTGTTGATAGCCTCAATAAACTTCCCCATGAACTCGTCTCCCTGGGATGGAGGCCCTGCAAGAACGGGCGATAAAACTACGAGTATGAAAAGAAAGATTGCAAGAGCTTTCCTCATGCTCTATCCCTCAGACGGCGTTGGAGAGACCCTTAATGAGTTTTTCGGCGAGGCTGTCTATTCCCGGTATCCTGTAGAGTCTGCCGTGGAGGTAGGTGTACATTCCAAAGGCCGCGTAGATGAGCCAGGCGTAGACGATGTACATCGCCGGGCCGAAGTGGGGATAACTCCTGTTCACGGGCATGTGCCATACAGCCATAAAGGCCAGCCAGGCAAAGAAGCCCATGACACTGGAGTAGGCCGCGTGCTTCTTGGTGAACTCGTCGGTGTCCTTCATCAGGATGAGGGGAACTCCCCCAACGAAGCCCATAATGTAGGCTATGAAAGCGTTTGTGAGGCTCCTCATATCCTCCACCTTAGGATTCTGGTTTTTAACCGGATGCATTCTCAATCACCTCCGAGATTGCCTCGATTAGCAGAGGATCACGGTGGTTCAGCTTGGCACGGTAATACTTCAAACCGAGCTCGTCGGCAACCTCTTTATACTCAACGTCGAGCTCGTAGAGAGTCTCAACGTTCTCAACTATGAAGCTGAGCGGGTAGACGAGAACCTCTTCAACTCTCTCTTCCTTCAGCCTCCTCAGGACTTCAGGAACCTCCGGGCCAAGCCACTCACCCTTACCGAACTTGCTCTGGAAGGCTATTTCCCAGGGAAGGTCAAAGGCATCCATAATGGTTTTCGCGAGCTTCTGATGGCTCTTGAGGTAGGGGTCGCCCTCGTCTATGACCCTCTTTGGAAGACTGTGAACACTAAGAATGACGTAAGGATCCTGAAAGCCGCTCTCCCTGAGACCGGCCCGTATATTCTCTCTGACCCACCTGATGAACTTCTCATCCTCGTGCCACTCCCTAACGTAGGGGACTTCTCCAAAAAGCTCTTGGATTTTGACGAGACAGCGCTCGGTTGTTGAGCTCGAGTAAACATGGTACATCGGGAAGACCAAATCGAAAGGTCCTTGAAGCTCCTCAAGGAGGGGCCTTGAGTAGCACATGCCGAGCTCTATCTCATGACCGGTTCTCTCGCTCACCCTTTCGGCTATCTCGCGCATGTAGTCAACGAGGGGGCTCTTCCCACTCATCACGGCGTAGTGGGACTTAACGGTTTTTGCCCTGGCCTTCGCTATTCCCCTGATTATCACCCTCGCCCCGGGAACGTCGAGGCCTATGTGGTGCCTTATATCGTAGAGAAAGCGGAAGATGAAGTCCTCGATTTCATCGGGAGTTGTTGGCGCTCCCATGTATGTGAAGAGAACCCTCACGGTTTCACCCCCAAAGAAGGAAAGGGTCAGAGCTTGCCGTTCATGGCAGCGCCAAGGTTCTTTGCGAGGGTTAGCAGGAAACCAAGGCCCTTCTGGACGTCCTCGTCCCGGAGGTAGCCAAACACGGCGGTCATGCCGACTTTAGGAGCCTCCTTTGGGTCGGTCTTCGCTAAAGCCTTGAGGAGCGCCCTGACGAGCTCCTCGGTGTTCCACTCTACCTCGATGACCTCATCTGTTTCAAGCTCCCTGACGGGCTCAAGGGCTGCGTTCCCAACGGCCACAACCCTCAGGAGTTCCGTCTCCTCGGATATTGTCTCAAGAAGGTGGTCTCCGTTCTCGGCCATCGCCTTGAGCAGGCCAAGGGTTCCGCTCTGTTTGAGCGCAACAGCGACTCCAACGAGCTCTTTAACGGCCGCTATCTCTTCAGGAGTGAAATTGATTTCGCTCATCTTCACCACCTCACACCCTCATGCTGTCGAGCCAGCCTCTATAGAAGGAATCCTTCATCAGTCTCACGAGCGGACTCTTGAAGAGCAGGTAGCACTGGCGCTTGTATTTGTCTCCCTTCCACTCGTACTCACAGTTGCCGGAGAAACCGGTGTTGTATCCGTGACCGAGACATAGAGTTGGAGCGTATTCAGCAACAGGATAACCTCCGTGTATCTGATGGAGTATACTCGTGGAGGCAACGACAGCCGCGTTGTGTAGCGGAACTCCTGCAGTCAAGAGCCCAAGCGGCGGCATGCTGGCCTCGCTGACGATGTAAACTTCATCATAGCCGGGATAGCGGAAGTCAGGCCCATTAATCCTTGCCCACCTCGGGTCCTTATCGCTGGCCATGAACTCCATTAGCTTCGGTATCTTTATCGGTGGTATCTTTATGAGCAGGTCGTACTCAAGCTCGGCGTTCTTGGTAACAACTTTATCGGGCGTTATCTCGACATGGCCATCGTTGTGGATGAACTTCACGTTAGCCTTATCCATCTCCCTCGTGAAGAACCTTATCAAATCTGGCCCAAGTCCGATGGCAGGCTCCTTGTCCGGGTGGACGACGGTTATCTCAACGTTTTCTATGCCCCTGTGCTCGAAGTACATCCTGAGGTTGAGGCTCATCTCGTAGGGGTAAATTCCACAGCGGTGCGGCCCTTCCGGGGTGTAGATGACCACCTTTCCCCCATTGAACCGGGAGAGCTTCTCATGGAGCTCAAGGGCTCCCTCGAGGGTGTAGTTGTGGTATCCGTACTCGTTCATGCCCTTGTACTTGTCCCAGACGTACTCCACACCAAGGCCGAGGAACAGGTAGTCGTAGTCGTAGACCTTCCCGCTCTCGGTCTTCACCCCCCTATTCGCCAAGTCTATATCAATAACCCTGTCGATGTCAACTTTGAAACCGTAGACTTTCTCGGCGTTTTTTATCGGCGCCCACGTTTCCTGCGGAGCGGCTGAACCTAAGGCCACCTCCATGAAGAGCGGCGGCATGTAGTGCCTCTCGCTCGCGGTAACCATCGTCACGTCAACATCAATGCCAAGCCTCTTAGCTTCCTCCGTTATGTATCTTCCGGCGACCAGTCCGGCGGTTCCCCCGCCGAGTATCAAAACCTTCGCCATAACTGCACCTCCTCGTTAGGTGTGTCTAAAAAATTTGGGAAGTTTGGGTATTTAACCCTTTTGATTCTAGCACCGTTGAAGTTCAGAAACCCTAACGGACGAAAATGATATAAGGAATGAACCCAAAGTTAAGGAGCGGTGATGCACCATGGCTGTGAAGGCTGAAACCGGGAAGGAAGTGATCTGGGGGCTAACGGCGATAACATTGACACTGCTGTTCGTGTTGCTTGCATTCCTGGTGCACAACGTTGTATGGATAATAGTGGGAATGATCTTCACCGTGGGCTTTGTCCAGTATGAAGCAGAGGTTCACGGCGATGGGTTCTTCACGAAGCCAAAAGCAAAGAATTAATTGAACTCCCAAAACTTTCTTTATTTTGACGAAGAACCTTTTTCAGATGCCCGAAAACATTATAAGTTTGGACATCGTTGATACCCGTTTGAGGGATAAACCTGGAGGTGACGTGGAATGGACCCCGTACTGCTGTCCAGAATTCAGTTCGCCCTTACCGCCGGCTACCACTGGCTGTTCGTACCGGCGAGTATAGGGATGGGATTCATGGTGTTTCTACTCTGGACAATGGCAGCGATAACCAACGAGGAGCAGTGGCATAAGGCTGCAAAGTTCTTCAGCAAGTGGCTCGGAGTGTTCTTCGTGCTCGGTGTCCCAACTGGAATCGTCATGGAGTTCGAGTTTGGAGCGAACTGGGCCAACTACTCAACCTTCGTCGGCTCAATCTTCGGGCCGCCGCTGATGCTCGAGGGGCTCTTCGCCTTCGCGCTGGAGTCAACGTTCCTCGGCGTTCTCCTCTTCGGCATGGACAGGCTTCCAAGAGTCATCAGCTGGATTTCGGCCTTCTTTGTTTCCCTTGGCTCGGCGCTCTCAGGCCTGTGGATCCTCATAGCCAACAGCTGGCAGCAGACCCCAAGCGCGTACATCGTTAGGAACACTCCCCTTGGACCGAGGGCTGAGCTCACCAACTTCATGAAGGCCGTCTTTAACCCGATCCTCGTTAGCGAGTACACCCACACCATCAACGCAGGCATAATCACCGGTGCGTACATAGTTGTAGCGGTCGGTGCTTATTATCTCCTCAAGAAGAGGCACGTTCAGGTTGCAAGGAGTGCAGTTGCTATCGGAATAGTCGTCCTAGCCATAAGCTCGGTAATACAGCTCTACCCAACGGGCCACGAGGAGGGTAGGGTTGTAGCCCAGTACCAGCCGACGAAGTTGGCCGCGGACGAGGGTCTCTACCACACGACCGTCGGTGCACCCATGGTGGTCTTCGGAATCGTCGACGAAAAGAACCAAGAGATAAAGTACGCAATAGAGATTCCAAAGATGTTAAGCTGGCTCGCCTTTGGTAACTGGAACGCAAAGGTTCTCGGACTGCACGACGCAGCGGAATACGTCTGGTATCAGCAGGTCTTGAACAACCCGAACTACGCCAACGAGAAGGTAAAGAAGGAGGTCGTTGACAGCATAATGAAAGCCTACGGCATCAACCCGAACGACCCGAACGCCAACCAGAAGATGGTTCAGGTTCTTGAGAAGAGCGTACCCGTTGCCTTCATGTTCTACGCCTACCGTGTTATGGTCGGCCTCGGAACGCTCTTCATCCTGATAGGCGGCCTTGGAGTGCTTCTACTTCTCCTCGGCAAACTCTACGACGCCAGATGGTTCCTCAAGGTGCTCGTGGTTACGGTACCCCTTCCCTGGCTTGCAAGCGAGGCAGGGTGGTTCACTCACGAGGTCGGAAGGCAGCCCTGGATGGTCTGGGGAATGGTCACAGTCAAAAATGGTGTTTCACAGAATATCTCCACGGCGAGTGTCTTAACAACCCTCATAGGATTTGTAGTGGTCTACACGATACTGTTCTACATCTGGCTCTACTTCGTCAAGAAGCTCATCAAGGAGGGGCCCGAACCGGTTGAGGGCGACCCTACCGCCAAACCTGCCCCAGCCGTTAGCGCCGCGGGAGGTGGTCAGTGATGGACTACGCGACTGCCTGGTTTTACTTTTCAGCCTTCCTGCTTGGAATGTACTTAGCGTTCGACGGCTTCGACCTCGGGCTTGGAAGCCTGCTTCCATTCGTTAAGAACCAGAAAGACAGGGACTTACTTGTGAACACGATGGCCCCGGTATGGGACGGCAATGAGGTGTGGTTCATCAGCTGGGGAGCTGGGCTGTTCGCAATGTGGCCGGCCCTCTACGCAGTCCTCTTCAGCACCTTCTACCTCGCGGTCTGGTTCCTGGCGTTCATGTTCGTCTTTAGGGCGGTTAGCTTTGAGTTCAGGACGAAGTACAAGAAGACCTGGGACTACCTCTTCGCCACGGTGAGCGCGCTGATAGCCTTAGTCCTCGGCGTAATCGTCGGCAACCTCATCGAGGGGATACCCATTGACGCCAGCGGCTTCCATGGCTCCCTTCTGACACTGTTCAGGCCGTTCCCGCTAATAGTCGGTCTCTTCGTGCTCTTTGCGGTGATGTGGCACGGGGCCAACTGGGCGGTCTACAAAACCACCGGGAAGCTCCAAGAGCAGATGAGAAGGTATGCACTCAGCTTCTGGGTCCTCACGGTGATCTTCCTCCTACTGACCGTGGTCGGCATGAAGATATGGGCTCCACTCCGCTTCCAGAGGGCACTGACTCCAGGAGGATTGACACTGACCCTGATAATCCTCATAGCGGCACTGCTCGATGGCTATCTCATCAAGAAGGGCGCGGAGAAGGCGGCGTTCTACATCAGCTGGCTCGCCTTCCCTCTCGTAGTCTATCTCGTCTACTACAGCATGTACCCCTACTGGATCATCTCTACCACCGACCCGAACTTCAAGCTCAGTATACACGCCCTTGCTGCATCCCCGCTGACGCTCCAGGCAGTCCTCGGAGTTTCAGTAGTGCTGGCAATAATCATCATGAGCTACACCCTCTACGTTTACAAGATGTTCGGCGGGAAGGCCACAGAAGCGGAAGGCTACTACTGAACCTCCCTTCCTTTTCTATACCTTTGAATTTCGAACTTTCCAGGGAAAAGTTTATATTTCGGTAATGCTAAGTTCATTCTGATAACCTAAGAGACGGTGGTCGAAATGCACCGAGGTAAATCTCACGGCTCCTGGCCTTACAATGGAAAGCCAGTCCTCGTCTTCTGGGAGACGACGAAGGCATGCCAGCTCAAGTGCAAGCACTGCCGAGCTGAAGCTATCCTCCAGGCCCTTCCTGGCGAGCTGACAACAGAGGAAGGAAAGAGACTCATAGACTCGCTCACTGATTTTGGAAGACCTTATCCAATACTCATTCTGACAGGCGGCGACCCGCTCATGAGGAAGGACATCTTCGAGTTGATAGACCACGCGGTGGAAAAGGGAATTAGAGTAGGCCTCGCTCCAGCAGTTACACCCCTTCTCACCGAGGAGATGATAGAGGAGATAGTCAAGCACGGTGTTAAGGCCGTCAGTATAAGCCTAGACAGCCCGTTTCCTGAGGTTCACGACGCCATAAGGGGCATCGAGGGGACCTGGGAGAGGACTGTCTGGACCATAAGGGAGTTCCTGAAGAGAGATGTGAGCATTCAGGTGAACACGGTAGTTATGCGCGAGACCGTTGATGGCCTTCCGGAGATGGTAAAACTCCTCAAAGAGCTCGGCGTGAACATCTGGGAGGTCTTCTACCTCGTTCCAACAGGCAGGGGGAGCTTTGAGAGCGACTTGAAACCTAAGGAGTGGGAGGACGTTACCCACTTCCTCTACGAGGCATCTAAACACCTCCTCGTGAGGACAACCGAGGGCCCGATGTTCAGAAGGGTTGCTATAATGAGGAAGGCCCTTGAGGAGAAGGGAATAAACCCGGACGATGTTCTCAAGCCGGGGGAGCTCTACTTCAGGCTCAAGAAGAGATTAGTTGAGCTCCTTGGCGAAGGAGGGGAAGCCAAGGCACAGACGATGGGAACGAGGGACGGCAAGGGCATAGTCTTCATAGCCTACAACGGCAACGTTTACCCGAGCGGCTTCCTGCCCTACCCAGCTGGAAACGTGAGGGAGAAGAGCCTCGTCGAAATCTACCAGAACTCCGAGCTCATGAGAAAACTCCGCTCGGCCGAGTTCAAGGGAAGGTGCGGCCTCTGCGAGTTTAAAGAGGTCTGCGGGGGGAGCAGGGCAAGGGCTTATGCATACCACGTTGACCCGCTCGCCGAAGACCCCGCCTGTCCGTATCATCCCGGAACTTACCTCAAGCTCGCCTCTCAGCTTGGGATAACCCTTCCAATAGGAACCTTTGGTGAAGAAAAGCCGATTTGAGGTGGTGGAAATGAAGTGGAAGGCATTTTTGGTAATCGGGGTTTTGCTGTTTTCGGTCTTTGCGGCAGGATGTGTGAGCAACTCGGGAAGCACTGAGAAAACCACGTCAGCAACGCCAAAGGAGATAACCGTCCAGGACCTCGTAGGGAGGACCGTTACGGTCAAGGTTCCGGTTCAGAGGGCAGTGATACTCTCAACGTCAGCCCTTGAGATAGCCCAGCTACTCAACGCAAGCAACCAAGTGGTTGGAATTACAGGAGACGCCAAGGCCGACGCTTTCCTGAGTCCGAGCCTTAAGAACAAGACTGTTGTTGGAAGAATGCTCCAAGTTACCGACTGGGAGGAAGTCCTGGCCTTAAAGCCGGACCTCATGGTGGACCTTTACCTCAAGAAGTTCTACAACGTTGACGAGTTCCTGAACAAGTCGGCCAGCTATGGAATCCCCGTCATAATGCTCCGCGAGGACAGGCTTAACGACATTCCCAAAGCTGTTGAACTGCTTGGAAAGGTCTTCGGCAAGGAGGAAAAGGCGAGTGAGTTTGAGAAGTACTTCAACGAGCAGGTAAGCGAGGTTAAGAAGATCGCCGAGAAGATACCCGCCGGCGAGAGGAAGAAAGTGGTAATGATACAGCCGATAATGGGCAAGTACTACGTGGTAAACGGCAACGACGTTCTGGCCCAGGCAGTGAGGCTGGTCGGCGCTGATTACATGGCCAACTTCACCTTCAACGGCTACACGCCTGTCAGAGTTCCACTCGATGAAGAGAAGATCATAACCCAGTTCAAGAACGCCGATGTGGTCATTTTGCTCACGAGCGCTGTAACACCCTATGACAAGGTTGAGGCCCTTAAGAACGAGATGCTGAATGACGAGGCGTGGAAGGGCATAAAGGCCGTCAGCGAGGGCAACGTGATAATCCTGAGGGCTGACATGGGCAGGAATTCATTCCTCCGGTGGAGCCCGCGCATGGCAGTGGGAATCTGGGTGATAGGAAGGGCCATCTACCCGAACTACTATCCGAACTGGGAGGAGAAGGCAGTGGAGTTCACAAAGAAGTTCTACCCCTTCCTTTCCTGACCATTTTCTTTTTGGGGTGAGAGCTTGAGGGCGGTAATCTTTCCTGCGTCGCTCGTAGAGATAGCAAAGCTGGTCGGTGCCGGGGGCAGGGTTGTCGGCGTCAACGAGGAGATAGGGCTCGACTACTGCCTCCCAGACTTCCGGGACAGGCCCGTAGTTGGCAAGTACCTCCAAAGGGAGAAGCTGACATACTGGGACGTCCTTGAGGAGCTAAAGCCAGATGTCATAATGGACTTCGAGATAGACACACTATACAGCATTGATGAGCTCAAGGCCTTCGCCGAGAGACACAATGCAAAATTAGCGCTCTTCGACATCGTTAAGGTGGAGGACCTCTTTCAAATAACCCAGAAGATTGCCAGCCTGCTCGGAGGAGACCCTTCGGCGCTCCTCGAATTCTACAGGAGACACCTTGAAAGGATCGGAGAAATCGCCAGTGGAGTTGAAGAGAGGAGAAAGGTAGTGATGCTCTACCGCGGGATAAACGTCGTGACCCAGACCAACGTCCTCAGCGATGCAGTTGAGAAGACGGGGGCAGAGTATATGGCGAAGCTCCCGACACACAGGAAGGTGGTTCCAGTCCCATTCGAAGAGTTCGTAAAGCGCTTTAGCGAGGCTGACGTTTTCATCCTGCTCACCAGCGTCCTGACGAATGAAGAGAAGCTGAGGGAAATCAGGGATGAAATGCTCGACTCAAGCGAGTGGAGGAAGGTAAAGGCCGTAGATGCTGGAGAAGTTCACATCCTGGGCTCGGCGATAGACAGAAAGGGCTTTATGCGCTGGAGTCCAAGGATAATACCCGGGATATATCAGCTCGGAAGGGTCATCTATCCTGACCACTATCCAGAATGGGGATCTATCGCCAAGGAACTCTACAGGCTCTGCGGGGTAGAGAAATGAGGAAAGAAGCCTTCCTCCTGCTTGTCTTTCCAGCGGTTGCCGTTTTCCTTGGAATCTTCGTGGGTAGCTATCCCACGAATCCCTTCCACCTTGACTCGCTTGGAAAAATAATTATCTGGGACATCAGACTTCCAAGGACACTCATGGGGATATCCGCAGGAATGGCCCTTGGCCTGGGCGGGATGGTTCTCCAGGCTGTTTTTAGGAACCCGCTCGTTGATACATACATCCTCGGCGTCTCCTCGGGGGTGGCCCTTGGGGCGGCGGTAGCGGTCTCATTCCTCCCGATGGCTGGGATAGCTCCCCTTGCGCTGATTTTTGGCCTCCTCGCCGTTTTCACCGCCTATTCCCTCGCGAGGGTGAACGGCAGGGTCTCAACGGTCTCGCTGGTTCTGGCGGGCATAATAGTCACTTCGCTTTTTTCCGCTCTACTTGCTCTTCTTGAGCTCCTCCTTCCGAGCGAGAGCCTTTCAGGCCTGGTAGTCTGGCTCATGGGCAGTTTATCCAACGCCACGTGGGAGACCGTTGACTATTCCCTTCCGGGGGTTGTCGTTCTCGCGGTACTCCTCTACCTGCTCAGGTTTAGATTGAACGTCATGAGCCTCGGGGATGAGGCAGAACTCCTTGGAGTGAACGTCCCGCTGTGGAGGGGAATATTCATCTTCATATCGGCTCTGCTGACGGTTCTGGTTATCTCCTTCACCGGGATAATCGGGTGGGTCGGTTTAATCGTTCCGCACACTGCCAGAATGCTCGTTGGCCCGGAGCACTCAAAGCTGATTCCGGCCACGGTCTCACTGGGAATAACGGTTATGGTTTTGGCGGACGTTATAGTGAGGCTCCTGCCGGGGGACGTCCCTGTTGGGATAATAACCACCGTTGTCGGCGTTCCGTTCTTCGCTTATCTCCTCAGAAAGACCGGGGGTGGATGGGAGTGAGGGTTTTAATAGTTTACACGACAAGATATGGCTCAACCGAAAAGGCCGTAAAGCTCACCTCTTCCCTGCTGGAGAAAGAGGGGCACGAGGTAGATGTGAAGAGGGCTGAAGATGACCCGGCTCCAGAGGGCTACGACATCGTGATAATGGCCGCTCCGGTCTACCGCGACGGCCCGCACTGGAACATTATGGAGTGGGTTGAGAAGCATAGGAAGGAGCTTGAAGAGGTTCCAAAGGCGTTCTTCCTCGTTGCGATGCACCTCGCTGGTTCGGTCTTCATGGGCAGACTGCACGGTGGGATAGCATACTCACAGCCTCTAATAGAAGCCTTCGAGGTTCCGCCCTTCTACGGGACACTAATAGGTGGAGATGTCGAGCCGGAGAAGCTGAGCGAAGAGGACAGGCGGAAGATGGAGAGGTTTTACCTGGCGCTTGGAGAGAGGCTCGAAAGGAAAAGCCTTTACAGGGAGGAGGACGTCAGGGCCTTCGTGAAGAGAACGCTCCTCTACTACGACTGGTTTGGTAAGCACTTCAAGAGGGGCGAGCTGGAGAAGGTTGAGGACTTCGACTTCATGGAGAAAATAAGGGAGCTTGAGAGGAATGCTAAAGGCTGAAGGCCTTTACTTCTCCTACGGCGATTTTGCGATTGAAAACATCAGCCTCTCACTCAAGGGGGGCGAGTTAGTTGCGATAATAGGGCCGAACGGTGCCGGAAAGAGCACCCTGCTCAAGCTCATCTACGGCATGATAAAGCCCAGCAAAGGTAGGGTGTTGGTTGAAGGGAGGGACATCCACCGGCTTCCCCTAGGAGAGAAGGCAAAACTGCTCGGCTTCGTGCCTCAAAGCCACGTTCCAACGTTTCCGTTCAAAGTTCTGGACTTCGTGCTCCTCGGCGCCACCCCGGAGCTGGGACCCTTCAGCGCTCCAAACGAAAGACATAAAAAATGGGCCCTGAAACTTTTGAAGCTTTTCGACCTTGAAAACCAAGCTCATAAACCATATACCTCCCTGAGCGGCGGGCAGATAAGGCTTCTCCTGACGGCAAGGGCTTTGATGACGTCTCCGAAGTACCTCATCCTCGACGAGCCCACGAGCGAACTCGACCTCAAAAACGCCCTTTTAGTTCTCCAGACCGTGAAGAAGCTCACAAAAGGAGGTGTTGGCTCCCTCGTGGTCCTCCACGATCCAAACCTCGCCGGGCTTTTCGCGGACAGGGTTGTGCTGATGAAAGATGGAAGGATAATCGCCGAAGGGAATCCCGAGAAGGTCATAGACGAGAAGCTCCTGAGCGAGGCCTACGGGGTGGAGCTCAAGCTGATTGAGTGCGGCGGTGAAAGGGTTTTAAGGCCGAAGGTGGAGGTCTAAGCGATGAAGGACATGCGTGAATACCTCGACTGGCTTGAGAAGAGGGGAGAGCTGATAAGGGTAGATGAAGAGCTTTCGCCGGAGCTTGAGATACCAGCATTTCTGAGGAAGGTTATGTACTCCAGAGCTGGAGCGGTTCTCTTCGAGAAGGTTAAGGGTTATCCTGAGTGGGGAGTGGCTGGGAATCTCTTCACGAGCGTTGAAACGCTGAAGAAAGCCCTCAACGTTGAGAGGCTTGAGGAGATAGGCGAGAGACCCCTTAAGCTCTTCGAGGGCCTTCCGCTTGGCTTCTCGGATAAGCTCTCTTCCCTCGGAAGGCTGAAGGAGATGAGCGCTTACCTCCCAAAGGTCGTGAGGAAGGCTGAGTTCACGAAGAACGTGATTGAGGATGGTCCTCTTGACTTCATCCCTGCATTCAAGACCTGGCCCAAAGACGCTGGCAGGTACCTAACTTATCCTCTCGTCTGCTTCTCCGATCCTAAGGGAGTGAACTCGATAAGCGTTTACAGGGTCATGCTCCTCGACGGCGAGAGAGGAATTATCCACTGGCAGATTCACAAGCGCGGAAGCCAGGCGTGGCTGGAGTACCTTGAGAGAAACGGAGGAAAGATGCCGGTTGCGATAGCTATCGGCTCTGACATAGGCACTCTCCTAACGGCAGTCTCCCCGGTTCCATATCCTCTCGACAAGCTCCTCTTCGCCGGCTTCGTCCGTGGAAAGGGCCTCGAACTCTACCGCCTGCCTAACGGAGTTTTGGTTCCGGCCAACGCGGAAGCGGTGATAGAGGGCTACGTTGATGTGAGCGAACTCCACGAGGAAGGCCCGTTCGGAGACCACTTCGGATTCTACGACAAGCCAGCCGAGAGGAACGAGCTCTACCCGGTTTTCCACGCAGAGAGGGTTTACTACCGCGACGACCCGATATACTACGGCTCGGTCGTGGGTAAGCCGCCGCTGGAGGATGCCGTGATTGGAAAGGCCACCGAGAGAATCTTCCTACCCATGATGAGGATGGTTCTCCCGGAGGTCGTTGACGTAAACTTTCCTGAATATGGAGTCTTCCAGGGGGTAGCGATAGTCTCGATAAAGAAGCGCTACCCCGGACACGGAAAGAAGGTATTGAATGCCCTCTGGGGGACAGGACAGGCCGCGCTCACGAAGGTTATCGTTGTGGTCAGCGAGGATATCGACCCACATGACATCAACCGGGTTATCTGGGCGATAGCTTCCTTCGTTGACCCGCAGAGGGACGTTCTGGTTGTTCCCAACGCCCACACAGATGTACTCGACCCGGCCGTTCCAAACCCACCTCTCGGAAGCAAGCTCGGGATTGACGCGACCAGAAAACTCCCGGAAGAGATGGGCGGAAGGGTAGTTGAGGAAATGGAGGAAGACCCAGAAGTTCTCAAGAGGCTTGAAGGGCTCTTCAAAAAGTACTTCGGTGAGTGAGATGGCCTTCGATCCGGGACAGGTCAGTAGGGCGAAGGGGTTTCACGCTCTCATGAGGCTGGTTAGAATAGAGCACACCCTCTTCAGCCTACCCTACGCTTATGTCGGGGCATTCCTGAGCGGCTTTAAGGTCACGCTCTGGGAGATAGTCTGGATGAGCCTGGCCCTGCTCGGCCTCAGGACAGCCGCTATGGCCTACAACAACATCGCCGACCTTGACATAGACAGCCAGAACCCGAGAACCTGGAACAGGCCGCTGATTAAAGGGGCCGTTAGGATAAGCGACGCCTGGTGGCTGGTCGTCGTTGGGTCGAGCCTCTACTTCGTCTCGGCGGTTCTCCTGAACTTCTGGACTGCCGTTCTCAGTCCAATTCCGTGGGTGATAGCCATGAGCTACTCCGGGGCGAAGAGGAAGCACAGCTTTCCACATCTGCATCTCGGCCTAACCCTCGCCCTGGCCGTTGCAGGCGGAACGATAGCCGCCGGCGGAGACGAGGCCAACCTTCTGGTTATCCTCGAAAAAATTCCGTGGGCGTTCTTCTTCGGCGTCCTCTTCTGGGTGGCGGGTTTTGATACTATCTATGCGATAATGGACTACGAGTTCGACGTCAAGCACGGCGTCGGAAGCATTCCGGCGCGATTTGGCATCGAGAAGGCGATTAAGATAGCCTTCATCTCCCACCTAATTGCCATTGGGTTCTTCGGCCTGGCGATTCCACTCTACGGCCTCGGATGGGTTTACATAATCGGCTGGCTTATCGGGAGCGCGCTCATCCTATACGAGAACGTTATCGTCTGGAGGGACCTTGAGAACATTCCCAAGGCCTTCAACCTCAACATTCCGATAGGTTTAATCCTCACGCTCTTCGCCATAACCGACGTCCTGGTAAGGCTCTACGGAGGTGGTTGAATGAGGAAATGGCTTGCACTGCTGTTGATTGGGATGATCGTCCTAACTGCAGGTTGCATAAGCTCAAACGAGAAGGCATCAAGGGGCACGACTAAAGAGCTTCCCGTAGTGAAGGCCGCGACCCTAATGGGCGGCATAAGCACCCTCGACATCATGGAGGCCAAGGGCTTCGACAGGCAGAACGGGTTCAAGGTTCAGGTTCTCCGCCTTGGAAAGACGCCGGACATAATAGCCGCTCTGGCAAAGGGAGAAACGGACTTCGCGGTTATTCCTGCCGAGATGGCGGCAAAGCTGGCCCAGAGCGGGACGAAGATAGAGATAGTTGCCGTCGATATGATGCAGAACCAGGCAATACTCGGAAAAGAAGGCATAAAGCCTGAGGACCTTAAAGGAAAGAAGATCGGGGCGGTCGTAGCATCGGGAACCTTCAAGCTCTTCCAAGCCTACATGAAGGTGCTCTACAATCTAACAGCAGAGGACTACACCGTCGTCAACGTCCCCCCCGGCTCGATAAAGGACGCGCTCAAAGACGTTGACGCCGTTGTCATCTGGGAGCCGATAGTGAGCGAGCTCATAGCCAGCAACGTGAGCGTTATAGCGACCTTCGAAGACCTCTGGGACGAGGCAGAAAAGAGGGGCATCGTTGAAGGAGAACCAGTAATGCTCGTCTGGGTCGTCAGGAAGGACTTCGCCGATGAGCACCCAGAGCTCGTCAATGCCTTCGTGAAAGCCCAGAAGGAGAGCGCGGAGTTCTGGAAGGAGAACCCCAAAGAGACCAAAGAGATACTTGGAAAGCTCTATCACCTTGATGCCAAGACCCTCGATATACTCTACAAGAGGACAGAGATCAACGATGAGGGCCTCAACGACGACCTCATAAAGGGGATAAAGTCCGAGTGGAAGCTGGCTTACCTCGGCGGCTATCTAAAAGAGAACCCGTCAAACCTGGACATCTTCTACAGGGGTTAAAGGATGAAGCGCGGCTGGCTCTACCTTTCCATTTTTGCACTGGTCTCGTGGGTACTGCTCGCAGAGCTCTATCCGACTCTCGTACCGGGGATAGGAGAAACTTTAGCGTTCTACCCCAAAGCGGGCTGGAATCTGGTTATTGTTTCCACGCTTCTAACCCTCTACCACTCATTGGCGGGCTTTTTCATAGCCTTTGCCCTTGTGGGGCTCTCCATACTTCTCTCGCTGTATTCAGAGGAGCTAAAAGCCTTCTTTTCGGCATTAAACGTCTTCCTCCAGAGTGTTTCAGTTCTCGTCTGGACGATAATCTTCATAATGATATTCGGCGTTACGAGTCCAATAGCCCCCATCCTTGTCACTGCGATGGCGGCCTTCCCGGCTCTCCTATCAGCGGGAATAAGCTCGAGTGAGAACCTCCTGTCCAAATACTGCCCGCTGGTCGTCCTAGTGAAGCCTTCAAAGCTCCAGCTGTACAGGCACTTCATCGTCCCTGGGACGCTTCCGGAGATGGTCTCGGCGAGCAGGATTGCCCTCGGAATAGCGCTGAGGATAAGCGTCGTGGCTGAAGCCTTCGGCTCCGCCGGCGGGATAGGCTACCAGCTTGTTTATTCCTACGATTTGGGACTTAAAGACGGGGTCTTCGCATGGGCGCTTCTCCTAATAGCGCTCATGATAACCCTTGACCAGCTAATCCTGAGGAGGCTTGAGCAGTGGGTGAGACGCTGGTACTGGTGAAGAACCTCAAGAAATCCTTCGGTGAGCCGATACTCGGTGGGGTCAGCCTTGAGGTCAGGAAGGGTGAGGTAATAGGGATAGTGGGGCCGAACGGCACCGGAAAGAGCACGCTCGTTAAGATTTTAGCGGGGGCTGAGAGGCCTGATTCCGGCGAGATAATCATAGGAGGAACCCTTGCCGTTGCCTACCAGGAAGACTACCTCCTGCCCTGGAAGAGAATACGGGACAACGTCTGCCTCCCGCTGAAGTTCAAAGGAGAGGGGTGCTCGCCGGAGGAACTTGAGGAACTTGCCGAGAGGCTTGGCTTAATACCCTACCTCAACCTGTATCCAAAGGAGGTCAGCGGGGGAACCAGGAGGAAGGCGGCAATTCTGAGGGCCGTTCTGATGGACGCTGACGTTACCGTTCTCGATGAGCCCTTTACAGGTTTAGACACAGACTCTGTCGGGGAACTTCTTTCACTCATAGATGAGCTGAGAGAGAGGGGAAAGACATTCATCGTGGTTTCTCACCAGCTGGAGGAGCTCTTTAGAATTGCTGACAGGGTCTACGTCCTCTCGGGAAGGCCGGCGGTGGTTAAAAAGACCATCGGGAGGGAGGAGCGTGGTAAAGGAGCACTTTAACAGCATAGCCGAGCGCTATGACCTGGTCAACAGATTGATAAGCCTCAACCTCGACCGCTGCTGGAGGAGGAAGGCCTGCGAGGAAGCCCTGAAAGTCCTTTCGCCATCTGAGGACAAAATTAGTGTTTTAGACGTCGCATGCGGAACCGGCGACATGCTCCGCTGTCTAAGGAAGAAGCTCGCCGAGAAAGGCATCGATGCGGAGTTCTACGGTCTGGACTGCAGCGAGAACATGCTTGAAGTTGCCAAGAAAAAAGTCCCCTTCGCGAGGCTCGTTCACGGCTTCGCCGAGGATATGCCCTTCAGGGATGAAAGCTTTGACCTCATAACCGTGGCCTTTGGCGTCAGGAACTTCTCCGATAGAGAAAAAGCCATAGGAGAGCTCTACAGGGTGCTGAAGCCCAGCGGAGTGCTTGCAGTTCTGGAGTTCTCGCGGAATCCGAGCTTCCTTGGAAAAACCGCCTGGTTTTACACAAAGAGCGTTGTCCCCCTCATCGGCGGCCTTGTAACGGGAGACGAAGAGGCATACGCGTATCTTGTGAGGTCGATAAGGAGATTCCCCCGTCCGAAGGAGCTCTCTAAAGAGTTCGAGAGAGCCGGTTTTTCAACGTTAAGGCTCCGCTGGTTCTTTCCCAGAATAGCTTTTCTGCTCCTTCTCAGAAAGGGTCGTTAAGACCCTCACAGCCCCGTTGACGAGCTTCTGCTCCCCAACGACTGAAAAGCCGTTCTCCTCCAAAAGCACTCCAATATTGACCCTGAAATCCGTCCCGGTTAATCTGCTCGTTACCGCGCTTAAACTCCCGAGGAAGGCCCTGAAAATGGGATTATCCGGAGGAGAACACTCCATTACCAAGAGGAAGCCACCGGGCCTGAGAACCCTCCGGAGTTCCTTGATACCCTCCCCCTTCCTGGGAACGACACAGAGGAAGAAGGTTGAAACGGCGGTGTCGAACGAACCGTCGGGAAAAGGCAGGTTTCCCGCATCTGCCTTCATCAGCGAGACTCTCGCTTTTGAGTGCTTCTTTCTGGCCTTCTCAAGCATCTTCCCGCTGACGTCGATTCCAACGACTTCAACGTCCTCTGGATAAAGCGGTAGATTTAGTCCTGTTCCCAACCCCAGTTCAATGACTTTTCCCCGAGCTTTCTTGATCAGCTCTTTTCTTGCCTTTCGTATCCCAGTAGGAACTTCAAGGAGAGAGTTTACCGGCTCGTAGATGTAGCTCGCTAAGTCGTACCCCACCGCAACCCCTCCGCGGTTCAGCGTATCGACTCCTCGAGCGGCCTGGGTTTTAGGAAGGAGAGAGCATCGTTCCTCTCGCAGGTGTTCGGATTAAGGGCCATCAAAACAGCGGGGCTGAACTTTCCAGCGAGGCGGAGGATGGATTCTGACGCGGGGATTAGGAGCACCCGTTTTCCTGCCATCGAGGCAACCCTCTGCACAAATTCGCCGAGAGCTACCGCCTTTTCCCAGCAGAGGCTCACTTTGAAGTTCTCATCAACATCCAGGATGTCTGCGATGATTTTCGCCAGGTCCCTTACGTCTATCGGCTGGACTATGGTTTTGAGCTTTGGAAAGACTTTCCACCTAAAGGCGTCGCGGAAGAGCCTCTGGCCCGGTCCAAGGACGAAGGAGGGCCTAATGATAGCATGGCTTTTCACTTTTCTTGCCTCTTTCTCACCCAAAGCTTTGGTTTTGAAGTAGGGAATTTCGGAGTTCTCGTCGGCACCGAGGGCGCTCATCTGGATTAACCTGCAGGAGGAACAGGCCTCGCTATCTCGAGCGGAATCTCCACGTGGGCCTTCCAATAATCACCCCCGAGGACACCAATGAGGTTTATCACTGCATCTGGCTTAAGCTCTTCAACGAGCCTCCCGTATTCCTCCGGCTCTCCGCTGACCCTAACGGTTTTAACGCCGGGAAGGTTAATGTCCCTCCTCGTGGGAACCACTACCTCATGCCCCCTTCTGAGGAGTTCTCCCCTCAGAAAGCTCCCAATGAAGCCCGTTCCCCCTGTGAGGACCACCCTCATGAGAAACACCACAGGCTTTAGTTTTACCAAATAATTCCCACGGATCAAAGAATTAAAATCAAAGAGAAAGGGAAATCACTCACCTTTCTGGGTGAGCAGTGCCCTAAGCTTCGGCGCCCTTGCCCCAAGCTCCCTGTCGAGCATGAAGAGGCCCTGTGGGTGGTCGCCGATTATCTTGAGCTTGTCAACTACCGCCTTCGTGCTGGCCTCTTCCTCGACCTGCTCCTCGACGAACCACTGAAGGAACTGGTAGGTAGCGTGGTCTTTCTCCTCCTGGGCAAGCTCGACGAGGTTGAAGATTGACTGCGTAACCCCAACCTCGTGGAGGTAGACAGCCTCAAAAGCCTTCAACGGACTCTCAAACTCCTGTTTAGGCTTCTCAATCCTCTCAAGCTCGACCTTTCCGCCCCTATCGAAGATGTAGTCGTAGAACCTCATGGCGTGGCCCAGCTCCTCCTCGGCCTGGGCCTCCATCCAGGTGGCGAAGCCGTCGAAACCCATGTCCCTGAAGTAGGCTTCTATACCCATATAGAAATACGCAGAGAAAAGCTCCTTGTTGAGCTGTTCGTTCAGTGCCTTGAGCATCCTCTCGCTCAGCATTACAATCACCTCACTATCTTTATTGTTTTCGAACGTTATAAGTTTATCCATCAAACCTGACATGTGGGAAACCAAAAGTTTTTAACCGATCCTAACACAGTGGATTACTCAGAATGAAGAGACGGGTTAGCTACCTCGATTAAGGTGGGGAATTATGGAGAAACTTAATTATGTGATTAAAGAATTCAACAGGCTCCATGGGAGCGAGGCCAAAGCGAGAGTAAAGAAAGTGGAGGAAGACGAAGTTATCCTGGAATTTGAAGGCTCGTTCTGCGCGACCTGCGGCCTCTACGATTACTTTGATGATATCAAATGGGGGGCAATGGAATTCGGGCTAAAAATAGAGCCGGTGGAGGTTCTGGAAGCGGAGGAGGACGAGTTTGAGCACGGCCGCTACCCGGTGAAATACAGACTTGTAGGGGACAGAAAGACCAAACCTTAGGTTCAGGAAACATTTTTATACATCACCGAACAAATAAAATCGATAATTTTCCAGGTGCTAGGAATGGTAGTGAAAAGGGAGATGACCAGGAAGTTTTTGGAAGATGCTTTTGCAGGAGAAAGCATGGCTCACATGAGGTACCTCATCTTCGCTGAGAAGGCCGAGAGGGAGGGCTATCCAAACATAGCCAAGCTCTTCAGGGCTATAGCTCACGCCGAGTTCGTTCATGCCAAGAACCACTTCATAGCCCTTGGCAAGCTCGGAAAAACGCCGGAGAACCTCCAGGAGGGAATAAACGGGGAAACCTTCGAGGTAGAGGAGATGTACCCCGTCTACAAGAACTCCGCCGAGTTCCAGGAGGAGAAGGAGGCCGTGAGAACAACCCGCTATGCCCTTGAGGCCGAGAAGATACACGCGGAGCTCTACAAAAAGGCCAAAGAGAAGGCCGAAAATGGAGAGGACATCGAGATAAAGAAAGTCTACATCTGCCCGGTCTGCGGATACACGACTGTGGACGACGTCCCGGAGTACTGCCCCGTCTGTGGCACCCCAGGAGATAAGTTCGTGGTGTTTGAATGAATCTTTCGATTTTCCATTTCACAGGTTTGATGCACAAACCTTATAAGGGGAAAATAACAACGTTAGGATGGTGAAAGGAAATGGCGAAGTGGAAATGTATAGTTTGTGGATACATATATGACGAGGACGAGGGGGACGAGGACAGCGGAATCGCCCCGGGAACCAAGTTTGAAGACCTACCGGAAGATTGGGTCTGCCCGCTCTGTGGCGCTCCCAAGGACATGTTTGAAAAAATTGAGTGAGGTGATGGAGATGCTTAGCGGAACCATAAAGAGTGGAGACTGGAAGGGGGAGAAGCACGTCCCCGTTATAGAGTACGAGAAGGAGGGCGATCTCGTCAAGGTCGAGGTCAGCGTTGGAAAGGAGATACCGCACCCGAACACCCCGGAGCACCACATAGCATGGATACAGCTCTGGTTCCAGCCGGAGGACGGGGCCTTCCCGATACTTGTCGGAAAGGTTGAGTTCAGCAACCACACCGACCCGCTCACCGAGCCAAGGGCGGTCTTCTTCTTCAGGACACAGAAGAAGGGCAAGCTCTACGCCCTCAGCTACTGCAACATCCACGGCCTCTGGGAGAACGAGGTCGCGCTCGAGTGACTGCTTAATTCTCTTTTGTCCACTTTTATTGATTCCTTTTTGCATTTCTGTACATTATACTCAATATCTTCGGCTTCAAGAATGGAATAGAACAGAAATATTTATTAGATAGTGGATTATCCTGCTAGATGGGTGAGTGCTGTGAAAAAAATTTCGACAGGAGTTGAAGGCCTTGACAAAATGCTCAACGGCGGCCTCATTCCCGGTAGGGCATACCTAGTGGAGGGCGGACCCGGGGCAGGGAAGACGACCCTAGCTATGCACTTCCTGATGGAAGGTGTTAGGAACGGGGAGAAATGCTTGTATATCGCCCTAGAAGAGCCTATCCCTTCTCTCAAGGAAGATATGAGAGCCTTCGGCTTTGAGCTGGATAACCCGAACCTGAGGCTCATAGATGCGACGCCCGTAGGAGAAAAGAGGAGTGTCTTCGCCGACATCCTCTACGAAGACTTTGCTGTCAGCTTTGAGAAGCTCACGAGGTCGATAAGCGAAGAGCTCAAGACAGAGAGCTACTCAAGGATAGTCATAGACCCCATAACAATGCTCAAGCTCACTATTAAAGATGAACTTAAATACAGGAGGGCATTTATGGCGTTTCTAAAGGTGCTAGCCAACTACGACGCCACAGTCATCTTCACCTCCGAACTCAGCGAATGCGACATTGAGGAGTACCTCGTGAGCGGGGTAATACAGCTGAGGGTGGTTGAACAGAATGGAAAGCCCCTCAGGGGCATTAAGATCAGGAAGTTCAGGGGAAGCTCCTTTGACGAGGAGGCAAGACCGTACAAGATAACCGACAAGGGCATAGTAGTGTACCCCCGTGAGTCTATGCTATGAACCCCAGACGGCAGGGAAAAGGGAATGAAGCTTGAGGTCCCAAAGCTCGACGAGCTCCTCAGGGATATTGAACCGGGGAGCATAGTACTCCTCCTTACAGTGGGAGACCTTGGAATTGATATCTTCTTTAACTCCCTAAAGGCTAACGAAGAGAGTGCTGTAATATTTGCAACGCCCCAGATTAAACGTTTCCTAACTGAGAAGATAGGTATAACAAAGGCGAAGTTCATTGTTCTCGGTGAAGATATAAGCACCAAGAATCTCTTCGAAACCACGAATCTCATAAGGAGTCTTCCAAAGGGGAGTTACGTGGGTGTGTTCTTCTTCCAGCCCCTCTTCCTCTCCCATCCAGTTGAAGTAGTTCAGAGGTTCTTCGCTCAACTCACGGAGATAGCACTTGAACGTCACTTCATACTTCTAGCGATCCTCGACAAGAGGTTCCTCAAGGAAAGGGAGATAGCGGGCTTTGAGGCCAGCGCCACCCACGTCATCGAAATATCGGAGAGGATTTCAGGGTTTACGATAATCCGAGGAATAAGGGTGAAGAAGTCACCCTCCGGTGTGAGCGAGTTCTACAAAATTGAGTTCAAGAACGGAGAGGTTATCGTGGGTGAGGCCCTTGGATGAGAGAGCTTTAGTTTCTCTACTGATAATATTAACGACACTGGCGGCGTTCGGTTATCTCTCCCTGGCGCTAGGGAAGCTGGGAAACTGCGTGGAAAGATGTAAACGGGTGTTCAAACTTCATGTCACGGGAATTTTCGTTGCCGGAGCCTCACTGGTTCTCTGGAGAGCCATTCCCGCTCCCTCGGTCCTGGCCTACGTTTTTCAGGCCAGTACTCTGGTGGGGGGCCTCCTCTACGTGCTCTCCTTGGTAACGTTCAGAGCATTCCGGTTTGGAAAAGAGCTTCTCCTCCAGATCGCGGCGGTGTTCCTGGCAGCCCTCGTTTTTCCCCTGTACTCAGGGGACACCTCGGAATTGGAGTCACTGGTGTTCATTGCATTTTTGGAGTCAACAATGCTGATGGCAATATGGTGGTTTCTCTCGATTAGGATGCTCACGCACTTTGAAAAAAGAAACCTCCGAATAGCATCGTGGCTCGTGGTCTTGTTTGCGTGGTTGAGGCCATACCAGCTAACCCAGAACGGTATTTGCCTCTTTTATACTGCACTCATGGTCATGTTCACTTCCTCGGTGCTCCTCCTGTACTCGGCCATGGTTGTCTATGAGAGGGCCTCAAGGTGGTTGTAATGGAGTGCGTGATCACTGGGATACCGGATTTCATACTCGCGGTTTTCGCCATTGTGGGATTCATCTCAAAGAGGAACCCAATCCTGTACCGCTCCCCATGGGCGCTGGGTGTAGGCGTCCTTCTTCTCATCACTTCACTTCTGGAGGCGAGGGGGGTTACCTCGCTCTGGGTAACATTTCTGGAGTTTACTATCATTCTGATGGCGGGGATCCAGATAGAGCGCTTTGTCTCAACAAATACGGGAAAGAAAGCAATGTACTGGCTCTTTGGGTTGATTACCTCTCTCGTCCTACTAACGGTTGCGGTTACCGGAAGTTTCCTCCACTTTGAAGCTGGCCTTTTAATAATCCTTGGGACAGCGGCGATTAGGTTCAGTTCACTGGAGATGATCTTCGGAACGGAGATCAAATCCCCTCTCCTCACTTCAGGGACGATGGCCCTCCTCTCGGCACTCTCACTCATTCTGGGTTTCGTGGGGCTATCCACTTTTCTGTACACGGGGGCACTCCTCCTGATACTGGTGATAGTGGAAAACGTGATGAGCGTTAGGTGATGGCCATTATGTTGCCAGACTTCCCCCCATTAACCAAAGCTAGTCTCTTTGAACATGATGGGGCGGCTCTCTCAGAACAAATGCGAAGGTTTATTACCCTCCATGGCACTAGGTTATCCATGAACAAAACCAAGCTGGTGATGATTTGATAGATCTTTATTCTGGAATAATGGGTGTAGGTGGAGTAATGGTTCTCGCCGGCATAATTCTAACTTGGAACCTCTCAAGACTTGTTGAGAAGTTCAGGGTCGGAAAGAGGAAGCTTTCGTGGCTCATTCTCCTCGGAGGCTTGTTAACTGCCGTTGGATTTATACCCCCAATTATCAATGAGGAAGGCCACATGATCGTCTGGGCGCTCATAGTAGGCCCAGTCCTTATAGGATACGCCCTTTCGGAGAGCGGGCTCGTCAGGGCGAGCCTAGAAATGCTGTTGCAGATAGTAGCGGTAGTGCTCTCACTCATCTTCACCAAAGGGGACTATCTAGCCATAGCCCAGGTGTTTTCCGCTGTATCAATAATCCTCCTGATGAACGCGGTGGCGTTCTACGTTCACTCCCCCTCGGAGATATCACGGATTTCACGGGCAGCGGCATGGCTCTTTGCAATTTTCGTCCTTCTGAACGCCTGGAAGCACGGCACTGCGTATCTTCCCCTTTTGTACCTGCTTTCCCAGCTCCTCTGGCTCTATACCCTTGTAAAACTGCATTTCGTGGCAAGACAAAGACTCCCCAAAACTGCCCAGGAAGGCTTATAACTGTTCAAAAGAAGTTCCAACGGGTGAAGGAGAATGAAGGTTTACATGCCCGACCGAGAGTGGCCCGAACATTACAAGCCCGTTCTTGAAGAATTGGCAAAGATAACCGACCCGATAACCAGCGGGGACATACTGGACTCCGGTGTTGTGGCAGGCCTTGAGGTAAGCGGAGACACGCTTAAGGTGTGGCTCAACTTTGAGAGCCACGCCGAGTACAACATAACCGGCGAGAGCGCCATAGCGTACTCGAAAATCATCGGCGACATAATAGAGCGCTTTGCCCTCGTGAAGTTTGAGAACGTCTACGTCTACGACCTCAAGAACAACCCCGTTGGGGTCTTCGAGAACAGGAGAGGGTACAGAGCCGAAGACATTGGGGGCGGCTGAGTTGGGACTCCTCGGAATCTTCAAAAGGCCCGAGAAAAAGCCCAAGCGCGGCCCCAGAGAAGACCTCCCGCCAGAGGTCAAGCGGGTGGTTAGCCTTCTCAGATCCGTCGTAGACCCTGAGACAGAACTCAACATTGTCGACGAGGGCCTCCTCTACGGTGTGACAGTTAAGGGTTCTCTAGTTCAGGCATTCTTTCTCCTTGCACGCTCAACGCCGGAGTGCCACTTCTGTCAGGCTTTGGCTGTGAACGTCCAGCGGAGAATCCTGCGGGACACGATAGAGGTTCTCAAAAAGGAAGGGTTTAAGAGGGTTGAACTCTATAATGAGATTGGACTTTTGCTCGAAGAGTGGGGTGGTGAAGATGGTTCCGCAGGAGCTTGATGAGGGGCTTCCCCTCGAAAAGATGAAGGACTTCTCCCTTGAGGAGCTTCTCGGAATGGCCGTCAAGGCTGAGATAGGTGCGAGGAAGTTCTACGAGAGCCTTGCCGAGAGGATAGATATCCAGGAGCTTAGGGAGAAAATAGAGTGGCTCGCTGGAGAAGAGAAGAAGCACGAGGAGCTTTTGAGGAAAATCTACGCCAACATGTTCCCGGGAAAGGAGGTCATCTTCCCCAAGGAGCACATAGGGCCGGAGCTCCAGCCCGTTGCGAGGGAGCTCAACGGCGTGCAGGACATCATCGACCTAATCCGCTGGGCCATGAAGGCCGAGGAGATAGCGGCCAACTTCTATGCGAAGCTTGAGGAGATGGTGAACACCGAGGAGAAGAAGAGGCTCATGCGTTATTTGAGCGACATGGAGTGGGGCCACTACTACAACCTGAAGGCCGAGTACGAGCTCCTCCTTGACTGGGAGATGTACGGCCAGATGATGCATGTTGGGCCGTGAGCCCTTTCACTTAATTTTGCGAGGAATGAGCCCCAGAGCGAAAGCTTTATAGAATTTTGCTATCCTAATATTTTTACGTGAACCTAAAATGCTCGAGGGATTAATAGCCAACCTTTCATCATGGCTTCTATCCATCTCAGGTGGCAGTCTCCTGATGGTGGCGGTCTATGCCGGAATCTTCGTGGCGGTGATGACGACTCTCGGTGCCCTGCTCGCGATTTTCGCCCACAGAATGCCTGACTGGGGAGTCGACGTCAGCCTTTCTTTTGCCGCCGGTGTCATGATAGTGGCGAGCTTCACAAGTCTCATCCTCCCGGCGATAGAATCGACTGGGAGCTTCATGCCCGCGGGCGTTGGGATTCTCCTCGGCGTTCTGCTCATCTACATCATAGACCGCTTCATCCCCCACGAGCACCTCGTCAAGGGCTACGAAGGGCCGAAGGAGTTCAAGGAGAGGCTTCACGTTGTGTGGCTCATCGTTCTAGCCGTCATCATCCACAACCTACCAGAGGGAATGGCAGTGGGGACTTCGCTCGTCTACAACCTTGAGACAGGTCTCATAACGGCGATAGCAATAGGAATCCAGGATTTTCCGGAGGGGACGGTCGTCTCGCTCCCCCTTGCCACACTCCAGAAGAAGCGCCTTATGCCCATCGTAATGGGAGCGCTGAGCGGCGTTGCCGAGATGGTGATGGTCATCCTCGGGGCGTTCCTCTTCACGGTCTTCCACTCCCTGCTTCCCTATGGGCTTGGAATGGCCGGTGGAGCGATGCTCTACGTCACTGTGAAGGAGATGGTACCCGAGATATACAAAAGGGAGGAGAACGAGACGCTCGTTACCCTCGGCTTTTTCCTCGGCTTCTACGTGATGCTGTTTCTCGATTCCATGCTCGGTTAGCTCTTGGATGTTTAAGCTCTCGCGTGACAACCGTTTATTTTTCTTCAGAATTTCAGCGGTCGGAGGCATATCCCCTCGATACCTAAGGAAAAGAAGGAAAAGAGAAAATAAAAACAAGGAAAGCCTTCACTTCGGCATCTCCCTCACGTGAACGTCCATCTGTGGGAAGGGGATTTCTATCCCCTCTTTCATGTATGCTTCGTAGACTGCCTTCGTGAGGTAGCCCTTAACGTCCCAGAAGTCCTCCGTCTTCGTCCAAGCCCTTAACTGAAGGTTTATTGACGAATCCCCGAGGCCGGTTATTGCCACGCCTGGAGCCGGGTCTTTGAGCACCTTCGGGTGGTTCTCCATAAGCTCCATAGCTATCTTTACCGCCCTATCGAGGTCCGTTCCGTATGCAACACCAACATCAACGCTTACCCTCCTCGTCGGCATCCTGGTGTAGTTGGTTATGACACTCCCCCAGACGAGCTTGTTGGGGATCGTTATGAGCACGTTGTCCGGAGTCATGAGTTCAGTGCTCATTATGCCAACGGCGTTGACCTTGCCGACCTTTCCGGCGACCTCAACGACCTCACCCATGTCAATCGGCCTGAGGGCTGCAATCCACACGCCTGCTGCCAGGTTGGTGAGGGTGTCCTGCATGCCGAAGCCCAGGATCATGCCTATAACCGCTGACAGGCCGAGGACCACTGAACCAACGCCGATTCCAAGGGCCCTCACTGTCAGCAGTATCACCGCCACGTAGAGGAGTGCGCTCAAGAACCTTCCGAGAAACTCAACGACGAGAGCGGGGAGCTTCGTCCTCTTCAGCCCCCTCTTGAAGGAAGCGACGACTAACTTTGTCACTATGTAGCCCACTATCAGTACCACTACCGCAGTTATTACTTGGATAGGCGTAATTCCCACGTAGGGGAGCGGACTACCAAAGGCAGTACTGTTTGCATCAGCCATGACATTCACCTTGTACATTTTAGGTTTAGCATTTATTAATGTATGTTGTCAGGGAGAGTATCTTTTCTCAACTTAAAGCATTGTTAGTTAGTTCTTCGAACGGGGAAGAGAGCGGCCTGAGCGCCACTTGCGAGGATGACACGAACTGGGCACTGGACAATCTAGACATGTCCAAGAAATGTTGAAAGCAAAGAAGAGAAAGGGACGTCTCACTCTTTATACTTGGCAATAAGCTCCGCCAGGAGCCTGTGGTGCTCCTGTTCGTTCTTAACTATCGCCTCGGCGAGGCCCTTGAAGAGCGGGTGGGTCATCTTCTCGGCCATCTTCTGGTAGGTCTCTATCATGTCCTTCTCTATATCAAGGTGCATCTCGGCGAAGCGCTTCACAAGAGCTTTCTGCTCAGGGGAGAGCTCTATATCTTTTACTTCTTCCAGTGGACCCTCACCGGCGAGCTTTTCAAGCTCCTTCTGGGCGTTGAGGATGGCCTCCATAAGATGTTTGTGGATTACAGTGTCAACGGCTATCCTGCCGACTATCTCCTCAACCTTGGTGTACCTAAGGCCCTGTCCCCGTATGAGTTTTAGCCCGTCGGTGTAGCTGGAGGCGGCCTTCTTTTCAGTCTCGTAGGCGTGTTTAACAAGTGGTTCAGACATAGACATCACCTGGGTAATATGGACATCAAACCTTAATAATGTTTTTCATAGTCCTACTGGGTACGTTAAAGTTGGAGGAAAATATGAAATCAAAACGAAAAACGTTAAGAAACGAGAAAGATTAGAACTTGACCTTTATTCCGGTCCCCTCTTCAACCTCGTCAAAGCCCTCCTTCATGTACTTGGCCAGTTCCTCGTCAACCTCGAAGAGTGCCGCGAGAAACTCTCCGAAGTGCTCTTTCTCCTCGTTGGCAACATCGAGGAAGATGCCCTTTATCCTCTCATCCTCTATCCCAGCGGCAAGCTGCTCGTAGATGTTTATGGCGTCGAGTTCAGCCTCGATGGCCCAGCGAAGGGCCTGCGCTATCTCCGTCTTTGTAAGGGGCCTGTCCTTCGGGAGTTCAAACGGATATTTCGCCAGCATGGTATCACCCCCTTAACATTCAAGTTCGGGATTAATAACCCTTTCGAAGCGCTCAGGGAGAAGGGCTACAAGCTAACGCCCCAGAGGCTTAAGCTGGTGGAGGTTCTGGAGGAGATCGGGGGAGAGCACCCCTCGATGAACCGGCTCCTTGAGAGGATCAGGAGGGACTTTTCAACGGTGAGCTTCTCAACGCTCTACTCCAACCTGCTCACGCTTAAGGAGCTCGGCCTCGTGGAGCTGTTCTTGATCGAGGAGGCGACAAGGGTCGAGATCAACACGAAGCCCCACGTGAACCTCATCAGGGGGAAGAGCGTTGTTGACGTTGAGGACCCGAAATCATAGAGAGCATAAGGAAAAAGCTTGGGAAGAAGGTCAAGCTTGTAAACGTCCTCGTTGAATGAAAATTTAAAAATCAGTCCACCTCCAGGCTGAAGTCCTGGTAGTCCATCCATATACCAGTCTTCATGACCGCGTCGTACTGGGCCTTCAGAAGCTCGTAGTGGGTCTTCTCGATCCTCGCCAGCTCCTCAAACAGTCGTTTAACGTTCTCGTGCTCGGCCTCTTTAGCTGCCTTCTCGTAGAACTCCCAGGTAAGTTTCTCCTGCTCCATTCCAACCTTCACGGCGTCGACCTCACTGAGGGTTTCGGGCTCCTCAACTACCAGCTTCCCGACAAGCTCCTTGTCAACTGCAGGGAGCTCGCACTTCTCTATGAGCTCCTCGACAAACTTCTCTTCAAAGAGATCCCAGTGCTCCGCTTCTTCCTTCGCCAGGAAGAGGAACATCTTTCTGGCCTTTTCATCTCTAGCCTTCCTTGCAAGCTTCAGGTAGAATTTAAGCTCGTTCTTCTCAACCTCAAGCGCCAAGGCAAGGGCCTCAAGTTCATTCATAGTATCACCCCATCAACCTACTCATCTTCCCCTATTAGCTTTTTGAATTCTGCGAGAACTTTGGCGGCATGTCCCTTCGCCCTCACGTTTATCTTCTTCCAGACAATTTTTCCATCAGGGTTCAGAATGAAAGTGCTCCTTATTACGCCCTCGTACTCCCTGCCGTAGCTCTTCTTCTTGCCCCATGCCCCGAGGGCTTTGTGGAGCTCAGTGTTCGGGTCGCTGAGGAGTTTGATCTTGAGGCCGTGCTTCTCCTTGAAACGCCCGTGGCTCCTGGGAGAGTCGCGGGAGACCCCAATGACCTGGACTCCAAGCTTCTCAAACTCGTCAATCAGTTCCGTGAACTCCTTGGCCTCAGTCGTACAGCCAGGGGTATTGTCCTTGGGGTAGAAGTACAGGACGGTCCACTTCCCGAGAACGAAGTCCCTTAGGGGTCTCTCCTTACCGTTCTCGTCGAGCACTTTTATTTCCAAGTAGTTCACAATCATCACCAGAGTAGTTAGGTTTTCCTAACATTTAAGCTTTCTGGTCGAACCAAAAGCCTCTTTTAAACGGCCGTTGAAATGGTGGGGGTGGTAGGATGAGAATTGAAAAAGTTGAGGAACCGCTCTCTCTCAAGGACGAGCTTGTGAAGTTCGTCTTCAGGGTTTACCAGTCAACCGGTGGGGCATATCCAGCTCTCGAATGGGTGGAAAATAAGCCTTCTCCCGACGATTTTGAGGGCTTTAAGAAGGTCTATGAACCATTCCTTGAGTTCAGGCTCGGAAAGGAATTCGACGAGCTCTACGTTCTCAGGAATAATGATGGAAAGATCGCGGGAACCGTTGCCCTCGTTTACAATCTCGAAGGTAAAGACGTGTGGTGGGTACCTGAGGAGATAAATAACGGAAAGACTGGTCTCATCGAGTTCTTCATGGTTCACCCCGAGTACAAGAGGAAGGGCTACGGCTCAAAGCTTTTGGATTTTGCCATCGAGAGGTTAAAGGAGCTTGGAAAGGAGGCCTACGTGATAACCTTCCCGGAGCTTGAGGCTTACTCATATTATCTAAGAAAGAGCTTCGTCAAGGTTATGGACTACGAGGAGTTTGTTGTTCTGAAGTACGACGGAGGTGGGAAGAGTGGAGGAGATGCTTGAGCTGGCCACGAAGTTCTACGAAGATGAGTACGCGGATTCAGTCCTCTACGCCCAGCTTGCGAAGGGAGAGAAGGACGGGAGAATAAAGGAGGAGTTCTTAAGACTCTCACAAATAGAATCAAAGCATGCGAAGTTCTGGCACGACTTCCTGGAGTCCAGGGGAGTCGAGCCGCCAAGGCCAAAGGTGAGAAGGCTTCACATCGTGAGCGTCAGGCTCCTCAGAAGGCTCCTAGGTCCCGGAGCAGTTGCGTCCCTCCTTGAGATGGGAGAAAACAGCGCCATTCAGAAGTACTTCAGATACCTCACAAAGTACGCGGAGGATCTCTCGGGGGGTGAGATGGAGAGGCTGAAGGAGGTCATAATAGACGAGCTGGAACACGAGCGCTTCTTTGAGGAAAGCAAGAGACGCTTCCACGCCGAGAACATCAGAGACCTCGTCCTGGGGATGAACGACGGACTCGTGGAGATACTCGGGGCTGTTACTGGATTATCAGCAGTCTATGCAAACGCGCCGAAGCTGGTGGGAATCAGCGGCCTCATCGTTGGTGTTGCCGGTTCGCTCTCAATGGGGATAGGGGCCTTCATCTCCGTCCGCTCCCAGAGACAGGTTAACGAGGCGTTGAAGGAGAGGATGAGCGTTCTCTTTAGAATTTCGCCAGACAGGGCAAAGGAGGAGATTAAAGCCAGGTTAATTGAAGGAGGAGTCCCAGAGGAGATAGCAGAGAAGACCGCCGAAGAGCTCTCCAGAAAGGGGGATGCAGCTGTTAAACTGGTAATACCAGAAGGGGGAGAGAACGAGGTTCGTTCCGCTCTTTACACCGGACTGGCGTATCTCCTGGGAGTGGCTTTTCCGGTTCTGCCGTACTTCCTCGCCTCGAGCTCCATAGTTGCACTTCCGTTCTCGATACTGTTTGCAGGAGCGGCCTTAGCAATAGTGGCAACCCTAGTATCGATCCTCTCTGGAATCTCCATAAGGACGAAGATCGTGGAGATGGTGACAACTGGGCTCGGGGCGGCCTTCATGAGCTACCTCTTCGGCAGACTAATGGAGAGTGTCTTCCACATCTCAGCCCTTTAAGAATATGGCCTAAACGTTTATATTTTCTTTTTTTCCAATTACGAACGGTGGTTTCTATGGAAGATCCTTATGTATGGATGGAGAACCTCCAGGATGAGCGCGTTCTAAAGCTCGTTGAGGAAGAGAACAGTCGATTTAGGGAGTTCATCGGAAAGCTCAGCGATGAGCTTTTCCCGGAGGTCTGGGAGCTGTACTCGATTCCAATTCTCGGAAGTGCGAGGCTGACTGAAAAGGGCACCGTTGCCATGTACCGCGAAAAAGACAGGCGGGTCATAAAATGGCTCGGTGGGGATGTCATAATCGACTCTAAGGAGCTTGAGAGGGAAGCAAACGACCAAGTTCTACTCCAGGGCTTCACTGTTGATAGAGAAGGCAAGAAGCTCACATACAGCTTTTCAATCGGTGGAGCGGACGAAGGTGTCACGAGAATAATCGACCTCGAAAGCGGGGAGCTCATAGGAGAGTTCAAACCATCTGTGTGGAACGTCACGTTCCTTGAGAACGGCTACTATTTCAGCAGATTTTACAGGCATGGCGAGACGCCGGACGGAATCAAGGCCCCAGCGGTGAGGCTGTTCTGGAAGGACGAATCCGGAGAGAAGATGGTCTTTGGAAAGGGTCTAAGCTCGGGTTACTTTATGGGACTCAGAAAGAGCACAGACGGGAAGTGGGCTATGCTGACGGTCACATTTGGCTGGAACAAGGCTAATATCTATATCGGGCCGGTTGAAGCCCCAGACCTCTGGGGGAAGGTTTACTCCGCGGAGGTTCCGGCGGAGCCGATTGATGTCGTCAACGGCAAGCTCTACGTCCTCACGAGGGAAGGAAAGGGCCTCGGAAAGGTAGTTGCCGTAGAAGGCGAAAAAACTACCGAAGTCATCCCAGAGGGTGAGTTCCCACTGGAATGGGCCGTGATCTTGGGTGACAAAGTCCTCACCGGCAGGCTCGTTCATGCGAGCCACAGGATTGAGCTATATTCCCTTGAAGGGGAGAAAATAAGTGAGTTCGGCTTTGACCTCCCTGGAAGCGTTTACCCCCTTGATTCGGACGGCAAAAAGGCCCTGATCCGTTACGAAAGCTTCACCGTCCCCTACAGGCTTTACGAGTTTGACGGAGAGCTAAGGCTCGTTGAAAATCAGGGGATAGTAGGGGATTTCAATGTAGAAGAAGACTTCGCCACATCAAAGGACGGAACAAAGATTCACTACTTCACCGTCAAAGGTTCCACCGACAGGAAGAAGGCCTGGGTGTTCGGCTACGGAGGATTTAACATATCCCTAACACCGCGCTTCTTCCCTCAGGCCATCCCGTTCATCAGGCGTGGTGGGACCTTTGCCATGGCCAACCTACGCGGAGGAAGTGAGTACGGCGAGGAGTGGCACCGGGCTGGAATGAGGGAGAACAAGCAAAATGTATTCGACGACTTCACAGCAGTCCTCGAGAAGCTCAAGGAGAGGGGCTATAAAGTCGCCGCATGGGGAAGGAGCAACGGCGGCCTTTTGGTCTCCGCCACACTCACTCAAAGACCGGACGTTATGGACGCGGCCCTGATCGGATATCCCGTCATCGACATGATGCGCTTCCACAAGCTCTACATCGGCAGCGTTTGGGTTCCAGAATACGGGAACCCGGACGACCCGAAGGACAGGGAGTTCCTGTTAAAATACTCCCCATATCACAACGTTGACCCGAACAAGCACTATCCACTGACGCTCATCTACACAGGTTTGCACGACGACCGCGTTCACCCGGCACACGCCCTCAAGTTCTTCATGAAGATGAAGGAGCTAGGAGCGCCGGTTTATATCAGAGTTGAGACGAAGAGCGGACACATGGGTGCCTCTCCTGAGACGAGGGCAAAAGAACTAACAGACCTGCTGGCCTTTGTTATTAAGGCCCTTTCCTGACGTCTTCTTCTATTATCCTTTTCATCCACGTCCCCCTGCTGAACCAGAGAAAGGCCACTATCGCCGCCAGAAAGTTGCTCATGCCCATTCCGAAGAACACACCCTTGGGGCTCATCCCGAAGAGCTCCGCGAGCGGAACTCTAAGCCCGAAAACCGTCACAGCCGCGACGTATCCGAATACGTAGCTCAGGGGTATCCTGAAGCCCCAGAGGCGGAGCATGCTGAGAACCATGCTCTTCTTGGTGTGTCCTGCCGAGCTGAACGTCCTCGTCACGACGACGAAGATTCCGTTGAAGAACGGGACGGATATCAGGAAGTACTTGAGGACGTACTCACTCTGGGCTATGACATTGGGATCATCGAGGAAGACCTTGAAGACGGGAACCCTGAAGATTCCGATTATCAGGATCGCCGAAGAGGCTATGAGGAAGTTGATAACCATGGCTCTCTCCGATATTCTCTTGGCCCTTTCGTATCTCTCCGCTCCGATGTTCTGGGATATCATCGTCCCCATCGCCATACTGACACCGCGAGCTATGCTCGTTATGAAGTTCACGAGGCGGGTGGTGATGATATATGCCGCGTAGGTCACATCTCCGTATCCATAGATAATCCTTGTCAGAACAACAAAGCCGAAGCTGTTGGCGGACTGGCCAACGGCTGATGGAAGGCCAACGCGGAAAATCCTTGAGTAGAACTCCATATCGGGCTTGAGGGTCTCCCTCGTGAGATGCAGGCCTGCCTTTCCGCTCGTTAAGAGCCAGGCGCCTATCAGGGCTCCAGTGGCGTTTGAGAGGACCGTCGCTATAGCCGCTCCGGCAACACCCCATTCGGGGAAGGGCCCAACACCGAAGATTAGAAGCGGGTCGAGCACTATGTTTATAGCCACTGTGAGCATGCTTATCTTCACGGGCGTTTTTGTATCCCCTGAAGCCCTCATGAGGGCCGAGAAGGCCATGAATGTAAAGGAGAAGGGAACGCCCGCGAAAACGACCGTGGCGTAGGCCTTAGCGTAGGGGTAGACATTTGGGGTCACCTTCATAAAGTGGAGCGCGTAGGGAAGGATTACGAGGCTTATTAGGGCAGTAACAGTTGAGAAGAAGAGCATCAGGGAGTAGAGGGCTCCAGCAGAGCGGTTGGCCCTCTCGTAGTTTCCCGCCCCGATGTACTGCCCCACGAAGGCGAAGCCAGCTGTAGCGAACCCCATGCCGAGAGCCATTAGGGTTCCTATTATCGGCCAGCTCGTTCCTGGAGCGGCCAGTGCCCCCCTTCCAAGCTTTCCGAGCCAGAATGTGTCCGTTATGTTGTAAACGACCTGAACGAGGTTGCTGACGATTAGGGGATAAGCTAACCGGAGGAGGGTTCTCTCTATGGGACCGTTGAGTATCTCCTGCCTCATCGCCTGAATCTTTCCGCGCTCCATTAGTACCACAGTAAGATGAGCATCGAAGCGGGGATATAAAAAGTTAATGGAAACAGCAGAAAAAGTTACACTCAGGTATAGGAGCGTTATAAACCAAAGAATCCATAAGGAAACACAGAAGAGGCCCGTGGCATCCTCAAAACTCCTTGAAAGACCTTAACTCAGACCTCTTCGAGCTTTTTCCTCACTTCTTCGGTGTTCTTCCTAGCCTCCTCAAGGGCGTTCCTGAGCTTCTCCAGCTCAAGCGTCATCTCGTTCAGCGTCTTGTTCATCTGGTAGAACGCGAATATGAACACCACGAGGAGTATCAGGCCGAGGATTATGCTTATCCATCCACTTGGAGTTGACACGTGCTCACCTCCCCACGGCATATCTCATTCCTCCAGGCTCTTTATCGTTTCGTTGTCTATAACCACTTTAAACTGCTTTGCGCGGTAGTACTTCTTGGCCCTCGGGTCGTCGGGCTCAAGGCGTAGCTCGCTCTCGACAAGGCCGGCCTTTTCGAGCTTTTTAAGGTGGAGGTAAAGGAGCTGCCTTGAGATGCCCAGCTCCTTGGCCAGCTCGTAGACGTACCACTCCTTCTGGCAGAGGAGTCTAAGTATTCTGATCCTCACGGGATTACCAAGGGCCTCTCCGAGGGTCACGAGTTCCTCAATGCTCCGCACCATGACCATCACTTTTAGACTGCATATGCAATCAATACCTTACAGAAAGAAAGGGGGGAGAAAGGATAAAAGCTTTCCGTTAGCTGGAGCCGACTATCTCCGAATACTCCTCCTCGCAACGACTAGAATAATCAAAAGGCCGACCAGCCCAAAGATCGCTTTTCTTCTCATCTTCATCTCCCCAGCAAGGCGTAGATTATTCCTCCACCAACGAAGAGCACCGAGAGAGCCATTATGGCAGCTATGTTTCTCCAGTTTACCTTCCGCTCCTTTCTGTTGGTGACGATGTTCCTCAGCATGCACAGCATCGGGCCGAAGTTGACGAACAGGTGGAGCGCCACCAGCGCGACCATGGCGAAGCCAAAGTATATGTGGAGCCCTTCCCATGCCTCTTTGCCGAGGCCCATGAAAGTCCAGAGCTCCTCCCTCGCAATCCTCCCGCTTGGGGCGAGGTACAGGGCTATCCCTGAAAGGGCTTCGATGATAAAATCAAAGAGCAGTAGCATGTCGAGGGTTGGTTTAAACCATCTCGGGACTCTCATTCTTCATCGCACTCCTCTATTTCCTCTTCCCGGAACCTTCTTCTTCTCGGAAAGTGAAAATAAAAAAGGGCTTCAGGCCCCTTCTCCCTGCATGGGACAGTCCCCGCTACCGTGTCCTCTCATGAGCCTGTTCCCTGCACCGCTGCCGCTTTTTCCATGTTCGTGGGTGCCTTTCTCGTGTCCGTTGCCCTTCATCCTTCCATCCATTTTTCCTCCCTGTTCCTTTGCCATCCTGTCACCGTCCTTGCCTTTCATGTGGCTGTGATTTTCTCCTGCCATCATCTTCCCGTGTCCGCTGTGGCCAGTCCCTCCGGCCAGTATTTTGTCAACCTGCTCCTGCGGAAGCACCTGGGCGGTGTACTCAACACCCTGTGACTCAAGGTTCCTCACGAAGGCCCTGAGGTGGTTCTCGCTTCCGGCCATGAGGTTGCTGTAAACCTGCTTGATGTCCTCGTTGTCGGTGTTGGCGATCCACCCCCCAAGGTCCTTGATGTCGATTTCCTCTATGAGTGCCCCGACTTTGAGTGCATCAACGGTGCTCTGGCTTCCCTGCCCGATCAGCTGGTCGTAGAGAGCCTGGAGCTCTGAGTTCTCAAAGACGCCGACCTGGTCAAGCGTGCTCGGTGCGGTCAGGTTGTACTTTTCGATCAGCGACAGCACGGCGTCCATGTGGCTCTGCTCGCTTTGGGCTATCCTCTCAAAGACCGTCAATCCAGTTTCGTTGTAGAGCGTTAGATAGACGTCCCTCGCCAGCTTCTCCTCCTCGACCATGTAGAGCAGGTCACTGGCCTCCTCGTCGCTCAGCGGTGCGTAGTAGTCGGCATAGCTACTCTGGTAAAGCTGCTCTGCTTCTGGGTTCGGACCGGGTGCACCCCTGTAGGCTGCTACTCCCCCCAGCACCAGCCCGAATAGAGCTAGCACCAGGAAACCAATTCCCAATATTTTCTTTCTCATGTTAGTTTATTCCTCCATATGTAATTTTAATATTACATATATATGTTTAGTCTATAAAGTTTTTGGTTTGGGTCACGAGAACGAAAAATAGTGCTCGATAATAAGAGAATAGGGCAATGAGCAGAAGAAATTTAATAACAGTACCTGAAATTTAATGCCTCTCGATGATCCTCTTCATCCAGCTTCCGCGGAGGAACCATGCGAGCGCTATTACCGCCCCAAGAAAATTGCTCAGCCCCATGCCAAGCCATATTCCTGCGGTGCCCCTCATGAAAAACCCCAGCCCGTAGCTCAGGGGTAGCCTTATTCCCCAGAGGCGGACCATTCCGATTACCATGCTCTTCTTGGTGTGGCCTGCGCTCTGGAAGGTGCTGTTTACGGCATCAAAGATTCCGAAGAAGGGCAGCGAAGCCGCGAAGTACTTGACAACCTTGGCGCTCTCGGCTATTATCGCCTGATTGTTGATAAAGAACCTGAAGATAGGAACGCGGAAGAGGATGAATATGAGCGTTCCGGCACCGAGTATCGCGAAGTTTATTGCCATGGTTCTCTCCGCTATGACCTTGGCCCTATCATAGAGCTTCGCGCCGATTGTCTGGCCGACCATGGTTCCCATTGCCATGCTTATGCCGTCGGAGAAGGCGAACATGAAGTTGGTGAGCCTGTTGGTTATGCTGTACGTTGCGAAGGCAACGGCCGCGTTCCCGAACTCCCCGCCTAGTGTGAAGATTATCCTCGCTAGAATAATGAAACCAAGGGCCGTGGTTGAAGAACCAACACTCGACGGGATTCCAACCCTGAAAATCTTGCCGTAGAAGTGCCTGTCCGGTTTTAGGGTCTCGAGGTCTAGATGGATTCCTACCCTGCCTTTAAACAGGAGGTAGCCACCGATAATCGAGCCGATACTATTCGAGAGCATCGTTGCAACGGCCGCTCCAGTAACCCCAAGCCTCGGAAAGGGGCCCAAACCGAAGATGAAGAGGGGGTCTAGAACAAGGTTGAGGAGAACTGTGCCGACGTTTATCTTAACGGGAGTTTTTGTGTCCCCTATGGCCCTGAGGAGGAAGTTAAAGGCAAAGAGCGTGAATGAGAAAGGAATCCCGGCAAAGATAACCCTCGTGTAGCTGAGGGCGTAGGGATAAACGGTGTTGCTCACATTCATGAAGGCCAAGAGATAAGGCGCCGAGATGACCCCGAAAAGCCCGACGCCTATCGCAAAGAGCATCATGAGCGAGTAAAGCGCCCCTGCCGCACGGTTGGCTCTCTCATATTCCCTCGCCCCGATGTACTGGCTTACGAAGGCGAAGCCAGCGGTGGCAAACCCCATACCTATGCTCATGAAGAACCAGACGAGGGGCCAGGCGGTTCCTGGTGCGGCCAGCTGCTCCATGCCGAGCTTGCCCAGCCAGAATGTGTCGGTGAGATTGTATAGGACCTGAACGAGCCTGTTGACGATTAGAGGGTAGGCTAACAGGATGAGCGTTTTAACAATGGGGCCGCTCACTATCTGCTCACGCATTGCTTCAACTTTCTCACCGTTCATTACGATAGCAATCGAAACGTTGGTATAAAAACTTTAGGGTGGATAAAAGGGCCAGCTCTAAAAAGTAGTATCTCCTAAACGAAGAAAACGAAGTAGAAAAGAGGGAAAACTCTCACTCAAGGGCCTTCCTGGCGGCCTCGAGCATCATCCTCTGTTCTTCGCGGTAGACGGTCTTCCTGACGAGCTCGACGGCATCCGGGTTGGCGCTGATGCTGTCGATTCCCATCCTGACGAGGAGCTTGACCATCTTCGGGTCGCTTCCTGCCTGGCCGCAGATGCTGGTCTCGACGCCGTACTTCTTGCAGGTCTTAATGACGTTCTCGATGAGCTTGAGAACGGCCGGGTGCTTCTCGTCGTAGAGCTTGAAGACGCGCTCGTTGTCCCTGTCGATGGCGAGGGTGTACTGGGTGAGGTCGTTGGTGCCGAAGCTGACGAAGTCAAGGCCCTCCTTGATGAGGTCCTCGATGATAAGGGCGCTGGCTGGGGTCTCAATCATGACGCCCCACTCAACGTCCTTGTGCGGGATGAGACCAACGCTGAGGGCGATTTCCTTGGCCTGTCTGACCTGCTCCGGGTAGCTGACGAGCGGGAGCATGACACCGATGTTGTCGTAGCCCTCATCGACGAGCCTTTTGATGGCCTTGAACTCGGCCCTGAGGAGCTCTGGCTGGTCAAGACCGCGCCTGATTCCGCGCCAGCCAAGCATCGGGTTCCTCTCAACTGGTTCGTCCTCTCCGCCCGGAAGCTCGCGGAACTCGTTGGTCGGGGCGTCAAGGGTCCTGTACCAGACGCGCCTCGGGTAGAAGGCCTCGACAACCTTCCTGATGCCCTCGACGAGCTTCTCGACGAGCTCCTCCTCCCTGCCCTCCTTAATGAACTTGACCGGATGGGCGCCTATGCCGAGTATCATGTGCTCAGCACGGAGGAGTCCAACACCGTCGGCGCCGGTGGCAGCTGCGCGCTCGGCAACTTCGGGCATCGAGACGTTGACCTTGACCTCGGTCGCGGTTATGAGCGGGGCACCGGCAACGACGACCTTGCTCTCTGCCTTCTCCTTTTCCTCCTTAACGAGGCTCTTCACTATCCCCTTGTAGACAACACCCCTGGTTCCGTCAACGGTGATGAGCATGCCGTCCTTGAGCTTCTTAGTGGCCTCCTTGGTGCCAACGACTGTCGGGATACCGAGCTCCCTTCCAACGATGGCCGCGTGGCAGGTTCTTCCACCCTCGTCAGTAACGATAGCAGAAGCCCTCTTCATTGCCGGAACCATGTCCGGATTGGTCATCGTCGTTACGAGAACGTCGCCCTCCTTGACCTTGTCGATGTCGTTGACGTCGAGGACTATGACGACCTTTCCAGCGCCAACGCCAGGTGAAGCTCCGAGACCCTTGAGGATGACCTCCATCTCCTCGGTAACCTCCTCAGCTTCCTCGGTCTTGGTCTCCTTGAGGGTGGTTATCGGCCTGCTCTGGACGATGTAGAGCTTGCCGTCGTCCTTGTCGTAGGCCCACTCGATGTCCTGCGGGTACTGGTAGTGTGCCTCTATCTTGGCACCCATCTGGGCGACCTCGATAATCTGCTCCTCGGTGAGAACCTGCTTCTTGACGTACTCCGGGCCGAGGAAGTCGGCGACCTTGACGAGAACGGTTCCCTTACCGGTCTCGGGGTTGCGGACGTACATGACCTCCTTCTCGGCGATGTACTTCTCCTTTATCTTCCAAGTGCCCTTTTCAACTATGTACTCGTCGGGTGAAACGGCACCGCTGACGACAGCCTCACCGAGTCCCCAAGCACCGTTGATCATTATTTCGTTCCTGTCGTTGGTGACTGGGTTGGCGGTGAACATGACGCCGCTGGTCTCACTGTTGACCATCTTCTGGACGACCGCTGAGAGGTAAACCCTCCTGTGGTCGAAGCCCTGCTTTGCCCTGTAGAACGTAGCGCGGGCGGTCCAGAGGCTGGCCCAGCACTTTCTCACATTCTCAAGGAGGTCCTCGTCGCCGTAAACGTCGAGGTAGGTCTCTTGCTGGCCGGCGAAGGAAGCCTCTGGAAGGTCCTCAGCGGTGGCCGAGCTCCTAACTGCGACGTAAACCGCGTCCTGGTTGAACTTCTGGCTGAGCTTGTGGTAGGCATCGAGAACCTCGGTCTTTATCTCTTCCGGCATCGGCATGCTGTCTATGAGCTCCCTTATGACGGCGGTGTTGTCAAGGAGCTCCCTGCTGTCGTCAACGTTGGTCCTGGAAGCTATGTCCATAACCCAGTCCTGGAGGGGTCTGGCCTCCTCCGGAGCGCTGGCGAGAACCTCGGCGAGAACGCCGCTCTTGGCCCTCTCACCCATTATCTTCTCTATATCAGCCTTGCTAACCTTAACGTTCTCAACGAAGTACTTGTAAGCCTCGGCCGTGACACAGAACCCGGGCGGAACAGGAATGCCCGCGTTGGTTAGTTCACCAAGGTTGGCACCTTTTCCACCTACAAGGGCAACATCGCCCTTTCCGAGCTCCTCAAACCACTTCACAAACCTGTATTCACTCATGGCAATCCCTCCGTTTTTAAAGTACTTACCGGTGGTGATATACGTAAACCCTATTTAAAATTAACTGAAATGACTGGGGAAAGCTCTTTAAGGATGTTGGAGAACAGACAGGAATAAGCATCGGAATACAAGAGCCAAGAGTGCCCCATTCAGTGCCCTTTTGTATTCAAAAGGTCTGTTAGAAACACCACGTTCTATAATGGACTTTCAAGTCTTTCAATGGAGGAAAAAGTTCAGAATATTACAAATGAACTAAATTAAATCTCTAGCTCTCAAAGGTATGAACTGTTAATATAAAAGGTTCCTTGTCTGTGTATCACCCCCAGCGGCAACGGAAAATTTAATAACTCCTATGATAGATACATCACTGCACAGACCTGCATGGAGGTGTCTTGAATTATGAACAGAAAAGCCCTTAGCCTCTTGGTTGTTTTTGTTATGGCACTGGCCATCGTTCCAGCGACCTCGCTACCTTCTGTAGCAGCCAGCGGAACGAATAGTATTCACCAGACGACTATTCAGCAGACCCCGATAATGCCAGTCAACAAGCAGATCGACAAACTGCTGAACGGAAACGAGAAGGAAGTACACGTCATCATAGCACCGGCCAGGAACAAGGCCATGGAAGTTTACAAAGCGATAGAAAAGATCGGCAAAATAGACCCGATCAGCAAGCCGGAGTACCAATTCATTGTCGCCACGATCCCGCGCAAGAACCTTGGGAAGCTCAAGCAGATCGGCGGCATAATCGGAATCTGGAAGGATCACACAGTCAGGCTTCAAAAACCAGTGGTACCCGAAGCTGGTCTCTCACCTATTCACAGGTCCCTCCCACCCATCCACAGACCCACTGACACGACCTCCAATGGAACTATGGCCCCCAACATGACCTTCGGCTGGTGGGACTTCGGTCAGTTCGTAACCCAGGCCTACAACGTCTGGCACGACTATAACGACCTGGGTGACAACGTTACCGTCGCCGTTCTCGACACCGGCGTTGACGTTGGCCAACCGTACCTCCAGAGAACCCTCGACGGGAAGAGGAAGATAATCGATGTGTACGATGACACTGACGAGGGGATCGCCCAGTTATTCTACGAGACCAACACAACTCACAACGGGTTCATCACGGTTAACATGACCGTCCCCGTCTACTGGGGCGCCTACTACAAGTACTATGGGCACAAGGAGTTCACCAACTATACGATGGGAACCTACTACGTGGGTAACATAAGCGGAAGCGAGTACTACCTCGGCCTCCTCCCGGAGAGGTACTTCGACTTCAACAACTTTACTGGATACAACCCGTACAGCGAAGGAACCTATGGGGACCTGAGAAACGTTTATCCAGTCCTCATTGTAAACGAAAGTGGTAACATGGTTGCTTACATCGACTTCAACCTCGACAACAACTTCACCGACGACCAGCCGATGGGCCTCTACGACCTGACAGGGGATTACGTCCAGACCCCCAAGACCAAGGTGGACGTTGCCTTCGCCAGGGTGCACATAGGTAACATGAACAACTCTGAGAACTATCCAGTTGACATCCCATACGGAGCCGGCATAGGATACGCCATGTTTATGTGGGATTCATTCGGTCACGGAACCCACGTTAGCGGCACGATAGCCGGAGTTGGCCTTCCGAACGATCCCGTCTTCAGCGGTGACTACGGAATGGCACCTGATGCCCAGCTCATGGAAGTTAAGGTTCTGGCCGGTCAGCAGGGCTTTGGAATGGACAGCTGGATAATCAACGGCATGTTCTATGCGGCTTTCCACGGTGCCGATGTTATAAGCATGTCCCTTGGTGGACTTGCAACGTATAATGACGGCCTCGAGGATCCGGCGATATTCTACGCCAACCTCATAACCGCCCAATTTGGCGTTACCTTCGCTATAGCGGCCGGCAACGACGGTCCCACGACCAACACGGTGGGCTCGCCAGGTGACAGCGACCTCGTCATAACCGTCGGTGCGTTCCGTTCAAGCTACCTCTGGAAAACAGTTGCTCAGTATCTATATGGTCTTCCGTCCCCTGTGGAGGGAGTCGCAAACACAGTTGCAAGCTTCTCAAGCAGAGGCCCGAGGATGGACGGCCTCTTAGAGCCAGATGTCATAGCCCCAGGTGAGATGATATTCTCCAGCCTGCCGCTCTACTACACTGTCTTAGACAACAACTCCTATGGATACTACGGCATTTGGGATGGGACTTCAATGGCAACTCCTCACGTCAGCGGCGCCGTTGCACTCCTCATAAGCTACGCCAAGGCCCACGGTCTCAGCTACAACCCACTCATGATAAGGCGCGCCCTTGAGATGGGAGCGATGCCAGTTGAGGAGGCCACACCAATCGACCAGGGCTTCGGCCTCATCCAGGTGGAGAACTCAATCAAGATCCTCCAGAACCTCAGCTCCCAGCCGACAACATATATCTACGGTGGAACCACCTGGACCGGCTTCAGGAACGAACTCGGGGAGAAGAAGATACCTCTCAGCCCGGCTTACGTTGAGTTCAACAGTTACTTCTACAACATGGGGCTTCCTTACCTCTACCGCGGTGTCTACATCAGGAACGAGTTCCCAGAAAGCGTGCCGCTCTACTTCTACCCGATGGGTTACTACCCAGGCTACGGCCTTGATAATATCCCCGCCACGACATATCACATAAGCTCCAGCGACAGCTGGATAATACCCATGGCCAGCAATGTGGTAGCGGGTAACGGAACGCTCGGTGCGTTCTCAATCCAGATCGACTACTCCCAGCTCCAGCCGGGCCACATCTACGTTGGCTTCGTCTACATCGACGATCCGAGGACGAGCTACATCGACGGCTTCATACCGGTCATCGTCGACATGCCGATGAACCCGAACGGTGAGAGCCATGCCACGCTCAGCGACACTGCCCTTCCGGGTGTCGCCAAGCACTACTACTACCAGGTAGCCCCAGGTACCAAGGAGCTCAAGGTAACCCTCCAGGTTCCTCTTGACGAGAACGGAACGCCCATGGGCAGGACTACCCTCATGATAGCCAAGCCCAACGGAGAGGTAGCCGCTGCCTACGTTCCAGGATACTGGTTCGTCGGTCCGGGGCTCCCGGAGTACACGTGGACTATTAAAGACCCAGAACCTGGAACCTGGGAAATAACCGCTTATACAAGCACCTTTACCAAGGCTAGGACAGGTTATGACGAGTCCCACTACACTATAACCGTTGAAACATTGGGTATCACTCTTATTCCAGATAAGATACATGCCAACATGGCAAACCCCGGAGAGATACAAACTATCGTAAGTGTCAAAAACAATAACTACGGCACATTCCATGCCCAGCTCTCAGGTATGGGAATGGGAAGACTTGACAGTACCCACGTAATGATCCGGAATGTTAATCAGGACGCTTGGGACGTGATTAGAGTTATTCCAGTATCCAATGATGATTACTACCTCCGCGTCGGCATAACGCAGCCCGAAGACCCAAGTGCAGACCTCGACCTCTACGTGTTCTACTTCCCGACCTACGAGGACCTCATGAACTTCACTAATTACACAGTTTATACAAACCAGATCGGACCAACCTCCTATGAGTCATTTGAGAAGTTCATGCCGGCCCCAGGATACTATCTCATAGCAGTATATGGATACTATACGGCAGGGTACAACCCAATCCACTACCTGTTCTATTACCAGCTCCTCGGAGGGAACAGCGGTGATATAACTGTCACCCCAGATCTTATCGTCCCGAATAACGACATTAGAGCAGCATATGTTGGTATCAAGATCCCAGCCAACGGAACATACTTGGGTGCTATCAAAGTTAAGGACGCAACAACTGGAGAGGTCATTGGATGTTATCCAATAATAGTCCAGGTCGGCCTTCCGAAGATGGGACTTACAGCCTACGCTGAGGAACCGATAAGTATAGGACAATCCACCAAGATAAAGATAATCGCTTATGACCCCCAGACCATGACGAGCATAACTAAAGGAACCACTGAGTTCATAATCAACGGAAAATCCTACTACACCGACAACGGTGTGCTTGAGTTCTCCTACACACCAAAGAGCTTTGGAGACAGGCTAATCGTCAAGGCGATCAACCCAGACTACCAGGACGCTGCGGCTGTCTTCACAATCCAGGAGCTCGACAAGAATGCCAAGTTCAGGTACTACGAGAAGCTCTACCTCGAAGAGGCCAGCATGTACGAGACACTCCTTGAGAACGCGTCACAGGTCCTCCCACAGAGGTACTACCTCATAGTCAGCATTGTCACTGGAAGGTACAACAGCTTAGCCCACTGGTACTACAACAAGGCAGAGAGCCTCGAGGGGACCAACCTCGCTCTGGCGGAGCAGTACATGAAGAAGGCGTACATCCTTGAGAAGAAAGCCAACTACATACTGCAGATATTCATAGCAAGGTTCGGAGGGCGCGATTGAGCCTCCTCTAACTTCTTCTTTTTGTTTTGATACTCCCCATTCTAAGTGGCAGTGCTACATCTGTAGAATTTTCTAGACTCTATTTAGTTCTTAAGGATATTCCCCCTAGTTCTCGATGAAGGAGATGAGCACAGAAGACATCAAGAAAGTCATGAGAAATACAAACTCAAACGGAGATCCTCACCCTATGGGCGACTCCCCTTTCAACGAGCACTTTTGCAAGTTCCCTGGGAAGGACAACGAGATCTCCCGCGGATATTGGACCGTACTCCTCAAGATGGGTATCCAAGATTGACGGAAGGTCAACGGACACTATGTAAGCTTCCCTAACCGGTTCCATTTCCGCAGAGGAAGTTTCTTCCAGAACTGAAGACTCTTCATGAGGGGCCTCTTCCTCTGTGGAAACTTGGAACCTCCCAAATTCCTCGCGCTCCACAAAGGCCTTGAGGATCAGGAACAGCTTTCTCTCCTCCTCAGCAAGTTCTCCAGGAGAACCAGAGCCGGTGAACACCATATCAACCAGTTTATGGAGTCTCAGCCGGATTATCTCCCTCATGAGGGCATCGGCTATTTTAAGCTGTTCCAGATAGAGTCCCTCCTCCAGCTCCTCGCCGCGCTCCCTGGAGTTCTCCGCCCCAATCCGGAGGGCCTTCATCAGGCTGTCGAAATCCTCGTAGAAAGAGTCCTCAATCTGGGCGAGATCAGGAGTTGAAAGCTCCCCTTCGAGCATCTCCCTGAGTTTGATGATGTCCATTGCTTCCACCGCCGTTCAAAGGATTCTCAAAGTTGAAGAAAGGAAATAAAATCAGTCCTCAACGCGGGGAGCCAGCAGGAACGTCAGCTTTCCTTCATCGCGTATGTAGTAGTCCATCTGGAGGGGCATCTCGTTGCCAAAGCGAACGGTGACCTCATCGGTCTTTCCTATGCCCTTCACCATGTCGGCGAGATAACTTATTCCATAGGCGCTCTTGGTTTCTTCCTCGACTTCAAGGTCGAGAAGGCCCTCGTCTTCGAGTGTTAGCTTTATCTCGACCTCGTTTGTCTCTCCCTCAGCTCTCATTACAAACTCGTTCTCCTTTGCCATGAACTTTATGGCGTCGCTGACTAGGGAGGCATCCTTTATGGCCTCCTTGAGCACCTCACCGAGGAGAACGACCTTAGCCGTGAACGGAAGCTCCGGAAGGTCGAGCTCAAGTTCCTCAACGTCGATGAGCGGGAGCCGGAAAGTCCTCTTGGCGGTGCCTTCGAATGTTATCTCAAGGAAGTTCTCGTCGCCCTTTCTGAGGACGAGGGTGTCCTTGCCCTTCCCGCGTTTGAGTATCTTCTTGAAGTGGTCCATGTTGACTCCAATGGTTTCCTCCTCTTCCACCTCGTACTTTGAGAATATGCTCTGGGGGAGGTTAAGGTCTATGAGAACGACCCTGCTCGGATCCATCGCGCGCATTCCAATGCCCTCTTCGGTTATCTTGAAAGCAGCCTCGTCGATAAGGTTGCTGGCAGTGGCTATCAGGTCAGCAAACTCCTTGGCATCGTCAAAAACGATTTCAAACGCCATCTTCACCCCTCCTTATTATCCCTCAGTACCTCAAGCATCAGCCTAATCCTCTCTTTTCCCCGGAATAAATAAGCTTTTCCGTTGTCAACATCTGGAACCCTACGGTAGGCTTCCTCCAGCTCCTTAAGGGCCTTCTCGGCCAGCCGCAGGATGGCCTCACGCTCCAGATCGCTCACTCGTAGGCCCTCCAGACGTAGCCGCATTTGGTACATTTGTAGAATATCGTACTCGGCTCGTCTCCGGCCCTGGTCTGCATCTCCCACCAGTAGGCGGTGTCGTTTCCGCACTTGGGGCACGTTACGTGGGCTATCGGGAGAGTCTTGACATCCTTGTCCACCACGACCACCTGCTCGTCGGGCTTGTGCTCGACTTTCTGCTTGATGACCGTTTTTTCCTTGTCCTTTTCCTCGTCAAACGGCTCCTCGTAGCCGCATACCCTGCAGACCCACACCTTGCGCTTCCTGTCAGGGAGCATGAGGTTACCGCACTTCGGGCAGAACTTCATCTTCCACACCTCCAGCCGGTGGTTGGGTATGTGGGAAGAGAATAAAAAGGTTTGTGAAGAAATCAGTGTGGTGATACATATGACGGATGAAGCGGATGTTTTTGAGCTCGCGAGGAAGTACCATTCGGAGCTGAAGGTGGAGGAACCAAGTCTCGCAACCCTAGCCGCCGAGCTTTTCGGCGACTTGGGCCTGAAGTTTAAGGAGTTCCTTGAAAAGGAGGGCTACTCCATCACAGGGGCCAAGTTCCTGGACTATGACAAGAGCCTCGTTCTCAGTGTGATAAAAGGTGAAAGAAGCTACGAGATAGTCCTAAGGAAGACCTGAAAAAGCACTTAAATTTTTAAATTACCGGAGTATCTCCCTCCGGTGGAGTGCAATGAGAGTCATAGGCGTTGACCCCGGAACCAAGAGCTTCGATGTGATTGGCCTTGAAGACGGCAAGGTAAAGCTCGACCTCAGCTATCCAAGCGAGGTCGTTGCGGAAGACCCTGGAAGGATAGTGAAGGCAATAGAGGAGTTCAACGCCGACATAATCATTGGGCCGAGCGGCTACGGCGTTCCCCTCAGGCACATAAGCGAGCTCACAGATAGAGACCGCTTCGAGATGACGCTCGTCTGGGAGGAGGAGATGAAGGAAATCCCCGTCCTCATCGGCCTCCAGGAGATGGTAAGCCAGATGGCCGAGAAGGGCATGAACGTCTGGTTCATCCCCGGCGTCATACACCTCCCAACGGTTCCGGAGTGGAGGAAGTACAACAAGGTGGACATGGGTACCGCCGACAAGATCGCGATAACGGTCCTCGGAATCTATGATCAGGCCAAGAGGCTCAGTATTGGCTACTCCGACGTTTCATTCGCCCTCCTTGAGGTCGGCTTCGGCTACAACTACGCCGGAGCGGTCAAGGGCGGAAAGATAGTGGACGGCATCGGTGGAACCATCTTCCCCGGGCCGGCCTACGTGAACAGCGGTGCCCTCGACGGCGAGGTGGCCTATCTCATGAGCCACATCAAGAAGTGGCACCTGTTCTGGGGTGGGGCAACCATAATCGCCGCAGAGAAGATACTCCCTCCAGAAGAGTTCGCCAGGAGACTCGATGAGGAGCCCTTCGCAAAGGCCTGGGAGGCCATGAAAGACGGCTTTGTAAAGGCAGTGGCGAGCGAGCTCACTGTCGTTGGAGATGCAAAGGAGATAATCCTATCCGGCAGGCTGATGCGCATAGATGAGCTTAGAAAGGACGTTGAAGACCTCTTCAAGGAGCGCTTTGGCCTCCCGGTGGTCAAGCAGAGGGGCCTTGAGGGCAAGGCAAAGGAGGCCGCCCAGGGAAGCGCAATAATCGGAGACGGTTTGGCAGGAGGACAGTTTAAGGAGCTCGTTGAGCACGTGGAGATAAAGAAGAGCCACGGAAGCGTCTTAGAATGGGTGAAGCTTCCTCTGGTCTCTTGATACTTCTCTTTTCTGCCCACCAACATTTTTAACTTAAGGCTCAGAACCTCCCCCGGTGATGGTGATGGAGAGAAAGACGGTCGTCATCATAGGTGGCGGAGCGGCCGGAATGAGTGCCGCATCCCGTGTTAAGAGGCTCAAGCCGGAATGGGACGTCAAGGTCTTCGAGGCTACTGAATGGGTCAGTCACGCACCATGCGGCATCCCCTACGTTGTTGAAGGCATATCAGAGAAGGAGAAGCTCATGCACTACCCGCCCGAGGTCTTCATCAAGAAGCGCGGCATAGACCTCCACATGAAGGCGGAGGTGATAGAGGTCGAGCAGGGCAGCGTTAGGGTCAGGGAAGAGGACGGCGAACACATCTACGGGTGGGACTACCTGGTCTTCGCCAACGGCGCCTCGCCGAGGGTTCCGCCGATAGGGGGAATGAACCTGAAGGGCGTGTTCACCGCGGACCTGCCGCCCGATGCCGTTGCGATTAGGGAGTATATAGGTTCCAACGAAGTTAAAAGTGCGGTTGTAATCGGGGGCGGATACATCGGCGTTGAGATGGCGGAGGCCTTCGCAGCCCAGGGGATGAACGTGACCCTTATTGAGAGGAACGAAAGGGTTATGGCCAAGGCCTTCGACAAAGAGATAACCGACGTCCTGGAAGAGGAAATGAAAAAGAGGATAAACCTCCGCACTGAGGAGATAACCCTCCGCATCGAAGGAAGCGAGAGGGTTGAGAAGGTCATCACTGACGCCGGCGAGTACAAGGCCGAGTTGGTTGTCGTCGCAACTGGGATAAGGCCCAATATCGAGCTTGCCAAGGAAATCGGTGTCAGAATCGGCGAGACAGGAGCAATATGGACAAACGAGAGGATGGAAACGAGCGTTGAGAACATTTATGCAGCCGGAGACGTTGCCGAGACGAGGCACCTGATTACGGGAAGGCGCGTCTGGATACCCCTCGCCCCCGTTGGAAACAAGATGGGTTACGTGGCCGGGAGCAACATTGCTGGGAAGGAGATACACTTCCCCGGCGTCCTTGGAACGAGCGTTACCAAGTTCTTCGACGTGGAGATAGGCAAAAGCGGCTTGACGGAAACTGAGGCGATGAGAGAAGGCTACGACGTCAGGAGCGCCTTCATTAAATCCACCACACGGCCCCACTACTACCCCGGAGCGAGACCGATATGGCTAAAAGGTGTGGTTGACAACGAGACGAACAGGCTCCTTGGAGTCCAGGCCGTCGGCGCCGAGATACTCCCTAGGATAGACACGGCAGCCGCCATGCTCACTGCAGGATTCACAACGAAGGATGCCTTCTTCACAGATCTAGCCTACGCACCGCCCTTCGCTCCGGTTTGGGACCCGTTGATAGTCCTCCAGAGGGTTCTGAAGTTTTAGGCTTCTCCTGTTATTTCTCCCAACTTTTTCTGTCATCGGCTTCAATCGAAAAAAACTTAATAAAGTGCTTTTCCCTGCAACGCCTAGGTGGTGCAGATGGCGGGTAAAGTTAAGAGAGAAAAGTGGAGCGAGAATTTCAGCGAGTGGTATAACGAGCTCATCGAGACCGCTGGAATCCAGGACAAGCGCTATCCGGTCAAGGGGATGAACATCTGGCTCCCGTACGGGCTTAAAATCATGCGCAACATCGAGCGCTTCATCCATGAGGAGATGGAGAGAACCGGCCACAACGAGGTTCTCTTTCCGGCCTTAATCCCCGAAACCGAGTTCCAGAAGGAAGCAGACCACATAAAGGGATTCGAGGGTGAGGTATACTGGGTCACCCACGCCGGCCACGACCCGCTGGACATCAGGCTTATCCTCAGGCCCACAAGCGAGACTGCTATGTACTCGATGTTCTCCCTCTGGATAAGGTCCCACGCTGACCTACCCTTCAAGGTCTACCAGATAGTCAACACCTACCGCTACGAGACCAAGCACACGAGGCCCCTCATCCGCGTCAGGGAGATAAGCAGGTTCTTTGAGGCCCACACGGCCCACGACAGCTACGAGGACGCTGAGAGGCAGATAAAGGAGGACCTTGAGATATTCGACAATCTCGCAAAGTTCCTCGCGATTCCCTACATAGTCTCAAAGCGCCCCGAGTGGGACAAGTTCCCCGGCGCCTACTACTCCCTCGGTGCCGAGGTAATGATGCCCGACGGCAGGACGCTCCAGATAGGAACCATGCACAACTACAAGCAGAACTTCGCGAAGGCCTACAACATCCAGTACGAGACGGAGGAGGGAGAGCACGAATTTGTTCACCAGACAACCTTCGGAATGAGCGAGCGCCTTTTGGCCGCGGTAATGGCGATACACGGCGACGACAACGGCCTCGTCCTTCCACCCACGATAGCACCGATACAGGTCGTCATCGTCCCGATACCGAAGAAGGATACCGAAGCCGACGTCTTCGCCTACGCGCGCGAGATAGCAGAGGAGCTTAGAACAGCCGGAATAAGAGTTCACGTCGACGAGCGCGACATAAGGCCCGGCAGGAAGTACTACGACTGGGAACTGAAGGGTGTCCCAGTTAGGATAGAGGTCGGCCCGAGGGACGTGGAGGGGAAGAAGGCCGTCATAGCGAGGCGCGACACCCTCACCAAGGAGGTCGTTGAGAGGGACGAGCTCATAGATGCCGTCAGGAGAACCTTCGACGAGATAATTGAGAACCTCTACAGCCGCGCGAAGGAGTTCCTGGAGAGCCACATCAAGCGCGTTGAGACCATCGAAGAGGCCAAGGCAGTCTTCGAGGACAGGCGCGGAATCGTCGAGATTCCATGGTGTGGTGAGGAGGAGTGCGGCCTCAAGATGGAGGAAGAGCTCGACGCCAAGATGCTCGGAATCCCATATCCAGAGGAGAAGGCGAAGGAAGGTATCGAGGGCAAGAAGTGCCCGGTCTGCGGCAGGGAGGCGAGATTTATCGCGAGATTCGCTAGAACCTTCTGATTTCCCCTATTTTTGAATTCCGGATCAGGAGGAGATTATCTTACTTCAAAATTTTGCGGTGGAGGCAAATGATCCTTGGAGTCCACGACGGCCACGATGCTGGGGCGGTTCTGGTAGACGGCGAGAAAATCTTCGCAGTAAATGAGGAGAGGCTCAACAGGGTCAAGAAATATCGTGGCTTCCCGGAGCGGAGCATAAGGAAGGTACTTGAAATGGGCGGGGCCAGCCCGGAGGACGTTGAGGTCATAGCCGTCGCGGGAATCTTCAGAAAGCAGGGCCGCTTAATTGAGCTTGAGAAGAACCTGAGGGCTATCTTCGGGCCGGACTTCAAAAGGAAAGTCCTCCTCGTAGAGCACCACCTCGCCCATTCGGCTTCAGCCTACTACACCTCCGGGTGGAGAGACGCGGTGGCACTGAGCATCGATGCCGCCGGCGACGGACTTAGCTCGTCCATCTACGTTGCCAGGGATGGTGAGATGGTCAGGATAGCCCAGAGTACCTACCTTGACTCCCTCGGCGACTTCTATGCATCTGTTACTGAACTCCTCGGCTTCAAGCCGATGAGGCACGAGGGTAAGGTGATGAGTCTCGCCGCTTACGGAAAGCCCACCTACGATTTAAGCTCGATAATTGAGCTCAATGGCTTGACCTTCGAGAACCACCTTAAAGTTGTCGGCATTGAGGCAACGAGAAGACTCGCTGAGCTGTTTAAGTACCCCATAAGGCATGCAAAGGAGATAGCCACCCAGATGAAGCATGGAAAGCTTGACGGCAAGCTCCAGAAGAGGGCGATAGAGATAGCCGCCAGCGCTCAAGCTCACCTTGAGAAGATCATTGAGGAGCTCGGCCTCAGGCTCAAGGGATACTCCATACCTGTGGCCTACGCCGGCGGTGTTGCCCAGAACGTCAAGGCCAACGCCGTCCTGAGGCACGTCTTTGGGGATGACAGTCTCTGGGTGTTCCCTGCGATGGACGATGGAGGCCTCGCCTTCGGGGCGGCGGTCTTCGTTAAGGCCCAGTTAGAGAAGCTCAATGGCAATTGGAGGCCCGTCAAGCTGGAGAACGTTTATCTAGGGCCCGAGTACTCTGACGAGGAAATAGAGAGCGTTCTTAAGGAAGAGGGTGTTGAGTACGAGGAGATAAGCGATGTCCCCGGCTTCGTTTCCGACGCCCTTGTTGAGGGCAAGCTCGTAGGCCTTTTACAGGGGAGAATAGAGTTCGGGCCGAGAGCTTTGGGCAACCGCTCGATTCTGGCCAACCCGCGGGATGAAAATGTTAAGGAGAGGCTCAACGTCGCCCTTAAGCGGGACGTCTTCCAGCCCTTTGCACCCTCCATGCTCTGGGAGAAGGCAGGAGAATACCTTGAAGACCTAGACGGAAGGCCCAACGAGTTCATGACGATGAGCTATACTGCCAGCGAGGAATTCAAGGAAATAGCTCCGGCGGTTGTCCACGTTGACGGGACCACCAGGCCACAGGCTGTAAGGAAGGAAATCAATGAACTATACTATTCAATAATTAAAGAATTCAATAAAAAAGCAGGGGTCGGCGCAGTGCTCAACACCAGCTTCAATATGCACGGAGAGCCGATAGTCTGCTCACCAAGTGATGCAGTACGGACTTTCAGGAACGCTAACCTTGACCTCTTAGTGATTGGGAATTTCGTCGTATCACGCTGAGAATCCTTTTTTCTAGTTTTAATTCCCTTTTAGAAGGTTACCTCTAAATTGGGGTCTTTCTGCTCCCCTGGAACTCTTTAGTAACACTTTGTTGTTATGGAACATGATGTTACAAAATTTTAGCAAATTATTACGAAATTCTTTTGGGTTATCGAAATAAGAGTGGAAAAAGCCCCATAATGGGCTATCCACATGGAATTTGTTCTTTTTCCAAATCCAGACTGTTTAAATCATGTATACTAGAATTAAAGCCCTCATCAACTCCTGGAAGTTTCACGATCAACTTCGTACACAGAAAATCCCGGATTTGCGCGGATATCCCCAAACAAACCAACACTTCTTAGGCGTCTAATCCACGCCTTCTGGCGGCTTTGTGAAGTCCCCTTCGGGGAAAGGCTTATAAGATTAAGGGCTTCTCATTCTTTTGTTGGGCAAAAGAAGGGAAAACTTACCCTGTTCCAATAAGACTCTGGGAGAATTGAAAGGGAGAACCGTACCCCCTTCTGGAACGATAGATATCTGTTCCAATAAGACTCTGGGAGAATTGAAAGTCATGTAGCTGTTACCGGGTGGTTTTGTGAACGTGATGTTCCAATAAGACTCTGGGAGAATTGAAAGCATTCTCCGCTCCCTCCGCTACTTTGCTAACGGCCAGTTCCAATAAGACTCTGGGAGAATTGAAAGTCTGATAACGTCCAATTATATGATAACAACAAATACGTTCCAATAAGACTCTGGGAGAATTGAAAGTGAAACCAACCCAGTAATAGGGGATGGTATGTAATGGAGTTCCAATAAGACTCTGGGAGAATTGAAAGTGAGGAACTACGCCCCGGAGATTGCCCAGACCATAGGTTCCAATAAGACTCTGGGAGAATTGAAAGATGGTAATCGCAAGGTTATTCAGGTTGTTCTTGAAAGTTCCAATAAGACTCTGGGAGAATTGAAAGTAATTAAATCATACTGGTAACCGTCGAGGAACTTAAGGTTCCAATAAGACTCTGGGAGAATTGAAAGTTCACAAGGGAGAATTGACCACACTTATGTAGAAAAGGTTCCAATAAGACTCTGGGAGAATTGAAAGCCGGGTTTTGCGTTTTTATTCATAGTTGCCGCTGCGGCGTTCCAATAAGACTCTGGGAGAATTGAAAGTTCATTATTTCCTCAAGGTGATGCTAAGTGAAGGAAGGTTCCAATAAGACTCTGGGAGAATTGAAAGTCGCCTCTTCTATGCTAAGCCCGTAAACCATAGCGAGTTCCAATAAGACTCTGGGAGAATTGAAAGCTAAAGTTTAGTCTAGCAACTGTGAACATGATGATGTTGCAATAAGTTCCAATAAGACTCTGGGAGAATTGAAAGGTGCTAGGGAAGGTCTCTCGCTGTTACCTGTGGTAGAGGTTCCAATAAGAATCTAGGAGAATTGAAACCTTTTGTTCTCTTTGTTGTTCGTGTCGTGCTTGCTTTTGTTCCAATAAGACTCTAGGAGAATTGAAAGCTGGAAGGAGCACGACCACTATAGCTGCTCCATGGATGTTCCAATAAGACTCTAGGAGGCAATTAAACCTTATTTGGTTCTTTCCAAGCTGTTCTTTTGGGCTTTCGGGATATGGCCTGCTTTTGGAGGAGATTCAATGTTCACCACTGCCCGACCCGTCACAAAATCGTTGTGCTGATTTCATTCATTGAGGAACTTTCCCATCCTTCGATGTCCATCTTTTCGTTGAGGTAACGTTATAAACATTGGCCCGTAGGGTCTTCGGTGATGATCATGGCGCTGAGCGACAGGCTTGAACTCGTCAACCCTTCTGAGATTAGGAAGCTCTTTGACCTCGCCGCAGGGATGGAGGGTCTCATCTCACTCGGTATTGGAGAGCCCGACTTCGACACGCCGGGGAACATCAAAGAGTATGCAAAAGAATCCCTCGACAGGGGAATGACACATTACGGCCCGAACGCAGGTTTGCCGATGCTGAGGGAAGCAGTTGCCAGAAAGTTCAAGAATCAGAACGGCATCGAGGCCGACCCAAAGACGGAGGTAATGATACTCACCGGAGCAAACCAGGCGTTTCTCATGGGGCTTGCAACCTTCCTGAAGGACAACGAGGAAGTTCTAATACCCTCACCTGCTTTCGTTACGTACGCTCCCGCCGTGGTCTTAGCCGGAGGGAAGCCCGTGGAAGTCCCCACCTATGAGGAAAACGAGTTCAGGCTCTCCGTTGATGACCTTGAGAAGCATGTTACCGAAAAGACGCGCGCCCTCATCATAAACACACCTAACAACCCGACGGGCTCTGTCCTGACGAAGAAGGACGTTGAGGAAATAGCGGACTTCGCGGTCGAGCACGACCTTATAATCTTCAGCGACGAGGTCTACGAGCACTTCGTCTACGATGGTGTCAAGAACCACAGTATCGCTTCCCTCGACGGGATGTTTGAGAGAACCATCACCGTCAACGGCTTCTCCAAGACCTTCGCCATGACCGGCTGGCGCCTCGGTTTCGTAGCCGCCCCAGCGTGGATAATCGAGAAGATGACGCGCTTCCAGATGTACAACTCCACCTGCCCCGTTACCTTTGTCCAGTACGCGGCGGCCAAGGCCCTCGAAGACCCGAGGAGCTGGAAGGCAGTGGAGGAGATGAGGAACGAGTACAACAGGAGAAGGAACCTCGTCTGGAGGAGGCTTAACGAGATGGGCCTCCCAACGGTAAAGCCCAAGGGTGCCTTTTACATCTTCCCAAGGATAAAGGACACTGGATTGACCGACCACCAGTTCAGCGAACTCATGCTGGAGGGGGCAAAGGTTGCGGTAGTTCCCGGAAGTGCCTTCGGAAAGGCCGGTGAAGGTTACATTAGGATAAGCTACGCCACGGCCTACGAGAAGCTTGAAGAGGCCATGGACAGGATGGAAAAAGTCCTGAAGGAGAAGAAGCTCGTTTGAGCCTTATATTTCTATCTTTCCTTCTAGAATCCTTCTCGTGTTATCATCGAGCATGTCCATGAACTCTTTCTCTGTCTTGAATGGCCTTTTGAATAGTATTTGCACCGCTTTCTTCCTCCCCACTCCTGGGATGTACTGAAGCACCTTTGAACCCTCCCTGTTCACGTTGATCGGCACGGGAATTCCCGTTATGCTCCTGAAGCCGTGGCCGACGATGAGAGCATCGTAGAACCTGTTGAGGGGAACTTCCTTGGGAATGCCAACTATCAGAGGGTAGCTCCCAATCTGCCTGCCGTAGGTGAGGCCGTCCTCAAAGACCTCCGCTCTCACATCGCGAAGAACAGTCCCAACTGGAACAACCCTCTTGAGCATGGGAAGGTCTATCTCGTGCCTTATCTTGTACTTGTAGTGCTGGATTAGCTTCTTGTGCTTCTCAGTCTTCACCCTGTCCCTCATGTGCCAGAGCGGCGTCCCTGGAAAGACGACAACCTGGCGGATGTTTATCCTCCTGACCATCAGGCCATCATTAAGGATTTTTTTGAGGAACTGGAAGGTAAGTTCGTAGCTCTTCTTCGTCTCGCCTGGAAGGCCAAAGATTATATTTATCCCAGGAAGGAGCCAGGGCATTCCGTTGTAGCCCCTCTTTCCACCGATTTCGTTGAGGAGCTTCACCGCCTCGTAGGTTTCCTCAGCGGTGGCGTTCAGGTTGTTGAGTTTGGCCACCTTTGGGTCTGCACTCTCAAGGCCGAATGCCACTACGTTTCCAGGTGTACCATACTCTATGAGGGCCTTGACTGTTCTCCTACTCTCCTCCGGATAGTTGGCTATGACGGCAGGGTTGGCGTTGTCCACGTGGAGGGTTTTGACTTCAGGAGCAACAGAGCGAATTCCATGGAAGAGCTTCTCTATTGCTCGGGAATTAGGAATTGGAACCCTCCCATCGGGTTTCGCCATGTAGGAGAATATGCAGCTCTGCCTGCCAACGCGGAAGTGTCTGACGCCGAGGTCGTAAAGTGCCTTGACCTCTGCAACAACGTCCTCAATCGGCCTGTCCTCAACTTTGCGGTAGCGAACAGGTTCAGTGCAGAAGGAGCAGCCACCTATTCCCATCGCCTTGGGACAGCCGCGCTGGGTTTCTATCTCGACTATGACGAAGTCGGGGTAATCAGGAAACTGTCTGACAACTTCAGCCCCAATAATTGCATAATCCTTTAATTCATTGTACGTCCTGAAGCGGAAGGGGTCGGCATCCTTCGGGTTGCTCAGATAATCAAAGAGGAACGCCTCCAAATCGCCGTAGACAACGTGGTCAAAAACACTATGGGCCAATTGAAGCTCCCTGCTCGTTATCTTAACGCCTCCCATGCTGGCGGAACCCATGAAAGCTGGCCCGCCGAGGACTTTCTCACCTTTGAACTGCTTTATGAACCTCGCAACCTCTTCAACGCTTCCAGGAACGGCCGAGAGATACTTCCCCGGCGTGTGTAGACCACCGATGTAAACTATGACGTCAGCCTTTTCGAGTATCTCCTTTGTCTTCGGATAGTTTGGGGTCTTGTTCTTTGTCTCTATGCCCCGTTCCCCGAGAAATGTAGCCCGGAGGTCATCTACGGTGAGGTAAAAGATAGAAGCGTCCTTCCTGGCCTTCTTTATGGCCCCGTAGGCGTAGCGGGGGTATATTCCAAGATAAGGGGGAACTCCGAGGCCTGCTGGCTCGTCAGTGTAACCGTCAATGATGGCAATTATCATGATCGAAAGGTGGTGATGGGAAATTTAAAAGGGTAGCGCAAACTCACCGCAGGAGATAAAAGGAAAACAATATATATAACCAGGAAGAGAGAGCCCGTTTTTCTGCCCACCCTGTTGTTCTTGAGCGATGCGGTGAGGATAAAGACCGGGAGAAGCGTCAACGGTAGGGCAACGTGAAACATCTTCTCGGAGACCCGGATGGGCCGTATAATGGCGGATACGCCAATCACGAGAAGAATATCGATGATATCAGCCCCTATCATGTTTCCAATGCTTATGTTGGGGAGCTTCTTCATGACGGCCATCAGCGAATTGGTAAGCTCGGGCAGGAGGTTCCTATTGAAACGATTGTGAGCCCTATAACCACCTGGGAGATTCCCGCGGCTCTCACGAGCTCAACGGCACTGTTAACGACGAGTTCGGCACCGGCTATAACGATGAGACCGAATAGAAAGAGTATGGACATTTCTTTGGCAACGCTTCCACGACCATCAGATTCAAGCTCCTCCAAGGACATGTGCCTCCTGTATAGATGGTAAAGGAAGAGAGGCCCATGATTAGGGCGATGTTGGCGAGAGCACTTCCAAAGGCGTTCCGAGGGCTATGCCGCTGTTGCCGTTGTAGGCGGAAATCGCCGATACGGTGAGCTCAAGCAGAGTGGTGGCGACGCTCGCAAGAATTAGGGCAATGAGCTTCCCTTTATTAAGAGAGCCAGCCCTATCGCGAACACCCCGATTATAACGATGAGGGAATCCAATTCATTCCACCTCTCCTTTCTCCTCCCCGTTCCTCTCACCGGAGGACTCCATCTTTATAACGTAGTCCGCGGCATTCTGGAGTGCCGCCGAGAAACCAGGGTCAACGCCTATGACGACGGTCTCCTTTCCCTGGCGCTTGGCCTCTATTATAATTGGAAGGAAGTCCGCGTCCCTCGAAGCTAAGGCCAGGACCTCCACGTCCGATTCATGTATTATCTCCATGGCCTCGATGGCAACCCTGACGTCGGTGTCCCCGGCAACTATAATAGGCTCAAGTCCCTGATTTACCACTGCCTCTATAAGACCCTGTGGGGCGTACTGGTTGAGAATAACCTTTGCGATGCGGACGTTTCCAATCCTCCGGAGGGCCTCCACGATGTCCTCCAGTTTTATCCCGAACTCCTTGCGGAGGATGTTGGGACCGTCAACTATAAGGCCAATCTTCTTGGAGGGGACTTCCCTCTTCTCCTCTTCCTCCTTCTCGCCCCTCCGGAGTATCTTGAAGAGCTTCTCCTTCATTCCTCCTCACCGCCTAAGACTATGGCGTAGTCGGCCGCGTGCTTCAGCGCAGCAGAAAAACCCGGTTCCACCCCGATGACGACGGTTTCCTTACCCTTCTCCTTTGCCTTTAGAATAACTGGCAGAAACTCGGCGTTCCTGGTGGCCACGGCTATGACATCGATGTGAGGGTTGTATATCTCCTTCATGGCCTCAACGGCCAGCTTCACCCCGGTTTCACCGGATACGATGAGAGGCTCAAATCCCTGGTTTGAAACAGCCTCTATAAGACCCTGTGGGGCGTACTGGTTGAGAATAACCTTGGCAACGCGTATGTCGCCTATCTCCGACAGGACATCGACCAGATCCTCGAGGCGAATTCCGAACTCCTTTCTCAGAATGTTGGGGCCATCTATCAGGAGGGCTATCTTCTTCTCCCGCGAAACCTTACGTTTCATCTGACCAATGATCCTCATCCCGTTCCGGGTTATCGATACTATCCTTTCCCATCCGCCTGCCATGGCTGTCACCGGCAGTAAAATGATAACACTGAGAATTGAGGGAAGGGCTTAAAAAATTTGGCCTCAACCCCGGAGCACGCGCTTGTAGTAGTACCAAAGGCCCCTGACGATGTCCCTGAGCTCTATCATCGTAAAGGTCTCGCTCCTCCCGATGAGCTTCGCTGTCTCCTCCCAGCTGTGGGCCTGGAGAACCCGGTGAATCAGAATCTTCATCTGCCGCTCGTCGAGGTACGGCTTCATCCAGCCGTCGAGGAAGTAGAGCTTCACTATTGGCTTTACTGCGTCCACAACCGTGTCATATGTGAGAACCTTGCCCGTGAAGGCGTCCAGCCTCTTCTTCTGAGCCTCCGTGAGATAAACGGGATAATCCACGGCCTCCCCAAAGGGGGTCTCGAAGAGCCAGCGCACTATTCCCGGCTCAATGTCCCTGTGGGTGTCGCAGAGCCACTCCGTTAACCTTATCCTGAACTCGTCGTTGGCCTTCCTGATCATCTCCTTAGCCTTCTTGCTTATCGGCTTGAGGACTATCGCCGTAAACTCGCCGCTGATGGGGTTTCTCGCCGGGCTGAGGTGAACGACCGCGAAGCCGTTCCTGACCCAGAAGCGGGCCAGCTCCTCGCTTGCACCGAAGCTAGACCCCATCCAGTCGAGGCCTTTTTCGCGAGCTTCCTTCCCCAGGAGCTCAAGGGCCTTGCTTCCCAGCCCCATGTCCATCGCATCGGGGTGAGTGGCTATCCTGACTATCCTGTACCCCTTCAGCCGGGCGAACTCCTTCATTATATGGTGCTTGATCATCATGTCGGGGATTATGTTCCCGCGGGGCTTGTAGCCCTTCAGCATCTTCTCGACGACTTTCTTCGGTATATCACCCTCCCTCGCTATCTGCACCGCGGTGACTATCTTTCCGTTCTTAAGGCGAAGTACCCTTGCCTCGTGGTGCGGTGCGTCTGCCAGAAGAGCCACATCGCTCGGTCTGTTGCGGTAGTGGGCCAGGATGTAGATTCCGACAAAGTTCCTCAGATCCTCCCTGTCGTGCTCGAACCAGTCGTCGAGGTCCGGCTCCTCCAGATAAACCTCACCGTTCTTTATGAGCTCGTAGTCCTCCTCCGTCAGCTCCACCGGCTCCGCATCAAGGAGGAGAACGTCGAAGAGCCACTTCTCGATGGGGTCGTGGTCGGCGTAGCGGATCGGCTCGTCCATGTGAAGCTCCTGGAATTCCCTCTTCTCCCTCGCCTTTTTCAGGAACTTGACGGAGAAGCCCCTGCCGGCGCCCTCGTAGCCGTGAATCGTCGAGGAATAGACAACACGTGGCTTGTCTAGGTACCTGTGGAGGATGGGAACGTGGATTCCGGCCGCTTCATCCACGATGTAGAGGTCGGCGTTCCTCCTGTAGCCATCCGCCGGACGGAAGTAGTTCATGAAGATTCTCCCAGCGCGTATTCCGGTTATGAGATCATTTTCCTCGCGGAGCCTGGGAGGTAATCCAAGTTTCTCAAAGGCTTTAGCTGCAAAACGGAAGAGCGACTGGACGTTCTCCGGTTCGGGGGCAGTTACCACAACCTCCGTTCCCCCACCCATCGTCTTGGCCAGACCAACCGCGGCTATCCCCACGGAGACGCTCTTACCCCTGCCTCTGTCGGCTGTTAGGACGAGCATGCCCTCCTTCCCTACCAGCTCCTCGAACGCCTTTATTATCCCCATCTGACCCTCGGTCAGAGCCATCTCGTAGAGCTCTTTGGGGAAAAGCGTTTCCTGGGGAATGGGAACGCCTTTCCTTCCCCTTATCCTCGCCTGACTCTTGGCCCTCTTCGGCCCCTTCCTAACCTTCCCCGTCTCCGTTATGATGTATATTCCATCATGTTCCGTGAACTTTCGTATGAGCCTCCGGTTAAAGCGCTTTTTAACGTCCTCTATCGTATAGGGTGGTGTGACGAGGCTCTTGTGGAACCCCGTCCACATGTCCTTCCACTTATTGAAGGGATGGGCCAGGATGAATATCAGCCCGCCACCGCGGACGGTCTCTATAATCCTGCCGAGGTCGTTTGGAGAGTAGTCGTAGCTCATATCGAGAACGAGGAGGTCGTAGGTCTTCCCGAGCACTTCTCGGGTGTGTTTGAAGGTAATCGCCGTAACCTCTGAGTTGGAGCCCGCGAGCACGTCAAAGTGCTTCCTAAAGGCCTCGTAGCGCTTTCTACCAAAAGTCTCCTCGCCGAGGGCGTCGGTAGCGTAGAGAACCTCGATCTTATTCTCACCCTCCTCCCTGAGGCGCTTTTTAACGAGCTCATCCAGAATGTTCTCGATAACCCTCGCAGAGGCCCCGGCAAGTATACCCGCCAGCTCCGCCTTCCTCTCGGTGTCCCCTTCGATAACTATCATTCTCCTGTGGAACTTCTCAAGGGCCTGGGCCAGGGCGGTCTCGGTAAGCCTGAGAACCCCATCCTTCACCTTCTCGCCTTTGGTGTATTCCCTCACATCGCTCTCAAAACGGACCTTCACAGTCATCGGCTCACCTCCCGGGTAAAAAGGGAGAGGGGGAATTTAAAAAGGTTGGGAGATGGTTGTTATCGATACCTATCGAAACGCTAAGCTTTTATACGAAAAAGCCCAACTTTATTCGGTGATTCTAAATGGCGAAAGGTCTGACCGAGAAGGACCTCGGAAAGTTCAAGCTTGTGGGGAACATAGACGCCTTGGGGAGAAAGCTCGTTTTCCAGGTGACGGAGATAAGCGTCGAGAAGGACGACTACTTTTCCAAACTGTACCTCTACGACGGCAGGAAGGTTAAGCCCTTCACCGCAGGAAAGAAGGACGCCAGCCCGCGCTTCTCACCTGACGGAAAGCTCGTAGCCTTCACATCCAAGCGCGATAAGGAGAGCAAAGAGGCTGAACTCTACGTCATCCCAACGGACGGCGGAGAGGCGAGACTGCTAGCGAAGTTCAAGTACGGGATTCAGAACATCCGCTTCACAGAGGAGGGAAAGGGCATAGCGGTCGTTACTCCGATAGACGTCGAGAAGAAGCCTAAGGACGACGTCCACATCATCAAGGAGCTCCCCTTCTGGTTCAACGGCGTCGGCTTTGTTTATGGAAAGAGAAGCGCCGTTTACCTCGTTGATGTCGAGAGCGGGAAGAAGAAGCGCCTCACTCCGAAGAACCTCGACGTTGGCCAGATCCGCTTCCACAAGGGCAAGCTATACTTCATAGCCCAGGAGAATCGCGAGAGGAAGCCGATGGTGAGCGACCTCTACGTCCTCGAAGGTAGGAAAACCAAGAAGCTCACGCCGGGCAAGTGGGACATCTCCGACTTCATACCGCTGGACGATGGGACGTTCATCCTCAAGGCCAGCACGCGCGAGCGCGGGATTCCGACGAACACCCACATCTACCACTACAATCCCGCCATCGGTGAGATGAGAAAGCTGACGAAAGACCTTGACAGAGCGGCCTATAACTCCCTCAACAGCGATGTTAGGGGCTCTCAGAGAGCAGAGCTCGTCTTTAAGGATGGGTGGATCTACTATGTCGCCACGGACGGCCCGAGGGCTAACCTATTCCGCGTTAACCTCAACGGCAAGATAGAGCGCGTTATAGCTGGAGACAGGAGCGTCGAGAGCTTTGCGATAGGTGATTACATAGCCTTCACGGCCCAGGACGCGGTTACACCGCTTGAGCTCTACGTCCTCCGCGACGGGAAGGAGAAGAAAGTTACTGACTTCAACGGCTGGATTAATGAGTACAGGCTCTCAAAGCCGGAGCACTTCAAGGTCAAGGCCAGCGACGGCGTTGAGCTGGATGCGTGGGTTATGAAGCCCGTGGACTTCAAGCCAGGCAAGAAGTATCCAGCGGTCCTCGAGATCCACGGCGGACCAAAGACCGCCTACGGCTACTCCTTCATGCACGAGTTCCACGTTCTAACGGCTAAAGGCTTCGTCGTCATCTTCTCCAACCCGCGCGGGAGCGACGGCTACGGGGAAGAATTTGCGGACATAAGGGAGCACTACGGGGAGAGAGATTACCAGGACATAATGGAAGTCGTCGATGAGGCGGTGAAGCGCTTCGACTTCATAGACCCGGAGAGAATAGGAGTGACCGGCGGCTCCTACGGCGGCTTCATGACTAACTGGATAGTCGGGCACACGAACCGCTTCAAGGCCGCGGTGACCCAGCGCTCGATATCGAACTGGACGAGCTTCTTTGGAACGACAGACATCGGCTACTTCTTCGCGCCCGACCAGGTTGGCGGCGACCCGTGGAGCAACACAAATGGTTACTGGGAAAAGAGCCCGCTGAAATACGCGCCCAACGTTGAGACGCCGCTCCTCATAATCCACAGCATGGAGGACTACCGCTGCTGGCTGGCGGGGGGACTGCAGTTCTTCACAGCTTTGAGGAACCTCGGCAAAACCGTCGAGCTCGCCCTCTTCCCAGGAGAGAACCACGACCTCAGCAGAGGTGGAAAGCCGAAGCACAGGGTTAAGAGGCTTGAGCTTATAGCCGGGTGGATGGAGAGGTGGTTGAAGAGCTAAGTCCTTCTAACCTTTTGAGTCTTCTTTCAGCCTCTCTCACCCATTTCTCCTTTTCGGCGTTGAACTTTCGAATGCACCTCCTCTGGGAGAGATAAATGCCAAGGACTCCCAGCCAGAGAACAGCTATGAAGCCGACATCGGGGTGTATCAGTAGATAGAGAACCAGCGAAAGGGCAAAGTTAACCCCCAGAACACCAAGGGGTGTAAGAAGGTTTAATATCCTGTCTGTCAGAAAACCGAACAAGAAAATAAGGCTCACCATAAGCCATATCCAATAATTCACGTTTATCCCGGAGGGTCCCATCGTGAGGAGAACCCACGGGAACCAGTCCATTCCAGAGCAGAAGGAAATATCTATGCGTTTGAGCTCTTTCAGGGTCTTCTTCCGCCAGTTGCTCTCAAACACCCATGAATGCACTCCAGAGGAGTAGAGGAGAATCATCGCGAGAATAAAGGCCAGTCCCCAGCCGAGGATCATGTCGCCATAAGCGCGCTCAGGCGTTCCTATGGAGTAGAAGATAACCGCAGAGAGGAAATCGCTGGAAAAGATCAAAATGAACATCAACACCGTACCAGCGCTAAAGTACAACCCCTTCCGAGGGGACAGGGAAGATGCTCCAAGAAACCTGGCAATGAGGAATATTGCCATTACAAGCAAAAAAGTCACAAAAGACAGCATAATGAACACAAAGGCCGTAAGGCCTAGGTAATCGCTTAGAATTCCATTCCAGTTTGGCTTTCCGGCTAAAAGGACTTCTGCCGTGAAATTCTCACTTCTACCATCCGGATAGACAACCGTGAAAGTAAACCTGTTCTCTTTCCCCAGGAACATCCAGGTAATGTCACCTGAGAAGGGTCCATCAAACTCATGAACTATCATTTGAAGCGCATCATACGGCTCAAATCGAACTTCTGCCGGCTGGTGAAACCATCTGAAATCTCTGAACCACGCGAATCTCACATCCCCGCTTGAATTGACCCAGAGAGTTACTTCGCCGGGTTCGAGAGCAAAGCCGTTAACAGAGCTGAGGTATATTCCAAACTTCTCACCCGGATTCCCTGTCACGTTGCAGGTCGTCTCGCTCAGGTTGGCTGTTGAGGGACACTCAACAGACAGAGCGTTAACATGGGGAACCATCATGGTCAGCCAGAGGAACACCACTACAATTCCTGCTACCGTTGTTCTCTTCAAACTTCCACCCCCACTGTAGAACCAGATCCAGCAGGCCCGATTCTGCCCCCAATCCTGGCTATGTCCTCATCAAACCGTTTCTTAGCCTCCTCGACCTTTTCAAAGGCCTTTTTACTGGAGTACGCAAAAAGCCCCACAGTGGCCAAGAAGATCAGCTGGATTACAGCGGGAGTTTTTGAGACATATAGAACGTAGAATAACACAAGCAGAGCGGAATTAACTGGCAAAAAGGCATTCTCAAAGCGGTGCAGGGCTTTTCTGCATTTTGAATAGGGGAACTCCGAATAGTACCATATAGCTATCAAAACAGGGATTAAGAGCAGGAACGAGAGGAAAGATGCCCAAATGAACTCGTCAGTAAAGTAGAAGTACACCGCCAGGGGGATTCCAGCGGTCCATGCAATCCCTGTGTAGAAAGAGATCTTCGGGTACTTGTTGAATACCAAACCAAGCGCAAAGGCCGTTTCGAGAAGAAGGAGGGAAATTAAATTCCCGGTCACGACCAGGTTCGTGGCGAACTCCCGTGCGCTTTCACCAAAGCTCCCATTCCAGCCGGCGGAGAGACCAAGGTAAACTACGAGGACTGCAAGCTGGATAACCTGAAATCCTCCAAACATAAGAAGGGAGGCTGCAATGGATGACACAAGCTCCCTTCCGGAGTTATATCCGGTGAACCCGTCAAATAAGAGGAGCAGAAGAGCAAGGAACCCCCAGATTACGTCCCACAGAATCTTTTTCGACGGAATATTAACGGTAACGAGCTGATTAAAGACGTGCTTCTCCTTGGATTCAGAGTTCACTAGCGTGATGGACAGATTGATGGGCTTTGAAGCCACCACCCAGTCAGGCATGGCACTCACGGCCGGACCGAGGGCCTCTCTCCGGTGGGAGAGCGTGTAATCCAAGGGGATTGGGAAAAGGGGATTGATCCTCGGAACCCACTCCTGGGAGTAAAGGTGTTCCCCGTCTACAAACACCGTGATTTGGTAGGTGTCGTTCCCATCATTAATTTTACATTCCAAATCCTGGCCGTAGGGAACGCTCGACGGACAGCTGATGCTGAGTGCCGATGCTAAAGGGAGCAGCGTGAACATCCCAATGATGACAAGTAATAGTAGCCGCCTCACAATCAATCCCAAGAGAGCAGTGTTTACCTAACTTAAAAGTTTTTCGTAATTAACAGCCATAGATAAACTTTTAAAGCCCTTGATGATTTTTCTGCGGATGTGAATGAAGCGCGGGATGTTGTTGCTCCCAGCTTTGCTCATCATCTCCGGAGTCCTGTTCTACCACCCGGTTAGTGCCAACCATAGAATGGACTACAGAATAAACACCACAGCCGTTTGTGGGAATTTCACCATTAAAGGAGGATGGAGTGATATTGGTGGACTCCAGACAGTCTTGGAGGGAACCTGCATTATTGAGTTTCCAAACCCTGCGAATACAAGCATAAAAGACAAGTTTCATGTGTTCAACATAGCTAGCCCAGGATACTGGAACAATGTGGAAGGAATTATATCGGTTACACCGGAGGAAATAGAGTATCCCCGGGGCTGGATAGCCCCAGGAGAACCCGTAAAGATACGGGTGCACTTTGAGAGGAGAGGAATAAGGCCTATCGATGCACTCCGGATTGTTAGGCTGGGGTTCTTCCGCTGGAGAACCAATATTGACTGGGAGGTAAACCGCACTGCCCCAAAAGGGCTTCCGCTCTGGTTTTCAATAAACGTTGGGGGAACGGGCAGGATAACCCCAGACTGGCCGAGCATTCTCCTCATGCTCTCCGTATATTTTATGTGGACAATAATAACGCTGGTTGGAGCTTTGCTTATATGGCTTATGAGAAAGAGAAAGAACGACGAAGGCACCATACTTGGAGCGGGTCTTGCCTTGGGCTACTCCTACATAATAAGCTACTTCTCGGTGTTCTTCACGCTCTCACCCACCCAGAGCCTTCTCCTCCTGGCACTGCTCTCCTTGATGCTCCTCTCCATCTGGACGTCGCTCGTTAACAGGACAACGCCCAAAAAGCCCGAAAAGACTACAAAACTGTTGGGAAACCTCGCCTTAACCTTTGTGGCCTTAGCAGTTGCTACTGCGCTCGCGGTGTCATACCTCGAAAGAAGTTCGGCGATGGCCTTTGGGCTTCTTGTCTTTATCGTCCTCTTTGAGCTCCTCTTCATCCGTGCAATAGAAAAATCCGTGGGGGAAATAGAAAAGAAGGGCAAAATCCCGCGGGTAAAGACGAGGTTTCTAGTGGTTACTGTTTTGGTTATGATATATCCCGTTATTGCCACTTCAATTCTTGCAAAGAGACTTTACATAGAAGGGAGTTCAATCCTCATTGGAACCATTACTGTTATCCTCGGATTTTCAGTCGAGAGAATAGCGAAGAGGGAAAAAAAGATCTCTCTGAAGAATTGAAAGGAGCTGAAATATATTGAAATCCCCTCACAGCGTGTAATCCAGCACCTTCCCGGCTTCCTCGATGTGTTCGGGATAGACGTTCTTTATCTCCGGGTGGAGGGCCTTGATGACCCTTCCAACGAGCACGAAGAGAGTTCCCGCTATGATGGGAAGCTCGTTTACAACGTCCTCCTCAAGCGGCTTGTCCCCGGGTATCTCCTTGAGAAGGTACTTCCTGATCGGTTCCATCTGGACGTTTTCATCCTCTATAACCGCCCTGAAGAGGTTCATGGAGCTCCTGAAGCCCTTGGTTATCGGGATGTGACGGAGTTTTATCGTGTCAGAGTTCTCAGCCTTCGCGTTCTCGTAGGCGACTTCAAAGAGGTCAGCGAGCTCCTTCTCAACGATCTCCATCATTTCCTCGGCGCGGGGCTTGATTACCGCGAGCTCGCAGGTCCTCTCAAGGATCTTCTGGAGCTGTGGATACGGAATAATCATCTCCGCCATGCTCATCACCTCCCCTGCTTGCCCTGTTCTCGACATTAATTTAATAACTTTTAGTATTTAAAACTTTCGGCGCAACACTTAAGTTCTATGGCACGCAGATTCGCCGGGTGGAAAGATGAGGTTGATCAAAGCCGTTGCACTCATTGTTCTTGCGGGGATGATAATCGGGGAACCCTGGGCCAGCGGCCTGGTCGTATCGGAGTACGGAGTCCACGTATACGGCACCGAGAAAGCGGACTCCTTTTCCGCGGTTGCAGTGGCCCCAAACGGGGACATAATCCTTGGGGGCCAGAGCTCTTACCTGGGAATCCCTCTTCCATGGCTGGTGAGGGTGGATAGATATGGAAACATCATCTGGTCTAGGGTTTACAAGTTCAACAGAACTGTGTACAGGGGAAAGATAAGCGCCCTCGCGGTAGGCAAGGATGGGAGTATAATCGCAGGGGGAACCATAGAGGAGAGTGACACCAGAGAGCTCTTCGTAATGAAGCTCGACGAAAATGGTACAGTCCAGTGGTCATACCAGTACGACGTAGGGGACATGAGCATGCTGCGGAGTTTAGGAGAAGACGACAATGGAAACATCGTAGTAACGGGCTTCAGTCCGAACATTCAGGAGATAATCATACTTAAACTAAACCCCTACGGCAACGTTATCTGGTCAAAGAAGCTGAACTGTGGAGCCACTGGGATTTTTCACGCGGCGAAAGTCCGTCCCGACGGAGAAATTCTGCTCGCATACGTAAGGGAAAGCGACCTAATCTTAACGAAGCTGAGGAGCAACGGCTTGGTCTCATGGGCAAAGGTATACAAAGGAGTTCTTTTCGGGGACGTTAGCGGGATTGATGAAGACGAAAACGGGCTCATCGTGAGCGGTTCGACCATTGACGGGAACGTTTGGGTGATGCAAACAGACCCCAGCGGAAATCTAAAGTGGGTCAACGTCTACTCGACCCCCAACAACGACGAAGCCGTTGGCGTGGCCTCATCAAACGGCGGCATTTTCATTGTCGCATCCTCGTACAACTCCACAGCGGCGGAAACGTGGGTTTTTGAAACTGACGCCAGCGGCGAGGTGTCCAGGAGTGCCCTTTACAGCCAGGGAATTCCGTCCAGCGTCAGCGGTGATTACGGGAAGCTCCTCGTCGCGGGAACCACAGTGAAGTTCAACAGTTTCAGGGGAAGCGATGGCATCCTCATGAGCCTCCCGCTGAACGGAGCTGTCATCGATGGAGGAAAACCAAACGAACCGGCAGTATTTAAGCCGACTAACAAGGTCGAAGTTTCCAATACCACGCTCTCCACCGAGTTTACACCCATAAAAGCCAAGCCCCTGAACCCCCTGCCCAAGAACGTTTGCTTAACCGTTCCGGTTATCCTCAAAATATCCCCCCCTGTCTCAGAGGGCTATCCCGGAAGCGTATACGTCGACGGGAACTATACAAGCCCTGCGTTTAGCAAGGTGCACCTCTCTCTGTGCCCGGGGGAGCACGAACTCGTGGTAAAGAGGAGCGGCTACTTTGACTACGTGAGCACCATAAACGTTGTGCCCGGCTGGGAGAACGTGCTCACGATAAAGCTCTCCAAGAAGCCAGAGCAGAAGGGGAAGCTCCTCATAGACTCGACTCCGGAGGGTGCGGCTGTCTACATAAATGGGACGCTAATGGGAATCACACCCCTCAACCTAACCCTCACACCGGGGAAGTACTCGATCAGGGTTACTAAGGGGGGCTACATAGAGTACTCCACCGAAGTGTACCTCCCTAAAAATGGAAGCATCGAGATTAAGGCCAAGCTGCAGCAAACAGGAACAAAGACGAGCTCAACCACAACCACCGCAACGACGAGCACGGGGGAGTCAGTCTCTCAAACAACGCACTCCACTACATCCACGCCCACAACAACCGAAACGGGGAACTCTCCAACGAGCACATCAAAGAAGGGTGGTGGAGGGATATGTGGACCGGCACTCATCGTGGCCTTAGCACTCGCCCCACTGTTGTGGAGGCACCGGTCGTAGAAACTCTTTTAACGGAGGGAGTTTAGGTATCCCAGGCGTAAAAGCGTGGCAAGGTGGTAGGGTTGTGTGGAATAATAGGATACATCGGTGACAGAAAAGCGTGCGACGTTATCGTAAAGGGCCTCAAACGGCTGGAATACAGAGGGTATGATTCAGCCGGAATCGTTACGGGCGATGGGGAAAAGCTGGAAATCAGAAAGGGCGCCGGCAGGATAGACGAGCTCACCAAGAAGCTCGGTTTCCTGGAGATGAAGGGCAACAGGGGCGTCGGCCACACCCGCTGGGCCACCCACGGCGTTCCAAACGACATCAATGCCCACCCCCAGACGGACTGCACGGGAAGGATTGTTCTCGCCCACAACGGCATCATAGAGAACTTCTCCGAGCTCAAGGAGGAGCTCATTGGAAAGGGTCACACCTTCAAAAGCGATACTGACACGGAGGTCATAGCCCACCTAATCGAGGAGGAGCTCAAGTCTTCTGAGAACTTTGAGGAAGCCCTGAGAAAAGCCCTCAGAAGGCTCAAGGGTTCCTTTGCCCTGGTGATAATCTACGCGGATGAACCGGATAGGTTGTACGTCGTCAGAAAAGAGAGCCCCCTTGTACTCGGAATTGGGAATGGGGAGACCTTCGCGGCGAGCGATGTTCCCGCTTTTCTGGAGTACACAAATAGGGTAGTTTTCCTCGACGATGGTGAATATGCAATCTTGACCAAAGACTCATACGTTGTAAAGAGGCTCGACACCGGCGAAGTCGTCGAAAAACCCGTCCATGAGATAAGCTGGACTCTCGATATGGCCAAAAAGGCCGGCTATCCCCACTTCATGCTGAAGGAGATTTACGAACAACCGAGGGCCATCAAGGACGCTATTCACGGAAATAGGGAGGCCATACGAAGCGTTGCGGAGGAGATAGCAAGCTACGACAGGGTGATCTTCGTCGCGATGGGAACCTCGTATCACGCGGCCCTCGCCGGAAAGTACCTTCTCCAGCGCCTAGCGAGAAAGATACCGATAGTGGAGGAGGCGAGCGAGTTTAGATACGAGTTCGGAGACCTCGTGGACGACAGAACCCTCATAATAGCGATTACCCAGAGCGGGGAGACTGCCGACACGCTGGCTGCCATAAAACTGGCGAAGAGCAGGGGCGCCAAAGTTCTCGCCATCGTCAACGTTGTTGGCAGCATGGCCACGAGAATAGCCGACCTGACACTCTACACCCACGCCGGTCCTGAAATCGGCGTCGCGGCAACGAAGACATACACGACCCAGCTCACAGTCCTCACGATGCTCGCGATAGAGCTTGCAAAAGTTCTCAAAACGGCTGACGAAGGCTATCTGGAGAAACTCGAAGGCCAGCTTGCGAAGGTTCCGGAGATGGTTGAACTTGCTCTAAAGCACGATGAGCCCCTGAGGGAGCTCGCCGAGTCCCTGAAGGACAGGAGGGACTTCTTCTACATCGGAAGGGGAATAGGGGTTCCAACGGCCCTCGAAGGGGCCCTCAAACTCAAGGAGATAAGCTACATCCATGCGGAGGGCCTCAGCGCGGGAGAGCTCAAACATGGCCCGCTTGCCCTTCTGGAGGACGGCGTCCCGGTTGTAGCAATAAATCCGACCGGGAAAGTATTCGATAAAATGATAAGCAACATCGAGGAGGCCAGGGCAAGGGGGGCTAGGATGATATCCCTCTCAGACAGGGAGGATATGGCCAAAGTTTCAGATGTTTTTATCGAGATGCCCGAAGTTGACGAGCTCCTCAGCCCGATAGTCTATGTTGTCCCGCTCCAACTCCTCGCGTATCATCTGGCTGTAATGAGGGGCAACGACCCCGACAAGCCGAGGAACCTGGCTAAATCCGTTACCGTTGAATGAAGGGGGTGTGGTTATGGTCAAGACAGACGTCAAGAAAAAACGAAAGAAGGAAAAGTTTGAAAAGAAAAAGGCCCGCCAGGAGTCTGAGAGCATAAAGAAGCTGGCAGGGGTGTATCCAAAGCTAAAAACCTACGGCCTGGCTATTATAGTCCTGATCGCAGCTTACTACGGCTATTTAATTAGGGCCAAGAGCGAGAAGCTCAAGTACTTCATCGACCCTGACACTTTCTTCCACTACGAGATGTTCAAACAGGCCGTTCAACACGGCATTCCAAGCTATTTTCAGTTCGCGGATCCTCCCACTGGCATTAACATCGGAGGAATGGCAGGGATCTATGTAATCCCAGCTAAAGTCTACAACCTGATATTCAGTCACCTTGGCTATTCGGAGCTCCACTTCTTCAAGATATGGACACCCCTCGTCGGCGCGATAACCGTCATCGGAATCTACCTACTGGGAAGGAAGCTCCACTCCGACTGGACAGGGTTTTGGGCCGCGCTGTTCCTGGCGTTCTCCTACGCAAACTACACCAAGACCTACTCCGGAAACGCGAGGGGTGAGGCACCGTTCCTGATGTTCTTCATCTTCGCGATACTCTCAATGGTCTATTACCTCGACACCAAAGTAGACTACAGAAATCTCTTCAAGGAGAAGGATGGACTCCTAAAGGTCACCTGGGGTACCCTCTTCGTCGTCTTCAGCTGGCTCTTCATGATAAGCTGGGGTGGAAGCCAGTTCGGTATCGGTGTCCTCCTGCTCTTCATGGCCTTCCACTCGATAGTCCTCTTCACCTTCGGAAAGATAGGCGAGCTCAGACGCTTCACGGTTGAATTCTACTCCGCCATGCTGTTCGTCCTCTTGGGCGGTCTCTACCTGGCAAGTGTACCCCTGATCAGCTACAAGAATTTCCTGGTGTTCTCTCTTGAGGTATACGCTGCCCTCCTTGTCCTCAACCTTGTGATGCTCTTCGGGGGTAGAGTCGGCCTCAACTACTCGGACAAAACTCACAGGCTCGGCACGGTTATAGGCATTGCCGTTCTGGGTTTCATAGGCGCATACTTCTACTACGGTCCGGATTTGAAGAAGTTCATGGGAGGCGCGTACCAGTCTGACCCCCTCTACCAGACCGTCGCCGAGCTCGCCAAGACCCACTGGGCAGACGTTAAAAACGCGTTCAGCATTCACTACGTTAATGGGGTAGGGCAAGATGGAAGCCTTTACATCCTCTCCATCATAGGCTTCAGCATACTCCTCCTCAGAATGCTTTGGAAGTACTACAAGGGAGACGCCACGGGATACAAGGAGATGTTCCTGGCGGTTTACTACGGCGCCGCTACATACCTCCTCTGGATGGCGGTCAGGTTCAGCTTCCAGGCTTCGGGCGCAGTCATACTCCTGGCGGGTCTACTCATTGGGGAACTCATCGTTATCATTGAGAAGATGAAGGACAGCGTCGGGACGAAGGCCCTCTACGCTCTGGTGATAATCCTTCTGTTCCTCCCGCTGCCGGTCATCAGCGCCAAGGACATGAACACACTTGCAAACGCCCAGGCCAAGAACGAGGCCGTTCCCTCCAGCTGGCAAAACACCCTCCTGTGGATGAGGAACAACACGAATCCGCTCGACAGCGCCACGAGCTGGTGGGACTACGGCTACTGGATTGAGTCAAGCCTGCTCAGCCACCGCAGGAGTGCCACCGACGGTGGACACGCCTACGACAGGAGGTACATCCTGGCAAAGTTCTTCTCGCACAGCGGGAACGCCGGTGAGGTCGATTTTGAGGCGTGGGAGCTCAACTACCTCATCGTCTGGCAGAGCGACATATTCAAGTTCAACGCCATAAGCTACCTCGGTGGGGCTATCACGTACGGTGAATACCATAGCACCTCTATGTTCATGCTCGTTGGCTCCCAATACGGTTCAATGATCGGGTTCGACAACAAAACGAAAACCTACTACGTCCAAGTTAGGTACTCCTCCACCGAGGTGAGAAACTACATCCCGGAGATGGTGATCAACCTCCAGAACAACGGTGTCTTAAACCAGAAAAACCACAACATGCCAGGTGCACAGCCCATACCCTACGTCCTCTATGTCTACCCAGGAGGATGGGGCATACTGGCGTACGACAAGATAGCCTTCAGCAACTTCGTGCAACTCGCGTTTAACACTATAGATCCACTGAACATAACGGACTCCCTCAAGCTCAGGGCCAACTTCAAGCTCGTCAAATCGACCGGAGACCTCAACACATACAAGTTCACCCCCTTCGGAGTTTACAGAATGGATGTGCTGACCAGCGGAACCGCCTCAAACGGCACCTGGATTCCGATATACAACTCCCTTATGGGCAAAGGAAAACTCGAACTAAGGGAAGGAAACACCACCGTCCCGCTCCTCGGCAACCACACCTTCAAGATCTACATATCCGCGTTCGGAAGGGACGTTAAGAACGCCACCCTGGTGTTTGAGGCCTACAAGAACGGAACCCTCGTGAGCAAGGAGATCCTTGCCAGGAACCTCTACATAAACCACCTGAACGAGACCCCAATAACCGTCAACATTAACGTTCCAAACGCCACCAGCTACCGCATGGTGCTCATTCAGGAGGGCCCGGTTGGAGTCCTCGATGGTCCGGTTAAGGTCAACGGAAAAGAAGTCAACCCGAGCTTCCCGATTGCACCCGGAAAGAGCGGGGACATGAGCCTTACGGCGGCTTTCAGGAAGGACTATGATAACGTCAACCTCACCCTCCGCGCGAGCATCGTTTACTATGTCACTCCCAACGGGAGAGATATCTACAGCGACAAGTTCTACCTCGAACCCCACCAGGACATCATCGACTACATACCGGTCAAGAGCCTGAGCGTCAAAGCCGGCGACAATGAGATAACGGCCCACGCAAGCGTTCCGGCGGATGTGTTCACCAAGTTCGTCGATGAACTCAAGCAGAAGTACGGAAACAACTTAGTGATACGGAGGGAAAGGATCGAGCCCATCTTCCTAACCCAGAAGGAGTACGTTATCTGGGAGGGAAGCTGAGGTTATCCCTTCACTATTTTTACATCTTTTAGACTTTTGATACTGCTTTTTTTCGACGGTTTTGATGACCCCCGGAGTGAAGTCCTCGCCGTTTTTGATTATCAACGCCTCAACCTCGCCGAACCCGAGCTTCCAGAGGGCGAAGGCTCTGTGGTGGCCGTCGAGGATGTAGTACCTCCCCATATACGGGATAACGATCACCGGAGCGTCGTAGCCGTGCTTTATCTCCTGGAGGACGACGAGGAGCTTGTTCTCACTCAGCTCCCTCTTTGTAGGCACGATGAGATCGATGGGTAAAAAACGCTTTTCGATCTGAACTCTCTGCCGTAAATAGACCCATACTCCTCCGCAATCCTCCTGGCCCGTTTGAAGGACTCCTCCCTGGTAACGAGCCTTATCTCACCCAACTTTAACCCCTCTGACGGCCACAAACGCGGCCAGGTCCTTACACCTCGTGGAGCACTTTTCATCCACCCTCTCCGCAATCCCCGTAAACGGCCAGAATGAGGGGAAGAATATGACGCCGGCGCTCTCGACCTCCCGGAATCCAACATCCCTGAGGAGTCTCTCAAGCTCTGCGGGAGTGTAGAAGCGGGCGTAGCGGTAGGCCGTCTCGACGAAAAGGCTCTTGAGCCTCTTGAAGAAGAACCATGCACTCCGCCCGTTCATCGTACCTATCAGAACCTCTCCTCCCGGCTTCAGAACGCGGTGGATTTCCTTCACGACCTTCTCCGGCTCGTGGATGAACTCGAACATGGTGACGCTGAGGACGAGGTCAAAACTTCCGTCTGGGAAGGGAAGGGAGTATGCATCGCCCTTAATGCACTCCAATCCCTTCCTTCTGGCCGCCTCCAGCATCCCCTCGCTCGCGTCCAGGCCAATGACATCAAAGCCCCTTCTCTTCAGCTCAAGCGTGTAGTTCCCTGTGCCGCAGCCGAGGTCGAGGGTCTTTCCCGACTTCGTCCGGAGCATGGAGAACACGAGCCGCTTCTCCGTTCTGTCAACGTACTGGCCGGTTTTCGTCAGATACCACGAGTCATAGCGGCCCGCTATCTTGTTGAAATATTCCGCCATTCAGACCCTCACCTTTCCCTCGATCGTCAGGGGTTTGTCCACCCTGTCGTCTATCTTAAGGCTTATGACGACCCTTTTGGCCCCCGCCTGGAGGATAGCCTCGTGGCAGAGCCGGACGAGGTCGAGTATCTCCTCCACGGAACCCTCAACAACGGTGCCCATCGGGCAGACCTGATATCTGAGGCCGCTCCCCTTTATCACCTCTACCACGGGCTTAAGGTACTTCCCGACGCTCGGGCTCTCCGTCCCTAGGGGAAAGAGGCAGAGTTCGGCAACGGCCATACCACCACCTCACTCGTGCTCCTTCCTCTTCTTCTCGCGGGCGTGGATGTAGTCAAGGAGGGGCTGGATCCTCTTCCAGACCTCCGGGATGAGCCCATCCCCGTCAACCCTGACGTAGATGCCCTTGGCGCGGTAGAACTTTATTATGGGCTCCATGTTTCTGGTATAGATGTGATAACGCTTCCTGACGACTTCCTCCCTGTCGTCGGTCCTCTGAATGAGCTTTGAGCCGCAGACGTCGCAGATTCCCGGAACCTTTGGAGGATTGTACTTAATATGATAAATCGCGCCACAGTTCGGGCATATCCTCCTGCCTGATATCCTCTCAACGCTGGTCTCTTCGTCGATGAAAATCTCAAGGGCGAGGTCGAGCCTGATGCCGTGGTCGAAGAGGTAGTTCTCAATGGTTATCACCTGCCCTGGAGTTCTGGGGTAGCCGTCCAGGATGAAGTTCTCCCTCTGGCGCCGGAGCTTCGAGATTATGAGGGTGTTGACTATGGTATCGGGGATCAGGTCTCCCCTCTTCAGGTATGAGTCCATCTCGATGCCAAGGGAGCTACCTTTTTCAATCTCGGCCCGGATTATGTCCCCAGAAGAGATGTACTTAAGGCCGTAGCGCTCCACTATGGTTCTGGAGTGGGTGCTCTTCCCGGAACCGGGGGGTCCGAATATCAGCATGTTCACCTGGATCACCAGTATGTTGTTTGGAAAGAAAAGTTGAATAAGTTTTTGTCTCTCAAACCGGCCGGAGGGAAACGTCCCCGTAGAGGATGCGCTTCAGCTCGCCACCGACCTCAAGGAGGAGCGACCCGTCGTCCAGGACGTCGAGGGCCCTTCCAATCATTGTTGTTTCTCCCTCCGTGACCCTAACGGTTCTTCCGAGGATGAAAGTCCTCTCCCTGAGGCGGGCCATGAGAAGGTCTGGACGCTCCCTGTAAATCGTATACCAGACGTCGAGGTGGAACAGGAGCTTATCCAGGACGCGCTCAAGGGTGACGGCCCTTCCAATCTCCAGCATCATCGAGGTGGCGCTTCCGCTGAGCTCCGGAGGGAGGGGGTTGTTGACGTTCAGACCTATTCCCAGGAGGACGTAGTCGTTCCCTTTTCCCTCCGTTAGAACGCCCGATATTTTCTTCCCGTTGACCCAGACGTCGTTGGGCCACTTTATACCCCCCTGGAGGCCAAAATCCAACAGCGTATCCACCACGGCAAGTCCGCCGATGAAGACCAGCCGCAGATCAGGTTTTTCAGGCTTCAGGATAACGCTCAGCCACAGACCTCCCTCAGGGGACTCCCAGCGCCTTCCGAGCCTTCCACGTCCTGAACTCTGCCGCCTGGCAACTACAACGGTCCCCTCCGGGGCTTCGGGTGCTATATCCTTTGCGTACCGGTTGGTCGAGTCTACCTCTTCAAGCCGAATTATCTTCTTCCCTATAACCTTGACATCGTTCATTCTTTCACCTCAATAAAGCCGTTTGAGGGCCCTTACACCCAGGACGAAGAAGAGGGCCGCGAGGCGGTTCCCTGAGAGCGAAATTCCTCCAGACCCTTCCACCGAGGCGCTGGTTCCAGAGGCTCTTTCCATTAATATCATAAGCACCAACAATACCCGCATCGTTTCCAGAGTAGATGGTTCCGTTGTTAAGGATCGTGCCCCATATCGGGGCCCTGGTGTTCCTCTTCCAGATCAGACCAGTTCCCCGCTTGAAGAGGTAGATCCAGCTGTCGTTGCTGCCGGCCACAAAAGTCTTCCCATCGGGGCTTATGTCAACTGCCCAGACTTGGTCTCCCGTCTTGTATTCGAAGATGGGTTTTCCCTCGGGGGAGAAGAGCTGCACGAAGAAGCCCTTGGTTCCGGCCACCACGTAGTTGTCCTCACTTATCGCGATGGAGTATGAGAAGCCCCTGCTGGGAACCTTGTAGACCCTGCTCCCATTGGGGGAGAGAAGGAGAACATCGTAGCCGAATCCGGCCGCGGTGTAACCTTCATCGTTTATCGCAAGGGAGAAGACCATGCACGCGTCGCTGTACGTCCAGCTCCAGGATGGCTCCGCCGCTGTGTAAGGGGTGAGCAGAATCACCATCAAAAGGACTAAAATGGGGAGTATCCTCTTCACTTCTTCCACCTAGGGGGAGTTGAAGGGCGTTCTTAAATCGTTAACGGTCAAAGGAAAAACTTAAATCCTCAAAGAATATATCACTCTCGGTGATTAGTATGGATGCATACCAGAGCGTTGGTGTTAGAAGGAGGCTTAGGAGGTTCTTCCGCAGGGACGGGAGAGCTTTGATATTCGCGATGGATCACGGCTTCGAGCACGGGCCGACCGATTTCGAGCCCGTCTGGGAGCACGTAAACCCACGGGTTATTGTAAGGAGGGTCATGAGGGCAGGAATAGACGGCGTCATGATGCTCCCCGGCATCGTCAGGATGGCCGGCGACGAGGTCAAGCCCGACAGAGGGCTGATGATAAAGCTCACGAGCAAGACCAGCTTAAGGCCGAAAGACGACCAGCTCCTCCAGAGCCAGCTTGGCTACGTTGAGGACGCTATAAAGCTCGGCGCCGATGCGATTGCAGCGACAGTCTACTGGGGTTCACCGCAGGAAGACGTTATGATGCGCCAGTTCGCAGAAATAGCGAGCTACGCCCATGACCTCGGCTTTCCGGTCGTCCAGTTCGCCTATCCACGCGGACCGTACATCAACGAGAAGTACGGCAGCAAAGAGGACTACAGGGTTGTTATGTACGGTGCCAGGGCAGCGGCTGAGACAGGTGCAGACATGATAAAGACCTACTGGACCGGCTCAGGGGAAACCTTCGCCAAGGTCGTCGATGCCGCCGCAGGTGTCCCGGTGCTCCTCAGCGGCGGAGCCAAGACGGAGAACCCCCTTGACTTCCTCAAGGTGGTCTACGAGGTCGTTGAAGCCGGTGGTTCAGGTGCCGTCGTCGGCAGGAACATCTTCCAGCGCGAAAACCCTGAGCCGATGATAAAGGCCCTTCTCAGGGTTGTCCACCGCAACGAAGAACCTGAAGAGGCGGCAAAGGCAGAGGGGCTGATCTGATTATAGTTTCTCCAGTTTTGCCCTTACTCTACCGTTTTCAACTTCTATTATTGCGTAGTAGCCCCTGAACAGCGGTCCAGGATTCACAACGAGCGTTTCTCCGATCGTATCAACGGATCTCGCCTCGTGGATGTGGCCCGTGAGAACCAGCGGTGGCTGCTTTTCCTCGATGAACTTTCTGAGGGCCCTGCTTCCAACGTGGATGCCGGAGTGGATCCTGTCTGCTTTGGTGCCGTAGGGTGGGGCATGGCTCAGGATGAGGTCTCCGGGATGATAGTTTCTCTCCAGAATCGAGCCTATATCCTCCTCGCTCAGCTCCCATATCGTGTTGAATGGCGTTGTATTGGAGCCGCCGAGGCCGACTATCCCAAGACCGCTCACCTCAACCCGTTTATCGTGGGCGCTTGCCCCAAGTTCTTCCAGGAGACTTGGTACGTCTTTTCCATCGCAGTTGCCAAAAACCGCTATAAGGGATGTCCCCACGTTGAGAAGAGGCTCAAGAACCCTTTCCGCAGTCCGGGCACCTCCAAAGTTAGTTATATCGCCCGCCACCAGCAGAAGGTCCGGCGAGAGAGCTGGAAGAGCTTCCGACAGCTTATGGCTCATCTTGATGTTTCCGTGGATGTCCGTGACTCCGATGATCCTCATACATATCACCACCACAAGGACCCGACGAGACCTTCTTCTCGTTCTTCCCCCATAAATCTCCATCCCGCAACACTTTTATATTTTTGGAACCCTCTAATCACATAATGCAATAACGGGGTGACCGAAATGAGAAAGATGTCAATCCTCATGGCCCTGCTAATAACGGGCTATATCCTCGGTATCTGGAACTTCCTTTTGATGCCGAAGTATTACCTCAGTTTCGGTCTTAAGGGGTTTCTAGTGTCGCTGATAGCCCTGGGGGCTGGTTTGCTCCTGATATACGGGGAGCTTGAAGCTACCAAAAGGAGCAGGTATCTTATCCACGAGTTTTTCGTTAAGGTCTCCCGAAGCCCTGCGGTGACGCTGCTTCTCCTCATGTTCCTACTCGTGAGCGGGGGGATAACCCTCTACTACTCCTCCAAGGCCCTTCTGCCGGTTTTCAACATTTCCAGCAGCGCACTCCTGCCGATAATCTGGGCAGTCATACTCTTCATCCTTATAATACTGGTTGTTCTAAAAGGAAGGAGCGTTGAGTTCATAGGGGCGCTTGCCGTCCTGTTCATACTGTTCGCCATCGTGGCAACACTGGCCATGCGCTCCGAAGTCTACGGATTCGTCAAGAGCCAAACGGCACTCCACTACCTTAATGTCCATAGGAGCGCAATCTTCTCGTTCCATCACGGCTTGACGGCCCGCGGCGTTGTTTTCATGCTGGTGGCAACTCTCGTAAGTCTCGGTCTTGGGACCGGCGTCTACTATGTCATCGGCAGCTTCTCACCGGACGACCTCGATATGAAAAAGCTCCTCACCGTCGTCGTTATCCTGCAGATATTCCTCAGCTTCGCCGCTGCCCTTACTACCGCGTACTCCATAGGGGCCGCGTACCAGAGTTATGAGAACAGTCAGGCACAGTTCCAAAAGGTCAATCAGGAGCTTCACAAGCTGTTCCTCTCTAATATAAACCCCAACTCGGAGGAGTTCAAATCCAAGTTTAGGGAGCTGAACCAGACCCTCACCAGAATTAACCAGACCCTCACGGATTTCCACAAGGTAGAGGCCTACGCCAGTTCAAGCACAGGAAACCCAATAAAAGCCATTGAAACATTCTATCTAATCCCCAAGATACTCAGGGAGAGCAATCTAACGGGAGCTACCACGATCATCTTCCTCCTCATGAGTTCCCTCTTCCTGGCCGGTTTCACGAGCCTAGTCGTCCTCGTTGAGATAGGGGCGCAGATATCGAGCGAAGTCCTTCAGATGAAGCGCGGAAGCAGCGTGACCTTCGTGAGCCTGGCGATAGCGGTGATAGGCTCAATAATGATGGTCAGTGGGATAAGGACGATGCTCCTCACCGTCCCCCTCTCGGTAGGGGCCCTCGTAATCGCCATAGAGGGGCTTCCCCTCCTGCGCGGAGTCTCACCGGTCAACAAGAGCGCGGTCTCCATCGGAGTTCTCTTGGCGCTCCTGGTGGGCATACTGGGCCTCGTGTACACGTTCAAACTTGGGGGAATTTACATCGAGCTCGGAATACTCCTGAGTCTGCTGATGTTCACCCCACTGCTCTTCAACGGATACTTGATGGGGAGCGCCAGGCGGGGCAGATGAGCCTCCTTCAAAAATTTTTTAAATGGCCTTTCAGACTCAACGTAGAACGTTTTAAGGAGGTATGAATGATGGGAGACAAGACAAAGGTTCAGGTCAGCAAGCTCAAACCCGGAAGGTACATTATTATCGACGGAGAGCCCTGCAGGATTGGAAACATAACCGTTTCCTCGCCCGGAAAGCACGGTTCGGCCAAGGCGAGGATAGAGGCCGTCGGAATCTTCGACAAGAAGGTCAGGAGCATGGTCAAACCGACCAGCGCCGAGGTTGAGGTTCCGATTATAGACAAGCGCGTCGGCCAGATCATAGCCCTGACTCCTGACACCGTCCAGCTCATGGACATGGAGACCTACGAGACCTTCGACGTCCCGATAGAGAGCGGCGTCGAGGACGATATCAAGGGCCAGCTCACAGAGGGCATAACCGTCGAGTACTGGGAGACCCTCGGCAGGGTCAAGATTATGAAGCTCAGGGGCGAGTGAAGCCCTTTTCTCTTCCGTTTTAAGCAAAACTTTTTAACCAGACTGTTCTCTACACGTGTAGATAGACATCGATAGTATTTGTTGAGTGATCCCGATGGAAGACCTGAGGAAGAGACTGTGGGCCCTCGCATGGCCAGCCGTTACTGGCAACATCTCTCAGACCCTTCTGAACTTAGTTGACATGCTTATGGTGGGGCATGTTAGCGCCCTCGCCGTTGCTTCGGTGGGCCTTGGAGGCCAGGTAAGCTGGTTCATGATGCCCATCATGATGGCAGTATCTATCGGGACGCTCGCCCTGGTGGCCAGGTTCGTCGGCGCAAAGGACGTTGAGAGAGCTGAGCTCGTTCTGGAGCAGAGCCTCTACCTGGCGGTCCTCCTTGGAATCCCTGTCCTCCTCTTCGGCTGGTTCTTCGGCGATGATGTTCTTAGAGTAATGGGTGCAAAGGGAGAACTCCTCTCACTAGCTTACTCCTACCTCAAGGTCGTGTTCCTCTTTTACCCCGTCCGCTTCGTGGCGTTCTCCTTTAACTCTGCCCTTAGAGGGGCAGGAGACACCAAGACCCCGATGAAACTTGGAATTCTAATGAACATAATAAACGCCATCATGGATTATCTCCTCATTTATGGAAAGCTCGGCTTTCCAAAACTCGGTCCCGTCGGTGCGGCATGGGCATCGGGGATAGGGATAACCGTATCCTTCATCACGGGTGCGTATCTCCTCCTGAGTGGCAGGCTCGTGCTAATCCTGCGCCCCCGCTGGCGCCTTGAGTTTGAAATGGCAAAGAGGATACTGAGGATAGGAATTCCCGCGCTGGTTGAGAGGAGCCTCTTCAGTTTCTACAACTTCCTCTACATGAGCATAGTCACACGCTTCGGCGACGTTGCCCTCGCCGCCCACCAGATTGGCCTCAGGGTCGAGAGCATAGCTTACATGCCGGCTTTCGGCTTCAACGTGGCCTCTTCTGCACTTGTAGGGCAGAGCCTCGGTGAAGGAAACCCTAAGAAAGCCGAAAGGACCGTGTACGAGGCCCTCAAGATGGTCACGGTGTTCATGTCAGTTATGGCGTTCATCCTAATAGCGTTTCCAAGGTACTTGGTGATGCCGTTCCTGAGTTCCAGCGACCCCAACTACTCGGAAGTTCTCAGGCTCGCGAGCATCTATCTGATAATAGTTGGAATAAGTGAAATCCCCCTCGGATGGGTGTTCGTTCTCAGCGGCTCACTGAGAGGAGCTGGGGACACGAAGAGCCCGATGTACGTAACGGCCGTCAGTAAGCTCTTCTTCCGCATCATCCCAGCGTACCTCCTGGGGTTCGGCATCACTCTTGGACCGCTGCACATCGCCGGGATGGGAGTGATAGCGGCGTGGCTTGCCATGTCACTGGAGACGTTCACAAGCGCCGCCATGTTCTGGTGGATATTCAAGAGGGGAAGATGGAAAAGCATGAAGGTATAGCCGGAGGAAGGTTTTTAAACCGCCCACATGAGGGGGGACGTGGTGATGGGAGTGAAGTTTAAGGGAAGGGCCTTTGGCGACACAGCCCGCATCGAGCTCGAAATAATGACACTAAGCGAGCTAAGGCTGGAAGATGTGAAGAACATCGATGCGGGCTCCCTAAGGCTCGAATTCAGGCCAACTTCCTCAGGTATAAAGATCATCGGCATATGGGAGGGCCCCGTTGAGAAGGCGGGAGAGGGCATAAAGAAGGCCCTTGAGGAGAGTTCCAAACTCCGTGAGAGGATAATGGGACGTATAAAGGCCAAAGCAGACTCAATAAGGAGTGCAATGCTCCAGATGGGCTTCCGCGAGGACGTTGTGGGTTACGGAAGCGCCCTCCGTTTCACCAAGCGCATCGGCGACTACGAGATGGCAGTCGTAGTTTCCACTTCCGACAACACCGTTCGGCTCGAAGTATACGGAAACGACAGGAAGATACTCAGCCCTGAAATAGAGAGCATCTTCGGCGACGTCGAGGTCGAGGAGCTTGAGGTGTACGACCTCGAAGACCAGAGCGACGAGAGGCTCGTGATAAACCTGGAGATTCCCAGGAACGAGGAGAGGCCGGAGAAAAGGATAGCCGAGGCCGTTAGGATAATCGAGAACATGCTCATGGCATGAGGGAATTTTTCAATCCTCCTCTAATTTTCTGGCAGTCTTGAGATATTTTGAAACCCCACGTGTTGGTCTTCCCTGAAAAAGCTTATAGGGAACATCAGCACATATAACAATGTGATAACATGGGCAGCGGCGATGCCCTCGGTGGGCTCTTTGAGAGCATCCTCCCCGGAACGACGGTGGCTTTCATCTACGAGACATACTCAACTAGCTGGGAGCTTCCCCTCCTCATGGTAAAGGAGATGGTTGAAAGTGGGAACGCGGCGGTGATAACAAGCTACACCAAGCCTGCAGGGCATCTCTTCAGAGATTTAAAACTAATGGGACTGGACGTCCAGAAGGCCATGGAAGACGACCTCCTTTTCATAATAGATATCTTCGGCTCCCGCTACCACCTCCAAGAGACGGCAAAGAACCTGTTCTATCTGGATCAAGTTGACCCAGAAACACTCAACCCCAAGATATGGCGTATCTACACTGAGCACATCCTTCCCAAGATAGAAAACAAGGGGCTACTCCGACTTGTATATCCCCTCCACGGTGTCGTGCAGTTTGCGGGTGAAGAACCGACGACAAAGTTGATGAGCCAGATCATAGCCCAGTATTCATCCATAAACAGCAGGAGTTCAATGGTCGTCACACTCAACAAAGACACAGTTTCTCGGAGCTTCACCGCATGGGCGGTCGAACTCAGCGACTACGTCTTCCTCTCAAGAATATTCCTAGGAAAGGGGAACATCGAAGAGCACCTCTACCTCCTCAAGGCCCCTATCCCAAACTTTAAACCTTCAGAGTTTATACTGAAGAAAACCGGAAAACATGGAAGGGAGCGCTTCAGGATAAAGCGGATTCTCGAAGAGGAAGGAAAGAAAAACGGTGAAAGGCTCACCCTCTGAACTTCGGCCTCCTGCTGAGGAGCAGGGGCAGTGGTCTCCCCTTGTAGGGGAATCCCTCGGTCTGCTGCCTTATCTCCTTAATGAGGTCTTCGAGCTGGGTCTCGACCTGCTTTCCGTCGCTCCTCCTCCTGACGGTTACCGTGTTCTGCTCCTTCTCGTTCTTTCCGACGACGATGATGTACGGTATCCACTCCTTCTCGGCCTTCCTTATCTTCTTGTTGAGCCTGTCGCCGGTGTCATCGACGTCCGCCCTTATCCTAGCTCCCTCGAGCTTGCCCGCGACATAGAAGGCATAGTCAAGAACGTCCTCGCTGACCGGAATAACGCGAACCTGTATCGGGCTGAGCCAGAGCGGGAAGCTCGGTTTTATTCCCTTCGCCTGGAGCTTCGCCTGCTTCTCCAGGATCGCGTACATGACGCGCTCTATCGCACCGCTCGGCGAGCAGTGGAGTATGAACGGGTACTGTTCCTTGCCCTCCTCGTCGTAGTAGGTTATGCCGAAGCGCTCGGCGTTCTCCACGTCGATCTGAACGGTGCTGAGGGCTGCAGCTTTGTCGAGGTTGTCAACGAAGTTGAACTCGAACTTGAGGATGAAGTAGAAGAACCTCTGCTTCCACATCTCGACGAGGACGGGCTTTCCTATAATCCTCGCCAGCTCGACTATGAAGTCCCTGTTCTCGTTCCAGAAGTCCTCGGTGAAGCGAATGGCAACCTCGTAGTCTTCTGGAGTTAGTCCAACTCCCCTGAGGACCTCCATGCTGAGCTTGTACTGCTTCTTGAACTCGTCCATGGCCTGCTTGAGGTCGCGGGCGACTGTGTGCATGTCCGGCATCGTGAAGGCCCTGAGCCTCCTGAGGCCAGAAAGCTCGCCGCTCTTCTCCCTTCTGAATGAATAGCGCGTGAGCTCGTACATCCTGAGCGGGAGGTTGCGGTAGCTTATGATGGCGTCCTTCTTTATGAGGAACTGGCCGAAGCATGCCGCGAAGCGGAGGAAGAACTTCTTGTCGCCGCTCTTTACCACGTACTGCCTGGCTGGGAAGCGGTTCAGGTACTTCTCAAGCGCTGGGTGCTCGAAGTCGTACATGATGGGCGTCTCGACCTCCATGGCACCGTAGTCAACGACCTTCTCGGTTACGTACTGCTCAAGGAGGCCCTTGATGAGCCTTCCCTTCGGGTAGTAGCGGAGGTTTCCGCCGTCGCTTCCCGGTTCGTAGTCCACGAGCTCCTGTTCAAGCATTATCCTGACGTGCGGGGGCTCCTTGTCTGCTATCCTGTTCTTGTGAATCTCGTAGTTCACGAACTTCTTCAGGTTCTCGTGGCCGGTGAAGTCGAACTTCTCAGCGTCAATCAGCTCACCCTCCGGCGTGAGGATGTACCAGTAGCTCTTAAGCACCTCCTCCTTTTCGAGGGCGATATTGCGCTCCTCCTTTGAGACCGCTTCCTCCGGAACTATCGTCCTGCTGAGCTCCGCCAGCGGGTGTCCCTTGCAGGAGAGTTTGAAGGCCTTGTAGTAGCCGAAGGGGGCGCGCTTGACCTCGAAGCCCTTCTCCTTAAGCTTCTCCTCGATTTCCCTGAGGATTTTGAGGGCTACATCGGGCCCGCCAAGCTCACTGCTGAGGTGGGCGAAGGGGTAAACGAAGATCCTTTCGGCTTTAACCTGTGAGGCAACGTCTTTGATTTCCATAACTGCTTTCTCAACGACTTTATCCGGGTTGCTCTCGTCAACCTTCTCGACGCTGATGAAAACCGCCAGAACCTCTTCCAGCCTGCCCCTCTTCTGCTCGTCGCTTATGGGCTCCGGGTTCTTCAGGGCTTTGTCCTTGACCTCGTATTCGAGGTAGTCCGAGTGTATCAGAAGCATTCTCATCCTTAACCACCACCTTAACATGGGGGGAAATTACTAAAAGTTTTCCCTCCAGCTTATAAACCTGTTTGCAGGGGAATCAACTCTCGTGTTCCCCTTCGATCTTTATTTTCAGGGGCTCGGCGAACCAGTTAACCCTCTGCGGGAAGGGTATCTCTATGCCCTCCCTATCGAGGGCCTCCTTGATCTTGCGGAGAACCCTGTACTTTGAGCGCAGGAGGTTCTGGCCGACCCAGAGCTTGCTGGGAACCCACGCCCATATAGTCATGTTCACGGAGCTGTTTCCAAGTTCGCTCACGTAGACCCTCGGTTCAGGTTCGGCCAGAACTGCAGGTTCCTCGTCCAGGACCCTCATGATGATGTCGATTGCCTTCTTGGCGTCCTCCTTATAAGCTATCCCGACGGTTATCTCAGCCCTCCTCGCAGGATACTTCTGGAGGTTGATGATTTCACTGTTGAAGAGCTTCTCGTTTGGTATCCTCACGAGTGTGCCATCCCACTGCCTGATCCTCGTCGAGAGTATTCTTATGTCGGTGACTATACCCTCAAAATCGCCTATCCTTACCGCGTCGCCTATCTTGAGGGGCTTGTCGAAGTACATGAAAACGCCCGAGATGAAGTTGGCAACGACGGTCTGGGAGGCGAAACCGAGGACGATACCGGTTATCCCGGCCGCGGCTATGACCGTTGACAGCCTGCCGCTGAGTCCGGCTATGTCGAGGGCTATGAAGAAGGCTATCGTAACTACAGTGTAATAGAACAGCTTTGCCTTAACCTGGGTCTCCGGGAGCTTCTCCGGCGGGGTTCGCATCACCATGTAGTCTCTCGACTTCTTGGCCAAGAGATAGCTGAAGTAAAAGATGAGTAAAGCGGTTAAGAGCGTGCTTATCTCAACGCCTCCCACCTTGAAAGAAACACCGAGGGCTCCGACGGAGTAAACCAACGCGACGAAGATTATCATATTGTAAAGCGTTCCAGCGGTGTCCTCGTTGAATATCCAGACGTAGTTCGTTTCCCTCGAGAGCTTGAGAAGATAATAGCGAATGAATCTGGCTATGAGATACGCGGCGATGATTATAGCTATCGCTTCGACTATCCCCTTCGGGGTTATGCTCAGTACTAGAGGTTTCTCCCACGCCGATATCGCCGCAGTCGTGTTCGTCGCGTTCACCGGATCCATCCTCACCACCTCATGAGGAAGTTGGGAAGCGCATCGCCGGGCCCAACTGAAACGAGCCCCTCTCTTGGTGCCCTTCCAGTGTTGTTTACCTCAGGAACGTGGTTCTTCAGCGTGACGATGATGAGAGGATAGTAAGCCCTCTCCGGGGAATAGTACATCGTGGTGTTCCATATCGGCATCACAAGCTTCTCCAGGGTTTTCCACTCGGAGGAGGGGTTTGATATGACCATCTTAATAACCCCCATCATGGAAGGTTCGTTCACTTCAAGGCTCCCCACATGGTATCTCGCGATGGCACCGGCCTCTATCGTGCCGTAGAGGGCGTACTTTTCCCTGGAAACCTGGAACCTATCGATGGAGGTTCCGCCAACCCTCACCTCAACCTCTACTGGCGCGTCAACAAATCCCTGAAGAGAATCCTTCGGGGGGATAATGAGGGGTTCACGCAACTTTATCATGAGAAGCCTAACTCCGTAGCCAATGGCAGGGGCGGGAAGAACGCTGAGCTTCTCCCCATCCTTGATTTTTATCAGCTTTTCAAGGTCTTCCCTCCGGTATCTAACCAGACCCGGGGAAGCCTCAAGGAGGTGGATTTTAGTGTCCCCTATTTTTATGAACTGGGTTTTGAGCTCGTGCTCACCAAACATGGTTATACTTTAGTGCTCAACTGGATTTAAGGTTATCGCGGTGCAAAGGCTTAAAAAATCCAGTCAAAAATTCAATGAGAGGTGAGGGGAATGGAGGAAAAGAAAAAAGCGAGCGAAGGACAGCTCGTTCTTCCAGGGGACTACCTAGGAGTCATCGAGGAATACCTACCAGGGGAAGGCGTTAAAGAAGAAAACGGGGAACTTATAGCCACGCGGGCGGGTAAAGTAAGGATAGACCCGGAGAGGATGGAGATTCACGTTGACCCAGTTACGGATGTCCCACCCCTTCCAGAGGTCGGAGACATAGTCCTCGGACGCATCATTGAGGTCAGGGGACAGAACGCCCTGGTGGAACTGATACGAATAGAGGGGAAGAATGGAAGGGACATAGCCACCTCCAAGATTGCGGGCATACACGTCTCTCAGGTCAGGAACGGTTTCGTCGAGGATCTGAGCAAGGAGTTCAAGATTGGGGACATCGTCCGTGCGAGGGTCATATCCAACGAGAAGAGCCCCATCCAGCTCACAACCAAGGCCCCAGACCTGGGGGTGGTCTACGCCCTCTGCTCCCGCTGCAGAACACCACTGATAAGGCGCGGAAACCAGCTCATCTGTCCGAAGTGCGGCAACGTTGAAACGAGGAAGCTCTCCACACTCTACCGCAAGCTGGTGATCTGAATGGCCCGGGCGAAGCGGGTGATAACTATACACGTAAGGGACGAGCGCGAAAAGGAGGAGTTCATGAGAGAGCTCCAGAGGCTGAACCTACCAGCTTTCATATACGTCCACGGCAAACTGGATTCAATCAAAATAAACGTGCAGGGAACTAAGGACGAGATAAGGGAGGCCATCGGGAAGATAAGGGCGATCCACAACAGGGTGAGGGCAAAGCTCTCTCCGGACAAGGGCGGCCTCTACCACTACTCGCCAGACGACCTCTTCAGGGACGCCGGAACCAGTGTCTCAATCCCCATAATCGTCAAGACCCTCGAACTGATGGGGGAGACAGTGAAGCTGAAGGAAGACGGGAGCGAGGTAGTATCGTCCGTTCCGTGGGAAGAGCTTGTGGAAATCGTCAAGAACCTGGGGGAGGCCCTCTCGGAGATCTCCCTCCAGACCACGAGGCAGATAAGAGAGGTCGTCCTTCCCGTCTCCGTGGCCTTTGGAATGGAGCCTGAGGACGTTCTCAACCTTCTCGTGGACCTGGGTATAGCGGAGTGGAAGGAGGATAAGTTTAAATACGAACTCGTCAAGAACAAGGGGCATGCCCTGGAAATGCTGATACGTCATCTTGAGGGAGAGGAAGGTGATAGCGATGAAGATTGAGGTCATAAAGAGGGAAGGGAACACGCTTGAGTTCTACCTTGAGGGAGAGGATCACACGTTCGCAAACCTTCTCGTGGAGACACTCCACGGGGACGAGCACGTCAAGTTTGCGGCCTACTCCATAGATCATCCCATACTCATGGCGAGGAAACCGAGGTTCAAGGTCACCACCGACGGAGAGGAAATGCCGGAGAAAGCCCTTGAGAAGGCTGCCCAGAAGATATTTGACAAGGCGAGGGAAGTCCTAGACGCCTGGAACACCGCCATAAGCTCCTAAACCCCTTTTATTATTAGGCGGAATTTTTTTAAAGGTTGAGAGTACATTTTCAAACATGGACAAGTTGAAATTCAAAGGTTCCATCAGACCAGTACATGCCCTCATCGCGGTCATCGCAGTTGCCCTGCTGGTGAGGGCTTACCTCGCTCCATTCTCCGCGGGCAGCGACATCCCCCAGTTCTACGGTTTCGGGAACACGATGCTCCATCATCCCCTTGACTTTTATGCCTATGCCTCAGGAGACCACTGGAAGGCGGAGGGGTGGCCATATAACTGGCCCTACGTATACGGTCCGGCTCTCGCCTACTTCTTGGGCTTTCTCCGCCTTCTGGGAATCGGGAGCATCAAATATTTCTGGGACTCCAGCGGGTATCACGTCTATATCGCCCGCTCGTGGGTGGTGGCTGTTAAATCACTCTTCATCGCGGCAGACATAGGTATAGCCGGGGTTCTGTACGCATACGCCTCAAGAAAACTCAAAAACGGATGGACGGGGGTTCTCCTCGCGGCCCTCTACCTCTTCAATCCGATGGTGATATACGTCTCGTCGATATACGGGATGTTCGACGGAATGGCAGTCCTGCCCTTCCTGCTGGGCATCTACTTCCTCGAAACCGGAAACAGAAAGCTCGGCTATTTTCTCATCGGCTTCAGTCTGGCCGTCAAGCACACTATCCTCTTTCCAGCGATAATCGTTCTGTGGGACGCTTTCCTCAGAGGAAGATGGAAAGGCCTCATGAAGTCCCTAAAGCCATTTCTGGCCGGTATCATTGTTCCCTTCGCGCCCTTCCTTCTCAGACCATCCTCTCTCCTGAAAATCCCAAAGCTGATGCAGGGGATGGAACCTGGTTACACGTATCCAATCTCATACAACCTCAACGGTGTGGTGAGCCTCTTAACGTACGTGCACGACAAGGCGGGAATAGACACTATGTTCTACATGAAGCACTGGTGGCTCTTCTCGCTGGCGGCCCTCGGAGTGGTTCTCTTCATCCACATGAAAACCCGGAACCTTGAGCTGTCGTTGGCCCTCTCTTACACGGCCTTTCTCCTCACATACTGGCGCGTCAACACCCAGTACACCCTGCCTTTCTTCGCGTTCATGGCGCTTGCCCTCGTCTCGTCGGACTGGTCCACCCGCGCCCTTGAGCTACTCGCGGGATTACCCGCCACACTATGGCCCCTAATGTTCCCCACGAGCTTCTGGTTCCACGTCCACTTTGAGAAACCCAACTGGGATATGGTGAGGTTTATAGACCGCCACACTCTAATGGTGTTCGATACGTGGCCCTTCGTCGAGCTCTCCCTAATCTTCACGTTCCTGCTGTTTGCTCTGATTACCTGGGCCCTCGCCGCAACCCTTTCAGGAGGATGCAGAAATGGAGAACCCACTTAAAGGGGTATCATACGAAAAGGATTTCAAAGACAAAGGGCTGGCCACCCTCGGCGATTCACTGGCCAACTTCATCTACTCCCTCGCCCTGAGCAGTTACACTGGGAAGCCCACGGGGGGAAGGGTCCCGAACGCGGCCTTCGCCATAGCGCTTGAAATGGCGGGCCTTAGAGAGGTAATTCCACGGAGAACGGACAAACACGGTAAAGGTGACATTGCCGAGGCCCTCCTAGCTTATGCATGGCTTCAAAGTAAGATAAGCGTGAAAGAGGCCGTTGGGATACTGTCCCACAACTTCACGGATGATGTCCTTCACCCATACCGGAACAAAGAGGCCCTTGGAAAGGCCTTTGGAGAGCTGTTCAAAGTTATAAAAGAGCGGCTCGGCCTCTAAATCCTTGGGCCCATTATGCCCTGCTTTTTCAGCTCCGCGTATGCTTTCCTGAGGGCTTCCCGTATGAGGTGCCGCTTGTTTATCCCACCGAGCTTCCTGGCGGCCCTTCTGAGACTCCCGGAACGGAGGAAGAGCTCGATGAGTTTTCTGTCCTCCTCCGAAAGGTCGAGGTGCTTTAGAGCTTTCTCCGCTATCTCCAGTGGGTTATTGCCCTCGTACGCATAATCGGAGGAGGTCGGAGGCCTTTCAAACTTCTCAACGAGCCTGAAGCGTATCACATGAGCAGGGGAATCCAGCGAAACTTCCTTGTAGTGTGTTTTGAGGCCATTGATGAGCTCCTCCCTGCTTGAAAATCCGTCCAGAAAGGCATCCTCATCCGTCAGCTCTCCCACAGTTTTGCTTTCGATCTTCTCAATCAGGGCCCTCCCGATGGCGTAACCACCGGAGTGCATCACCACCTCGTCCCCTTCACCAAGGTTAGGCCTCCTTCCGAGCCTGACCGTGGCCCTCTTCCGACCGCTCAGTATTGCCTTGGCGTACCTCCCGTCAAACTCAAGGTGCCTCATAATCTCACCGTTCGGGGCTCAGGAGCTTGAACCTCATGGCGATCACACCGTAACGGTTCTCCTTCCACTTCGGATAAAGGCCGTGGAAGCGCTTCACAGCCCTCTCAAACTCCGGATCGTCAGGGAATATCTTTGCTATCGGCTCCTCGCGGAGGGCCTGCCTGAACGTCTCGTAGCGCTTCACCCCCGTGACGACCGCCGGAACCTCGTCGTTGAATATTATCTTGTCCCCGGGCTTTATGTCCCTGAACTGAGGGTAATCCGCCCTCACCTCAATCTTTTTCTCGCCGGACTTTATGTAATCCAGGTACTCCTCACGAACCCTCAGTCTGTATACCTTCATGTTCATCCCATCCATAATCCAAGGGAAACTTTTAAATCTAACCGGAGCGAAATTAATATGGAGCTGATAATATGGTCGAAGTGCGGGGATACAGGCGGGCCCAGAGTGCCATTGAATATCTCTTCATGCTCGCGGCGGCGCTGATACTCGTGGCCATCGCGCTGAAGGCGGTCATGGACAGCACAAAGTACCTGGAGAAGAACGTCTCTGACTACACCAGCGTCGTCAGGAAGAAGGTTCTTGAGAACCTGTGAATACTTCTTCGGGGGAGACACTATGCTTGCTTATGAGGTAGTCGTACTTATCGTCGGTTCTACCATGGGGATTCTAACGTCGTACACCGATATGAAGACCGGTTTCATCTTTGACAACCATGCCTTTCCCCTTCTGGGCCTGATTGAACACCTGAAGGGGGCAGAAGAAGAGGAAGAAGAGGAACTACCCCTCCCCAAGTGGGTTGGAAAGGTAATCGTGCCAGCAGCCGAAATCGGGATTCTTCTCTACCTGTACCTCGGACTCAGAAATGGAGACATTCTGCTTGCCCTGTCCGGTTTAATAGGGCTGATCTTCGGGTTCATTCTTGGAATGGTGCTGTACTACGCAGGGGCATGGGCCTCAGGTGACGTCGTGGTTCTAGCGGCCTTCTCGGCACTCCTGCCCCTCCCCCTGAGCTACGCAAAGGTAGTGGCCCCGTACGAGAGCACCTACCCCCTCTATCCCCTGTCGATCCTCTTCAACAGTATTCTCGCCATCTTTCCGTTCCTCTTCTTCTACGCACTCGGCATACTCCTGGTGAGGAGAGAGACTGAAGAACTCAAGGCCGTCTTCACTGAGGGGTTCACATTAACCATGGAGGTCTCCCTGTGGGTAATGGCAGGAATAGGGGCTGCTATACTCCTTGAGAACCACGGAATTGTGCTCAACCCGGTCGTTAAGTACCTCCTTACACTCGTCATTATAGCCGTGTTCGGGAAGTACAGAAAAGCGGGAGACGCGGTGGGTCTTGCAGTTCTGGGGTATCTCCTCTACGTAGGGGGCACCGATGTCGTCTACGCCTATGGAAAGCTCTTCGCAGTCCTGTACGTCTTCAAGGTGTTCTTCTCGGTCGTCAAGGTTCTCCGCAGGAGGGCGCTTGTGGAGGAAGTTCCAGTGGAGGAGCTCAGAGAATGGGATATCCTGGGGGAGACCATATACCTTAACGGCGATGACGTCGTCCGCGACAGGCGGGACTTCTTTGAGGCGCTGAAGGATGCACTACTCTCTGGAAACCTCAAAGCCCTCTCCGGAAGCCAGGGGGAAGTTATAGCATCACCAAGCGCCGAGGGGCTCAGCGGGGAGCAGGTAGAGAAGCTCAAAGAACTGGTCAGCGAGGGGAAGCTGGAGAACAGGTTCATCAGAAAGAAGTCGATGCCGTTCGCACCCAGCATCTTCCTCGGTTTCCTCATCTCAGCCCTTTGGGGAGATATCTTCTGGTGGCTGATACTCAAGACGGCGGGGCTTTAAAGGGGTCAGGGAAGGGCGTGCTCATCACACCTCAGCAAAGCAAAAGCTCGTCATCCCCCTTGTGTTCCCTTCCGTTATTCCGTTATTGAGAGTCACCCCCAACGAGGCCCCGGATTATCTCCATTACTTCCCACAGATTTTCAACGACGTGGTCCCCCTCAACGCCCCCATGTGGGTTTATCGCTATGCTGACATCGGCCTCACGGAACATGGCTATGTCGTTGTAGCCATCTCCGACGGCAACCGTAAGCTCCGGTCGGAGCTCCTCCTTCAGGCGACGGAGAATGGGGCCCTTCCCCGTGAAATCAACGTGGGGATAAACTTCACCAGTTAGAACCCCGTTCTCGTCAAAAACGAGCTCGTTCGCAAACACGTAATCAGCCTCGAGTTCCTTTCCAACCCTACTGGCAAGGCACATCAAGCCGCTGCTCAGAATGGCAGTTTTGAAGTCGTTTCTTCGCAGGAAGTCGAAGAGCTCCCTCACCCCTTCCATATACTCAAGGGATTCCACCCACTCCAGTATCTCCTCCCTCCGGTGCCCCCTCCACAGTGAGGCGTCCAGTCTGGCCCATGTCGCGTAGTCGATTTCACCGTTGAAGAACATCTGAGCGTACTCGCTTCCCTTATCCCACGTCCCAAAGCGTTTGTGGAGCTCAACCCAACCCGAAACTGATTTCACCAGAGTTCCCTCAAGATCAAAAGCCGCCAATCTCATCTTCTCACCTCATCCCATTGACTTCATCAGTTTATAAACTTCCCGCGGGATATAACTTAAATATCCAAACAACGTAGTAGTCACGGTGAAAAAGGTGGTCTACGTTGGCGAAATACTGAAGACTCTGGAACGTGTTCCCTCAGGAATTCCAGGGCTGGATGAAGTTATAGGTGGGGGCTTCCTTCCAGGCAGGGTTTATCTCATCACAGGGCCGCCGGGAAGCGGCAAAACCACCATCGGAGTTCAGTTTCTGGTGGAGGGCGCGAAAAACGGGGAGAAAGGTACGTTCATCTCCCTGGTCGAGAACCCAAAAATCATAGTGCAGGATATGCTGCGTTACAATTTTGGCCTGCTTGGATACCTCCAGTCCAAGACGATAACCTTCCACGACCTTGGAAGCCGGCTCCTGCGCACCGAATACCGCCTCACCTGGAACGAGCTCTTCAACACGATCCTCCAGATAATCAACGAGGAGGGGGCAAGTAGGGTCGTTATCGATTCATTTACATCGATGGAACACCTGGTTAAAGACCCGGATAACAAGCGCTGGGCGCTGGGGCGGTTCATCAGAGCCCTCCAAGAGCTGGAAATCACAACAGTGGTAACCGCAGAAATGCTCCAGGGTGACGCATACACAGACGAGCACTACCTATCGGACGGTGTCATAGTGATACACCATTTCATGAGGAACTACCAGATGGTGAGAGCCCTGCAGGTGCTGAAGATGCATGGAGTGCCCCACGACAGCAACATGAAGCGGATACGGTTCACAGACGAGGGAATTAGGGTCTATCAGGAGGCCCCGTTCTGAGGTGATTGCGATGGCAAAGAAGAAGGAAACAGTGGATAAAGAGAAGGTTCGCGGGCTTCTTGAAGAGGCCTACAATCTTGGCTACTTCCTGGGTTACCACGGCCACAGTGACTGGTTGGGCTGGGCAAGGGAGCAAAGGGAAGAGCTGTACAAGAAGGCTGAGGAGCTGGGAGTTTACTCCCTTGTAAAGGAGGCGTACGCTAGGGGAAAGGAGGACGGAGCAAAGAAGAAAGAGGAGGACATCCATCTCGGACTCATAGAAAAGGGCAAGATAAGCGAGGAGGTTAGACCTAAGCCTAAGATAGTCGCTCCCCCAGAGGAGACCGCCAGACCCGCGGAAGAGAAGATTAGAGCGGAATTTGCCCGCTTCCTCCAGACCACAAAGCTCGTTCTCCCGCCGGAGTTTCTGGATACACTTAAGCACCTTGAAATACCCAGAATGCTGAAGCTGGGGGAGGAGTAAGTTGGGATTGAAAAATTACACAGAGAAGGCTCGAATCAATACTGACCGGGTACTGCACGATATCGGTGAGATAGCCCAGTTCCACAGGATACAGGGCTCAAAAGAGCTCGTTGAGGCCGTTAGATACATAGAGGAGGAGCTCTCGGCGTGGGGTATCGAATCAAAACGGCTCGACAGGACGTACGATGGAAAGAGCTTCTACCTGACACTCAGAAGCCCTATAGCATGGAACCTCCTTCACGCGGAGCTTGAGATTGGGGGTAGGAGGGTTACATCGGCCGAGACACCCCTAATCGTCATGGCCCACTCCCCGTCTGGAGAAGGGGAGGGAACCGTACTCCCAATAATCAGAGAGGAAGACTGGAAGAGGGCAGAAGGAAAGGTCGTCCTCGTTGGAAAGGACTGGAGGGAAGCATACAAAAGGGCCAACGAAGAGGGAGCGGTTGCTTTCATCGCCTATCGCAGGGGAACAGGGGAGGCTTTCCCATACATCGGACTCTTCCTGGGTAAAAAAGACCTTGAGTGGGCCGGAATCCCAGCCTTAACCGTGTCAGAGGTTTGGGCCAACAAGGTTATCGAGAAGTCGCTCTCCGGCTTGGAAGTTCGTGCCAGGTTCGCAGTCCAAGTCGAGACTCCTCCACAGGAGCGCCTTCCAATCCTCCAGGCAAGGATCGGGGACCCTCCCTTCGTAGCATTCACCGCCCACATCTGTCACCCCAAACCGGGGGCCAACGACAACGCCTCAGGAAGCGCCATGCTAATGGAACTTGCAAGGGTTCTCAGCAGGCTTTGGGACAACTCTTTCCGCTTTGGCTTCTCCTTCCTCTGGGTTCCTGAATACTACGGGACACAGGCCTTCTTTGCCGGAGACATTGACCCTCAGGATTATTACGCTGGGTTCAACCTAGATATGATTGGGGGAAGCCAGGACCGCTCCGGTTCGACCCTAATGGTGGTAAGGACACCACTTTCCAGGTTCTCGGTTGTTTCGGGTGTCCTTGAGCGGGCCCTTGAGCTGGCGAACGTCTCAGGAAGCAGGAGCCTGACGGGGGAACCGCTGCCCGGCATGAAGCTCAGGACGTTTCCCTACGAGATGGGAAGCGACCATGACGTTCTCAACTTCTTCGGTATTCCATCGGTAATGCCGATAACGTGGCCCGACAGGTTCTACCACTCAAGTGCAGATACCGTGGAGAAGCTCAGCCTTAAGGCAATCAGGATCATAGGGGACGCCGTCCTCTCTTCCGCCCTCTTCCTCGCGGAGGTACCCTCCAAAGAGCTAGAGCGCTTCTCCAGAGGCTACGCTATGAGGTACCTCGGGGAGCTCTCAATGGAGCGCGAAACAGAGGTTGCGGAAAAGTTAGTCATGATGGGACTAGCACGCGACTCGGAGTTCCTGGGAACCAAGCTTGGGCACAGATTTGATGCTGAACCCTGGCTTGAGTGGACCCTCAGGGGGAGGATGGGAGAGGACATAATGGAACTCAAGGCGAAGGAGCACCTCGATGAGTTCAAGGAGTTAACAAAGGACAGGAGGAGGGTCGTCCACCTCCACGAACTGATAATGCTTGGAGAACTCCTTCCGGAGGGAGAGGCCTACACGGCGCTGAAAGAGGAATATGGGGAAGTGGAGAGGGAAAAGCTCGAAAAACTCATGGAACTGGCGGAGAAAAGTGGTCTGGTGAGATGGAGAGGTTAATCCCCAGAGATTTCGTTCTCAAGCTCATCTATTTTCTTTAGGATGTTGTTCTTTATTCTCTCAAGAAGCTCGCGGGGCGAGGTGGCGGTGTAAACGTAGCCGAGCCAGCCCTGCTCAACCAGCTTCCTCTGAAGAATTCCTTTCCGATACAGGTTGAGGACGTGGGCCCTGACGGAGCGCTCGCTTATCCCCAGCTCCTTTTGAATCTCGGTTATCCTCATAGGGCGCTTCTTCTCCAGGAGGAGGCGGTATATCTTGAGCTCTCCTTTTTTGAGCCCCATTACACGCAGAATTCCCTCCAGTTTTTTGTAGACGTCCTCTTTTGCACCCATGGTTTCGTCCCTATGAAAGTAGACTTTCATACCCCTTAAAAACATTGTGCCGGAAAAAGTCGCAGCTGTGGGCCGGGTACAGAGACCCGCGTTCATTCATCGCGCGGGTGGATGCTCCCGGCCCTGTGGGCTCGGCGTGAGCACTCCCCGCTCATAGAACCCGATGCCTTGCGGGGGCGGATTAACCGAGCCCATGAGGAGACAAAATGTCCCCTCACTGTCGGCAGATTGAGTTGGAAAAGAGAGCTTAAAAAAGTAGAGGTTCACTCGATCGGGAGTTCCATGTCCTCTTTGTGGGCCTTTAAGACCACCATTGTATGGGTGGACTCAACGCCCTCTATGTCCCCAATCTTGTCCAGGAAGTCGTTGAGCTCGTCGCTGTCTTGGGCCCGTATCTTGACTATCATGTCGTAGTCTCCGGTGGTCTCATAGACCTCCACAATCTTAGGGTACTTCTTGAGCTCTCCAGCAACGTTAGAATACATACCTGCCTTCGCTTTTATTAAGACGAACGCCAGCATACCGAGCCCTATTGATGCCGGGTCAAGGAGAACCGTGAAGCGCCTTATAACTCCCTTCTCTTTAAGCTTCTTTATCCTCTCATATATCGTGGACTCAGCGAGGTCTACTTCCTTGGAAATCTCTCTTAGGGGTGTTCTGCTGTTCCTCTGAAGTATCGCGAGTATCTTCTTATCTACTTCATCAAGGCCTCCCCTCAATGACACCACCACAAAAAATTTTCGAAAGGCTATATAAACCTGCCGATTTTTGGGGAGACCCAAGGGGGGCCAACTGAAAGTCGGCCACATTATCTTTATAAAACGCCAGTTCTCCATAGGTTCGGAGCAGGGTGGTGAACATGCCAACGAACGTGACAGCAGAGTACCTGGCGGCAGAGGAAGAGTACCACAGGGCAAAGACGATTCCGGAGAAGATACGGGCCCTTGAGAAGATGTACGCAACGGTTCCCAAGCATAAGGGAACCGAGAAGCTCAGGCTCCAGATAAAGCGAAAGCTCTCTGAACTGAGAAAGGAGCTTGAAAAGCAGAGGCAACAGAAGAAAAGCGGCGGTTACTCCATAGCTGTCAAAAAGGAAGGGGCCGCGCAGATAGTCCTCGTTGGCCTCCCGAACGTGGGTAAGAGCTCCCTTTTGAAAGTTTTAACCAACGTCGATACCGACGTGGCCGACTACGCTTTCACTACAATCGAGCCGATTCCGGGCATGATGCACCACAGGAACGTCCAGATACAGCTAGTTGAGGTTCCTGGACTCGTTGAGGGTGCCGCCCTCGGAAAGGGCATGGGGCCCCAGCTTTTGAGTGTCGTGAGGAACGCCGACGCCATAGCCATAGTTGTTGACCTCTCCCACGACCCGATTAAGCAACTGGAAACCCTCCTGACGGAGTTCGAGAGGGCCGGGATAAAGGTGAACCGGAGGAGACCCAGGGTAGAGATAAAGCGGACTGCCAGTGGTGGAATCATCATCAACGGAGTGGAAAACATCAGGGGAGACGTGAACGAGGCAAAGAGAATGGTGTACGAGGAAAGGATTCACTCCGCCGAGATAACCGTCAAGGAGCCGGTAACTCTGGAGGAGTTCGCGGACGCGCTCGATGAGAGCCTCGTCTGGAAAAGGGCCATAATCATCGCCAACAAGGGAGATTCCCCGGGCAGCAAGGAGAACTACGAAAAGCTGGTTAAAGAATATGAAGACCGCTTCAAGATCGTTCCCGTCTCGGCGAAGAGGAAGATACAACTGGACAGACTGAAGGACGAGCTCTACGAACTGGCCGGGATAATCCGTGTCTTCACGAAGAGCCCAGGTGAAGACCCTGCATACCCACCGGTGGCCCTTAGGAAGGGCTCGACGGTCATGGATCTCGCGGAGAGGATTCACAAGGACTTTGCCAAAAACTTCCGCTACGCACGGGTGTGGGGCAAGAGCGTCAAGTTCCCTGGCCAGCGCGTTGGGGCAGACCACGTGCTTGAAGACGGGGATATCGTGGAGATTCACGCCCGCTAGCGGCAGAATGCCGGGTTCTTTCTAAATAAGGGGCACATAAATATTTTTACATATTAATTTTCTCTGTTGATGTGCATCTTAACGTTTATAAACATCGAGGGCCATCTATGAGCGCTCTTAATGTCTTCGAGGTGATAACATGGAAGGGCCTAGGCCTACGGAAGGGGATTCTTCGGGGAAACCCCATCCGGGGGATGCACGCCTTAAAGAACATCCCATTCTGAGCTTCAATGAAAGAAGGGGCAGAAAGGTAACGATATATTTTGACGGAAAGCCAATAGAGGCCTACGAAGGGGAAACGATAGCGATGGCCCTGCACGCTGCTGGAATAAGGGTTCTCAGCTACAGCGGCGAGAAGCACAGACCAAGGGGCCTGTTCTGTGCAATAGGAAAGTGCTCCTCGTGTCTGGTCAAGGTAAACGGCATCCCAAACGTCCGCTCGTGCATAACCCTCGTTGAGGACGGCATGAGGGTAGAGACCCAAAATGGCAAGGAAGAGCTCCCAAGAACCGCAAAGCCGCCGGAGTGGAAGGATGCACCCAGATACGAGGCCGATGTCGTCATAATCGGCGGCGGACCTGCCGGCCTGATGGCAGCAATCCACGCAGCTGACGCCGGAGCAAATGTAATCCTAATCGACGAACAGCCCATGCTCGGCGGTCAGCTCGTCAAGCAGACCCACAAGTTCTTTGGAAAGCGGGAGCAGTTCGCAGGTGTCAGGGGCGTTGAGATAGCCCGCATTCTCACGGAGGAAGTGAAAAAGAGGGAGAGAATACAGGTTTTCACGGAAACCTCCGCCGTTGGAATCTTCCAGGAGGGGGATAAAAAGCTCGTAACTGCCATCAGGAAGAACAAGGAGCTCATAGAATTTACGGGAAAGAGCCTCGTCGTGGCAACGGGCGCGATGGAGAAGATGATTCCCTTTGAGAACAACGATTTACCTGGAATCTACGGTGCGGGGGCAATACAAACCCTCATGAACACCTATGGAGTAAAGCCAGCGGACAGGGTTCTAATCGTCGGAGCAGGCAACGTCGGGCTGATTCTGGCATACCAGCTCATACAGGCCGGCGTTGAGGTGAAGGCGATAGTCGAGGCCATGCCAAGGGTCGGGGGTTACTTCGTGCATGCGGCCAAGGTGAGGAGGCTGGGAGTCCCGATACTCACGAGGCACACCATCCTGCGCGCAGAGGGAAAGGAAAAGGTTGAGAGGGCGGTGGTGGCCCAGCTCGACGACAACTGGAGACCAATTCCAGGAACGGAGAAGGTCTTCGACGTTGACGTCGTGGCGCTCGCCGTCGGGTTGAGGCCAAGCATAGAGCTCCTACACCAGGCGGGCTGCCAGATAAGATACGTGAGGGAGCTCAGCGGACACGTGGCGGTAAGGGATGAGAGGATGGAAACGACCGTTCAGGGAATCTTTGTCGCAGGAGACTCCGCGGGAATAGAAGAAGCAACCACTGCAATGCTCGAAGGGAAGATAGCAGGCATTGCCGCGGCGCTCAAGGCCGGAGTTGCTTCTTCAGAGTGGCTCAACGAAATAAGGAAAGCCCAGCGCGACCTTGACGAATTCCGCTCCGGACCCTTCGGAAAACACATACTCGAGGGAATAAGGAAGGCGATGGCCGGTGCCGAGCTTAAGAAAGCCGGGGAGGCGAGGGTATGAAGTTGTATCCCCGCGGTGACGTTATGGGCTGTAGAGTCCTCTTTTTCGCCAGCGCTTTTGTCAAAAGGGCTGTGGAGGCGGGAGTATGAGTAATGAAATACCGCACTTTCTCAGGGAGGGGTACCTCACCGTTGACGAGCTCTTTGAGATGACCCCCAAGCCGAGTGAAGAGAGGCTGAGGATGAAGCCCGTTGCCGTTCCAGAATGCCCGCAGGAGATACCCTGCACGCCATGTAAGGAAGTCTGCCCGGTCAACGCGATAAGCATGCCAACTCCCAACGATAGGCCCGTTGTCAATTACGATAAGTGCATTGGCTGCTCCCTGTGCGTTCAGGTGTGCCCCGGACTGGCGTTCTTCATGGTGCACTACGTCGGGGACAAAGCGAGGATAACGATGCCCTACGAACTTCTCCCGGTTCCAAAGCGCGGTGATGAGGTGATTCTCCTCAACCGCGTCGGAGAACCCGTTGGAAAAGGGAAGGTCACACTAGTAATACCGCGCGAGAAGAGCATGGGCGACACCGCCGTCGTTACGGTGGAGGTGCCTATGGAACTGGCGTGGGATGTCAGGTCGATTAAGGTGCCGGGAGATGGTGAAGATGACTGAGAACACAGGAGACCCAAGGGAAAAGATAATAATCTGCCGGTGCAACGACGTCACGCAGAAGGAGATAGAGGACCTGATAGACCGGGGAATCACCGACATCGAGGAGATAAAGCGCCTCACAAGGATTGGGATGGGTCCCTGCCAGGGAAGGACGTGCATTCCCCTCGTGATTTCGATAATCGCCAGGAAGACCGGGAAGAAGCCCGATGAGATTCCGGTTCCGGCAACGCGCGTTCCCGTCAGGCCTGTGATGATGGGGGTTTTGGCGGGCGAGATGGGTGATGACGATGAAGAGTGAGGCAAAGACGGTCATCATCGGCGGCGGTATAATAGGCCTCAGCATAGCATACAACCTCGCCAAGCTCAGCGAAAGTGACGTGGTGGTTCTTGAAAAGGGCTATCTCGGCAACGGCTCAACCTTCCGCTGCGGAACCGGAATAAGGCAGCAGTTCGGCGACGAAGCTAACATCAGGATGATGAAGCGCTCCGTCGAAATCTGGGAAGGCCTGAAGGAGGAGCTGGGACACGACGTCGAGTTCACGCAGAGCGGCTACCTCTTCCTGCTCTACGACGAGGAAGAGCTTGAGTCATTTAAAAAGAACGTCCGCCTTCAGAACAAGTTTGGCGTCCCATCAAGGATAATAACCCCAGAGGAGGCCAGGGAGATAGTCCCGCTCCTAAACACAGATGGGGTGATAGGAGCCGCTTGGAACCACACCGACGGAAAGGCGAACCCGTTTAAAGCCGTCTTTGCCTACGCGGAAGCTGCCAAAAGGCTTGGTGTTGAGATATACGAGTACACAGAGGCAAAGGGTATCAAAGTTGAAAACGGGGGGATAAAGGCCGTTGTAACGAACAGAGGGGAGATAAAAACGGGGCGGGTGATAAACGCGGCCAACGCTTGGGCATCGAAGATAAACGAGATGGCGGGCGTTCCGGTTGATATCCCCATCCACCCCTACAAGCATCAGGGCGTTAAGACCGAGCCAATAAAACCTGGCCAGATAGAACCGATGGTGGTCTCCTTCAAACACGGCGGTGTTTACCTTACGCAGGAGGCAAACCAAGGGGGTGTCATCGGCGGCTACGGCCTCAAGTACGGGCCGACCTACGATATAACGCCAACCTACGAGTTCCTTCGCGGTGTCAGCTACCGCTTCGCCCGGATAATTCCCGCGCTCAAGTATGTGAACGTCATCAGGATATGGGGCGGGTTCTACGCCGAAACGCCCGACGGAAACGCAACAATTGGTAGGATAAACGAGATAGACGAGTTCTACATCGCGGCGGGCTTCAGCGGACACGGCTTCATGCTCGCCCCAGTCGTGGGAGAGGCCCTCGCAGAGCTTATCGTGGACGGGAAGACGAACAAGCCCCTCGACTTCTATGACCCCTACCGCTTCGAGCGCGGCGAACTCCGCGGAAAGGCCATCCAGATGGGATGACCCTTTCTTTTCTTCATGTTTTTTATTGCTCTGGAGGGAGAGGACAATGATAAAAACGAATGTTTTGATAATCGGAGGAGGCGCGGCCGGAATAGTGGCCGCACTGACCGCAAAGAGCAATTATCCCGATAAAGACGTTACGATAGTGCGGAAGGAAGAGAAAACCCTCGTTCCCTGCGGCATACCATACATATTCGGAACACTGGAGAGCGTGGAAAAGGACGTTATTTCCAATGACATTCTCAAAAAGAGCGGGATAAATTTGGTGATTGATGAGATAACCTCAGTTGACCTGGGGCCGAAGATTGCAAAAACCCGGGGTGGCGAGGAACTTGCCTTTGAAAAGCTCATCCTGGCCACGGGTTCCAGACCAGTGGTACCGCCGATAAAAGGGGCTGACAAAGAGAACGTGTTTCAAGTAAAGAAAGATTTTAGGTATCTGTCAACGATGAGGGAGCGAATCAAGGAGAGTCAAGATATCGTGATAATCGGTGGTGGCTTCATAGGCGTGGAGTTCGCCGATGAACTCAGAAAGCTGGGTAAAAACGTTTCGATAGTAGAGATGCTCCCTAACGTGCTCTATGCTTCCTTCGACGACGAGTTTTGCGAGATGGCCGAAGCCGAACTCAGGAGGGTGGGCGTTGACGTCTACACGAACAGCCAGGTGAAGGGGATAACCGGCGGAAAATCCGTGGAAGGGGTCCGCCTCTCCAACGGCAAAAATCTGAACGCTGACCTCGTGATAGTGGCCGCGGGGGTTAGGCCCAACACGGAGCTCGCCGAGAGGATGGGACTGAAGGTCAGCAGATACGGGATCGAAGTAGACGAGTATATGAGAACCTCCCATCCGGACGTTTTTGCGGTCGGCGACTGCGCCGAGAAGCGCGACTTCTTCACGCGGAAGCCCAAACTCACCCTCCTAGCATCGGTGGCCACTGCCGAGGCTAGAATAGCGGGGGCGAACCTATACAAAATAAGAGCCTTCAAGCAGTTTAAAGGAACCCTCGGCATATTCGCCACCAAGGTAGGGAACCTTTCCCTCGGAGCTGCAGGGCTTATCGAAAGGAGTGCAAGGGCGGAAGGGTTTGAATATGTGGTGGGCAGGAGCGACGTGCCGGACAAGCATCCGGCATCACTTCCTGAGACAAGCGAGGTCTCGGCGAAGTTGATCTTCACGAAGCAGGGAGGCTTTTTCCTGGGTGGTCAGTTGGCTGGAGGAGACACCGTCGGTGAGATGATAAACCTCATCGGATTTGCCATAGAGAGCGATTACACCGCCGCCAAGTATATCAACCTCCAAATAGGCACGCATCCGCTCCTAACGCCTGCACCAACTGCCCCCGCAACCATAAAAGCGGCGGAGGACGCCCTGAGGAAAATATACCAATAACCTTTTCAATCCTTTTCTCACCATTTCGACAGAAATTTTATAAATCCCTTAATATAGCCCCCCAACATGCCCCTGGGGAAGAGAGATCGAGTGGTAACACAGGGAAAGCGCGAGAGGACGCTCAAACTAAAAAAGCTTAGGGTTAAGCGGAGGAACACGCTCGTCTTCTTAGTTGCGATGTTCTTTGCCAACATGGCCTTCGGCATGGCCTTTCCCTACTTAAGCGTCTACATGCGGCTCCTTGGAGCAAGTATGTTCACCGTCGGCCTTCTGAGCGTCGTATTTAACCTGACCTCCACGATATTTCAGTATCCTTTCGGCTGGCTCTCAGACACGAGCAGAAATAGAAAGGGTTTCATAGCCTTTGGATTATCTTCATTCGGGCTGTTCTACGCCACAATGGCCCTCGCTGCCACACCTAGCCAGGTTCTCATTCTTAGAACCCTCCAGGGGGTCTTCGGCTCGGCACTGACCCCAGCCCATTCTGCACTCATATCTGAGTTATCAACCAAAACAGGCTCCATATTCGGCCTCTTTAACTCGGTTGAGAACGCCGGCTACATGCTCGGTAACTTCCTTGGCTCGGCAATAGTTGGATACGTCGGCGTCAAAAAGCTCTTCGTTATATCCGGTGGAATCCTCTTCTTCTCTGTTGGTTTATCCCTCTTCATCCGCGAGAGGCCCCTCGGCAGGCGCTCCCTGCGCGGCATGATACTCGTACAGGAGGGAAGGGAAGGCTGGAGGACGACGGTTAAGGGCTCAGCGTTCATGACGCTCCTCAGGAGAAGGGACTTGGGGCTGTTTTATCTAACCGTCTTCCTCGTTATGGTGGCCAGCGGACAGTTCTACTCGGTTGTTTCCGTATATCTAAGCCAGACGTTTGGGGGATGGAGCGTTGGAGTGATATTCGGAATAGAGAGCCTCGCTGCCGCTTTGACGGGCTACTTCATTGGGAAGCTCATCGACAGGCACGGAGCGAGACGCTTCTACTTAATAGCCATAGCCGGATACATTGTAGCGTTCCTCCTCTACGGCATAGTGAGGAACATCTGGCTGCTCTTCGGCGTTGCATTCCTCTCCGGCCTTAAGTGGGTGATGACAATAAACTCAACCTCCGCCTACGTGGCGGAGAAAGTTAGTGTCTCGGAGAGAGCTCAGGGTATGGGGCTTCTCAACGCGATGATGAGCCTTGGCTGGGTAGTTGGACCGCTCATAGGTGGCTACCTCTCAGGAATAAGCTTCCAGCTTAATTTTATTAGCACAACTGTGCCCCTGGGTATTGCCTTTATTATGGCACTAAAGCTCCCCCAATGAGCACTAACTTCTTAAATTTGTGTTCCTCCCTTTCTCCGGGGGAAGAACATGTCGCTGGATGAGCTTTACTCTCACCTCTGGAGGAGAAATATGGATCCTGAAAATGAAGTGGCTCAGAGGAGGTACCTTTCCCTCAGGGCTTTCTTTAACTGGGCGATAAAGGAGGCCCTTCTCCCCGAGGGGAGAAAGCTTAAGATTCTAGACCTCTGCGCAGGAACTGGGATAGCTGGCGCGGCTCTGCTTGAAACCCTCCGCGAGTGGAACGTTGAGGGCTCCCTGACCATCGTGGACAAGAGAAAAGACGACCTCTTAAAAGTTGATTCCTGGCTTGAGGACGAGAGAGAAGTCTACGGTGCCGTAATGGACTGCCTTGACGATCTCAAAAAACTCGGCGAGTTTGATGTCGTCCTGCTCTGGGGAAACACTATGCCGCACTTCGACCCCTACCAGGCGGCGGACCTCTTCAGGAACGTTGCGGAAGTCCTCATCCCTACCGGCGTCTTCATGCTTGAGGAAACAGACCGCTTTGGGGCATTCTTCTATGGGAGGAACTACCGGGAGATAGTGCCAGAAGCAAAGGGAGATGACTGCACCATAGTATCTCTTGACGAGGGATACAACCCCCTCAGAGGCACTATCCGGAGGGGGTACTACAAACTACCAGGTTGGGAGAAGATGGGGGAAGTTGACACTAGGTACTGGGACCTAGCTGGACTGGCTGGAATGGGGAAGATACTCTTCGAGGAGGCGAGGGTGATAACGAGAAGGGAGCACGGCGTCGTTGGAGTCAGCGACGTTATCTACTTCGGGCATCCAAGGCGCTAGCGGGCGTAGTACTGGGGCTTCCTGTCCCGGAAGATGTCGTTGTAGTCGTTGAGCTGTTTGCTCCGTGCAAGGGAGATGTCTATCTCAGCTATTCCAACTTCCTCTCCATCTTCACTCCCCTCAACAAGAGTTTCCGCGAGGGGGGAGTTTATCTGGCTCCTTCCAATAAAGCGGAGCCCTCTCTCAACCCCAACACGGTCCGCTGTTATCGTGTAGACTCTGTTTTCCAGGGCCCTTATCGGCATCGCCCTTGGGGCGTAGGGCATGACGAGGTTGGCGGGGTGGGCTATGATCTCCGCCCCCTTGAGTGCCAGGGTTCTCGCGCCCTCGGGGAAGAACCAGTCGAAGCATATCATAACCCCTATCCTCGCGAAGCCAATGTTGAAAACCTGAAATCCGAGGTTGCCCGGCTCGAAGAACTCCTTCTCACGGGCAAAGAGGTGGATTTTGCGGTATTTTCCAATGTAACCCATGGGCCCAACGACGACGGCAGAGTTGTATAGCCTGCCCAGGCTGTCTCTCTCGGCGGTTCCTGCCACTATGAAAATCCCATGTTTCCTGGCAGTACGTATGAGAAACCGGGTGATCTTTCCGTCGGGAATCGGCTGGGCGACGCTCTCGACCTCCTCTTTGCTTTCAAAATTATATCCCGTATCAAAGAGTTCAGGGAGAACGATGAGCTTGGCCCCTTCTGAGGCGGCCCTTTCTACAAGAGCCTCCGCCTTTGAGAGATTATCCCCAGGACTGAGCAACACCGGGTTCATCTGCCCGAACGCAACTTTAACCACATTGCTCACCTGTATCTCATTCTGTCACAAAAGGTAAATAAGCATTGCCGTTTTGAGAGCTAAAATTTTTCAGAATTTTAAAGTCCTGTTTAGGTATACCTACCGGGAAAATACGCCATATTATAACAATGAACTAGCCAAGATAACGCATTTAACGTTTTATCTGTTTAAAAAGGAGTATATCAAAGAAGGAAGCATTAAAACCAGTGATGTAAAATAAGTTTTTAGAGCCATCTCACGGCAGTTTCTGGCTCCCGCGCAACGGGGGGAGGGTTTTTGCATTCTGGGAAATATCCCAAAAGCCTAGAAGGAAAAAGCTTAAAAAGGCGCTGGGAAAGTGTGGCTGGAAAGTGGAGGTGACGCTCATGAAGAGGAGACCGAGGAAGTGGAAGAAGAAGGGCAGGATGAGGTGGAAGTGGATAAAGAAGAGGGTCCGCAGGCTCAAGAGGCAGCGCAGAAAGGAGCGCGGTCTCATCTAATAGCACCCCGGTGGGCAATACATGGAGTCAGAGTGGATACGGCGCGAGTTCGAGCGCCTGTCCCTCATTTTTCACACTTCCCTCGGCAAGACGCTCGTTATCTCCGATCCTCATGTAGGTTTTGAATTCTCGCGCGGACTCAGGCTCCGCACACATTTTGAGGAGAAACTTGCATCGTTCATCCAGGAAAAAGACCCAGACCTTCTCATCATTCTAGGGGACATTAAGGAGCCAATCGGGCTCAGTTTTGCCGTGAAGACGATATTAATGGAGTTCTTCTCCAGCCTCAAGGGGATTAACGTTGTAATCACCAAGGGCAACCACGACGGTAGGATAGAGGAAGCGGCATCCCCATTCCCAAACATCAGCGTTCTCGATTATCTGATCCTCGATGGTGCCCTATACCTTCACGGCCACACAAACCTTCCCACAGTAGAGTTCGGGGAGGGATATCTGGGGCACATTCATCCCGCGTACACCGTAGGAAGCCCTGGAAAGAGGATCAAGGTATTCGTGAGGGCTGGAAAATTCCTTATCCTCCCAACAATAAACCCGTACATAGAGGGATTTGATGTGCGGCAGGGAATAAAAATGGTGCCATTCCTAAGAGGAGTAGAGGAACTGAATTTATTCTTGCCGGAAGGGGTATATCTTGGAAAAGTCCAGCTGTGAAAAACAGCGTGATTAAAAACATGGAATGAAAAGATAGAAACTTTCTCGATTCCATCTATCTTATTCCCAGCCACCAGCTTATTCTATCTGCATTACCATTTGAACTTCATTGTTCAAGGGGCTTTATTCAAACTCTGATTTTCGCCAAAGAGGGGCTACGGAAGGGGGAACTCCCAGTAAGGTCCCCCTCGTTGCCCCCATCCTCATTTTAACCTGTCTTAACAACGCTAATTGCTCAATAGCGCCATATTTAAGTTTTTCTATTAAAAATTTCCAATGTATCACCTCAATAGCTGATAATTCATCAAGTACCTACATAAATGCATACATAAATGCATTCAAGGATTGAAGATACTCCAACAGACCCAGTTTGTACTTATGAATTCTACAAAATATGCATCCAGAGGAAAGGAACGAAGAGGAACACCACTCCAAAAGAAGGTGGAAATGACCAGTTTAAATCAAACTAAGGAAGAGTAATCGAAAAAAACATGGTCACTTGCTCAGCTCTTGAGCCTTTCTGGCCAGTTCCTGAAGTTTATTCTCCAGTTCTCCAAGAGCCGCCCGGGTCTTGGTTATAGCCTCGCTGTACTCATTTATTCTTGCCTCAAAGTACTCCACGGCATCACCCAGATTCTTTTCCACAGCGTATCCAGCCCCAACGCTCACGATGGCCCGCTCAGTATCTGTGAGGGCACCCTTGAGGAATGATCCCGCACCAATGGGGACAAGAATCTCGCTCTGCCTCCCCTCTTTTTTGAGTGCCTCCACAGTGGCCTTCGCCGCCTCGAACTCGTTCTTTCCGACGGTCAGCAACTCCAGGTTCTGGGCCAGAAGCTGAGCCTGCGCCTGCAGGAGCTGATACTCGTAAGCCAGCTTTTCAAGTTCCTCATTTCCCTTGGCCTCCACCATTCACATCACCGGGCTAAGTAGGAGGGCAGCTTTAAAGGGTTTCCCCTACTCACCCTGCTTCCTCTTGAAAAGGTCGACGCGGGTTATTATCCCCCTCAAAACCCCGTTCTTATCCTGAACGAGAACAGCCGGATGGTCCTCAAGGAGATATTTGACCACTTCGAGGTCTTCTTCCTCGTTGACTATCGGAAACGGTTCGTCCATGACCTCCATGACCTTCCGCTCGTAGATGTCCTCATACTCAAGGCTCTTTCTAACCAAAGAGCGCTCCGTGACCGAGCCGACGACCTTGTTCCCGCTTATCACCGGAATCTGGGAAATGTTGTGCGTGTTCATCAGCCGGATAACGTCCTCAACCTTCTCATAGGGCTTTACAGATATGACTGGAGACGACATGACATCCGCAGCTTTGGGGACGGCTTTCCTGCACTCAAGTAAAGCCGTAAGTATCCTGTTGAAGGTTGAGAGCCTTGGATCCACCTTACCGTTTTCGAGCTTAGCTATGTACGCCTGTGTGACCCCCGCTTTTTCTGCCAGCTCCTCCTGTGTAATATCGAGCTCCCTGCGTATCCTCTTGATAATCCTCGGATCTATTGGGTGGGGTATCGCCACCGTAATAATCACCGGTTATATCCCTAACTTAAAGACTAATAAGCTTTGAGGTTCGCGGCAACCTTTTAAGGATGAACGAGCATACAATGAGCGATGAGAGCGTTAAATCAGAGAAGGTTGCTGGTTCTCTCACAGGCAATTCTTCTAATTCTGGTGAGCTTTGGGTTGGCCCTACCCAGTATAAACATGGACGTGCAGGAGATTGGGGAAGGATTACAGAGGCTAGTCTCCCCTGTTCTCCAGGGTTCGATTTGGTTTTATACCAACCTACCCTGAGGACAGCTGGTTTTTTCGGAGGATCCCCCGCGGGCACTCATATCTAGTTTTCTCTTAGGGACTCTAATAACAATGTTCTCGCGTACAGCTATTCTATCGTTCTAACGTCTAATCTAACAGCCGGGAGCATTTTGGACTATTCACTTGTTTCTCAAACAGGAGCCAGCAGATCTGACGTTGTTACGGCTCTCGTTGTAGTTATAACACCAAACTATCAGACAACGCTCACTTCCGGAAACATCCTTGGTTATGAGCAGAGAGCTCGGAGAGGGAACGGCCAACACCATGAAGTTCTGCACTCCCATAACCATAACTGAAAGGAGCGGGAACAACCTTTACGGTCACACTCTACAATGGCCAGCTGACTTTCTACCAGAAGACTCCAGATGGGAATTTTGGGAATGTTTCCACATACACTGAAAAGTCCCGGTATTCTATCACCGTAAACGGAGACGGAAGAATTGGTCTGGGCCAGTGGAGCGACTACAACAACGTTCCCAGTAAGTACTACCTCATTGTCGTCAGAAACTATGTTGATCCGAACCTTCTGTTTCAGTAGGTTACTGGTATTACAAGCTTGTCTTCCGTCCCCAGCCTCCGACTGCACCGCTCTCTGTGGGCTCTTCATCAGCCAAGGAGACTTCTTAGCCCCGTATGATTGGCGGCACGAACAAAGAAGAACCTCACGCGTTCTCCTCTCCAGACATCTTAAACAGCACTGCCCGGTTCAGCCGGGCTGAGGGGCATAGCGGAGGAATAATGCAGGATCGATATCAAAACCTCATCCATCCCCCTGAATATCTTCAGCATACCACTCCACCGTCTTCTTCAGCCCTTCCTCAAGGCTCCACTCCGGCTCAAAGCCGAGCTTTCTAATCTCGCTGATGTCAGCCAGGCTATGTCTTATGTCACCCGGCCTCGGTTTGTCAAATACTATAGAACCATTGGAGCCTGTTATCTCGATTATCTTCGTTGCGAGCTCCAGAACGCTCGTCTGCTTTCCAGTGGCAACGTTGAAGACCCTTCCGTTGGCTTTTCTGCTCTCTGCTACCAGGATGTTCGCCTTAACAACGTCCTTGACGTAGATGAAGTCCCTCGTCTGCTTCCCGTCGCCGAAGATGACGAGAGGTTCTCCCCTCAGCGCGCGGTTTATGAAGATGCTTATCACTCCAGCGTACTGGTTGGCACTCTGCCTCGGCCCGAAGACGTTGAAGTAGCGGAGTGCAACAACTGGAAGGCCGTAGAGCTCGTGGAAAACCCTGAGGTGCTCTTCCGCTGCCCACTTCGTGACCCCATAAGGAGAGAGCGGCCTCGGCCTCTCTGTCTCCTTTAGGGGCAGGTTGGGGTTGTCACCGTAGACGGCGGCTGAGGAGGCGAATATCAGCTTCCCATGCCCTTCAAGAAGGGCCTTCAGGATGTTGAGCGTCCCGAGGACGTTGACTTCCTCCGTGAAAACCGGGTCTCTGACGCTTTCGACGACGCTCACCTGGGCCGCCTCGTGGAAGACGTAGTCCGCCTGGCTTATCAGCTCTGCTATGGCAGTGTATTCCCTCACGTCTGCCCTGACGAGCTTTGCTCCCGGAGGGACGTTCTCCTCCTTTCCGGTGTGGAGGTTGTCGATAATTATCACATCGTTATCCTTAACCAACTCCCAGGCTATGTGGGAGCCTATAAAACCAGCTCCTCCGGTAACAACGACCAACTTGTTCTTAATCATGATGAATACCCATTATCCATGAGCCCACGGTATCTTTTAATATTTTCTTTTCTTCAGCATGTCACTGAGGACTTCTTTTTCCAGAAGTTCCCCCGGCTCTGAGCTATGTACACAAGGTCTTCAAGAACAAGTGCCACCTTCTCAAGCGAGTCCGTTGTGACGTTCCAGGGTATGGCGTACCTGAACTCTACAATCTCGGCTAGATCGTCGAGGTTCAGTTCCCCAGCTCTTTGCCGTCTTCAGTCCTAACAACAACAGTTTTTCAACCGGGATTATCTCCAAACAGACCATATGCACCACAGTGTAAAATTCCCACCATAACAATTTAATGGTTTCGAGCCATGTTTAACATATAGGTGTTAAATAGAAAGCATTATAAACCCCTTCTTGACTTAAATATGGGTAAGAGCCATGCCGAGCTACATCGTCGTTGGTGGTCAATGGGGGGACGAGGGCAAGGGTTCTATCATAGCTTACCTTACCCTCAAGGACAAACCTGACATGATAGCGCGCGGTGGCGTCGGGACGAACGCAGGACACAGCGTTTTCATAAACGGGAAGAAGTACGCGGTAAGACAGCTCCCGACTGGCTTCATGCAGACCAAAGCAAGACTTCTCGTTGGCGCGGGCGTTCTCGTCGATCCGGACGTTTTCTTTCACGAGCTCGAACACCTTAAGGATTTCAACGTTGCCGGGAGGGTCGGGATAGATTACCGCTGTGCGATAGTCGAGGAAAAACACAAGAAGTTCGACAGGAGCAACGGCCACCTTCACAAGGAGATTGGAACTACTGGGAGTGGCTGCGGGCCTGCAAACGCTGACAGGGTCATGAGGAAGGCGAAGCTCGCGAGAGACGTGAAGGAGCTCGAACCCTATCTAACGGACGTCGCCGCCGAGGTGAACGACGCAATCGACGAGGGCAAGCTCGTTCTCGTTGAGGGGACTCAGGGCTTTGGATTGAGCCTCTACTACGGAACCTACCCCTATGTGACTTCCAAGGATATCACCGCCTCTGCCATAGCGAGCGACGTTGGCATCGGGCCGACGAGGGTTGATGACGTCATCGTTGTCTTCAAGAGCTTCCCGACGAGGGTGGGGGCCGGCCCATTCCCAACAGAGATGAGCCAGGGAGAGGCCGAAAAGCTCGGAGTCGTCGAGTACGGAACCGTCACTGGAAGGAGACGGAGAGTCGGCTGGTTTGACTTCGAGTTCGCCCGCTACTCGGCCAGGATTAACGGTGCAACAATGCTCGCCCTGACGATGCTGGACAAATACGATAGGGAGGCCTTTGGAGTAACTGAGTACGACAGGTTGCCGGAGAAGGCGAAGGGTTTTGTTGAGGAGATAGAAGAGCGCGTTGGCGTTCCAGTTGGCCTGATAAAGACCGGCCCGGAGCTTGAGCATATCATAGACAGGAGGGAGAACATCTAACTCGGAAAGGAGAGGACGTTCTCTTCACTTTAATCTTTTCCTGAATGTGAATCCAGATGCCTAAATGAGCGTGTCTTTTGGTGTACTCATAACATTTGCACGTTATTCTCGAAGTTTTGTCCCGTTGCAGTGTTTATTGAAAAGGTTTCGTCCCAATTTGATACCTCCAGGCGTGGAAAGATATTTATTCCTCGGCTCCGCTATAGATTATGGGGGAATTGCAATGAAGTGGGACGCGTCGGTTCTTAAGATCGCACCAGAGGAGTTCATAGTCGAGGGGCTGTCCGAGCTCCTGAGAAAAGCCGGATTTCAAGAGGTCGGGAGGGAGTACAAGAAGGTTGGGAAAGCCAGGGTTGCCGTTGTCATCGGCGAGAGGGAGAACATCTTCACCCAGAAGGAGACAATGACCATAGCCGTCGTGAGAGGGATCATTGAAGGAGAAAAACTCCAAAAGCTCCTTGCTGATTACGGAGATGGCGTAGTCCTCATACCGTTTGATAGGCTTGAGGGGGATGTTGAGGGAGCGAGAGTTCTAACACCGGAATGGCTAGCTGATGCTTTCACCCTACACGAGATAAAGCCCCCAAAGACAATCCTTGAGAAGTTCCTACCCCTGGAAGACGAGACGGGCTTTCTCAGGGAGTTCATCCTTGACGGTCCTCTCCTGAATCCAGTTTATCCGGCAAGACTTATTGAAGAATCCAAAAAACTGCTCTCCTACAGGTATGGGGTTAGTCCTGAATCAATACGCCCTGAAAAGCTGAAGCTGGAACTCAGGGAAGTCCACGTTTTCACGTGGGTTTCCGGGGAGGGCACAAAGAGGGCCCTCATTCGGAAAGAAGGGGTGGTTCTCGACACCGACTCGGGAAAGCTGAAGGGGGTAGCTATGCGCGTTCTCCTCGAGGACGTGGCGACGGTTCAAGCCTCAGAGCTACTGTTCGAGGGAATCGAGAACCCAAAAGAGATGCTCGTGAGGGAAGCCACCAAAGGCGGAATCCTGGACTTAAAGACCGTTGAGGGCAGAAAAGCTTACATTCCGACGGAAGCGGTCCTCGAGCTCTCAATTGGGGAAAATAAAGCGACCGTAAAGTTCAACCTTGAAAACGGAAGGACTCAGGCCAGGGCAAGTCCCCTAAAAGAGGATGAACTCGTTGAAAAGTTCTCTGAGGTCGTAAGGAGAGAAACCGGCGAGGAGCCAACTTTGACCGGCAAAGTCGGCAAGGGCAAGGTTCTTCTGGTAAGGGGAAGGACCGAGAGGTACGTTATTGAGGGAGAGATAAACCGATACAGCGGAGAGATAGGCCTCTTTAGGAAGGCCCTCAACGAGAGTGCGATACTTTTCATAATTTTGGAGCGCTACCCCGATGGTGAGGTAGTCAGCGTGGAGAAGCAGGGAGACTCGGTTATCGCTGATGTGCTAACTGAGAAGGCATTGGTGGTTTTAGGGATTGATCCAGAGACGGGCGAAAGCAGTAGTATGAAGAAGTTAATCCATCCGTCCCAGATACTGGGGAGAATTTTGAAGGAGGAGAACCTTCCGTTCAAACCTGGGGACTTCTCCTTGAAGGTGGATGGAGTGCTCTGGCACAGAAACGTCCGGGCGGTGTTCGAAGGCAAAGGCGTGATGGTAAGAGCAGAGTACAACGGCAAGACTGGAGAAGTGAGGGAAAAAGAGCTCCAGATTTCCAGGGAGGCGGCGGTGCAGATCGCCCTCAGCAGGTACAAGGGCTTCAAGCTCATGCTGGAAGAGGAGAGCGAGGGGGCTTTCCACCTCACCCTGGGGGGAGAAAAGCACATAGTTAAGCTTAAGGTCATTTCGGACGGCAGAATTGAAGAGACCGACCGCTTTTTGAAGAAGAAAACCGTTGAGGAAATAGCCCTCAAGAAGGTCTCTGAGATCGACGAAGGGCCGGTTGTTGAGAGCCTCTCCCTCCACGATAACTGGGAGGTCGAGTTCAGCGGGGTGAAGAGGTTCGGAAGGATGATCATTCACAGAACCACCTGCGAGATTCTGGCCTTTGAACACCAGTACCTGGAGAGCTTTCTGACCAAGCTCTTCAAGGATCTCGTGGAGGATGAATACGGGGATGGGACCGAGGTGGAATGGGTTCTCCACAACCTTGAGGAAGGAGTCGCAGGAGTGAAGGGCTGCGGCGGAAAGGGGACGTACTTCGCCAAATTCGACACCCGCACTGGGAGGGTGATTTCGCGGGACTTCGTGCCGAGGGGAATAACCTCAAAGATCCGCCTGGCGCAGGTGGAAAGCAGATACCGGCCATGAGGTGGTTGGGATGAAGGTTCTAGAGTACAAGCCTCCCAGAACTGTGATTGGGGGAGCGGTCGTTTTCATAGCCATTGCCGTTGTCTTCTTCATGTTTGCCTTCCCGCTGACGGAAATGGCCGGGTCAAGCTTTCAGTTGATATTTCTGGCGTTCATGGGAATATTCTTTGCAGTTCCAGTCGTTCTCCTGCTGAGGGTTAAAAGCGCTAGGAGCAAGGTTTCTTCCTTCATGAGGGATGCAAGCATAGGGGAGACCGTGACCCTGCCACAGCCCGTCCGTTATGAGGTCGGAACCTACACCTGCACTGGAGAATGGAGAAGCAGCGGAAAGAACAGGCACTACTACACTTCCCACACGTTCAGGAGAACTGAAAGCGGGGAGGGGCCGACGATAGCGCTTCCCAAAGGTCCTTTCATTGTCACAGTGAAGAGAGACGACAGCGGGCTCGTGGAGTTTCCGGCGGTAAGGATACTGAGCGAACCCTACAAGAACGTCCTGCTTCTTTAAATGCCCTCAGGTGGAACCGTCAACGCTTCGGGCACCGTTGAGGTCGCCACGGAAAACGACTCCGCCCAGCTCTCCCTCAAGGGGGCGGGCAAATCCCTGGCCGGGACCGTCTACGCCACCCTCCAAAAGGCGAGGAAGGCAAAGGTGGAGATATTTCACACGGCCTGTGAGAGGAACCGCTTCAAAATCGGGGAGGGGGCAACCTTCGACTTCTCGAAAGAGCTCCTACCCGAGGAGGATAGGCTCATAGTTGCCTACGAAGGCTTCTCCCCAAGGGACTTCAGGAGGCTCATGGGAGGAGGGGAGTACATCATGGGACACGGAACATACGGGGTCAGGCTGATCCTCGACATCCCACTCCGTCCGGATGTTGTTGAAGAAGGCTCCTTTGAGGTTGTTCTAGAAGAAAAAGAGACGGAGAAAGAAAAAGAGCCTGGAGATGGTTGGGGCTTTGAGTGAGTGTTTGAAGAGATAAAGCTAACTATAACCCTGCCGCCCGCTGAAAGACCCACAGCAAACCTCCAGCGGAGATGAATGCCAGGAACCCTATCAGAGCTCCAAGGACAAGCTTTTTCCACACTTTCAGCTCCTTTCTATCCCTTCCTTCCAAACAGCGCTCCGCCACGAGCACGGGGATGGCTTTGTAGGAGCCGTAAACCAGCAGGACGTAAAGCCACACTATGGGGTTGAAGGTCAGGAAGACGGCCCCCATCTGCTCCATTAGTATTCCAGTGGCGCCACCTATTAGAAAAACCTCCTTCCAGGAGTAGTTGTATCGCCGAACCGCCAGCCCCCAGTAGAGGACGAAGGGGAGGTAATAAGCGAACGCTAGGTACAAGTCAGTCAGAGGGTTTGGGTTGAAGAGGGCCCTCCCCCCCGGAGGCCGCTTCAGGTTGTCTATTATCGCAAGAACCTCCGTGAGGTAGGCCGAGGCCATCCCAACAAGCAGGTACGCTTTAAAATTGCCTCCGTGGCGTTCGTAAAAGACCCAGGCCCTTTCCCTAAATTTGTAGGCTACCCCTACGAGGGTAAAGATTAGCCATGTCGTCCCGAGCCACGGCACCGTCAGAAGAGGGATAAACGTGGAGATATAAAAAAGGCGTTCCCTATCGACCTTCATCTCAAGCCCTCTTAGAATGCTCCACAAACCACCCCACTATCGTTCTGTGGAACTCTTCACCCCACTCCTGATCCTCGAATATCTCGTGGTAAGCCCCCTCGAACTCCTTAATTTCTTTGTCCTCCACCGTGAGCTCCTCGAAGAGCCTCCTTGAGCCTTCCGGTGGCGTTATGATGTCGCCGGTGCCGACGAGCAGAAGAACGGGCACCTTAATTCTCTCTGCCTCCCTGTGTGCCCTCTCCATGTTGCTGAAGATGCTCGTGCCGAGCTTCCCGGAGATTCTGTCGTGGACGAGGGGGTCTTCGATGTAGCGCTTCACAGCGTCTGGGTTTCTTGAAAGGAGTTCCGGTTTTATGCCGTTTGAAAGGGTCAAACCTGGGGCTATTTTTCCAAGAACTTTCGCTAGCGCCACCATGAAGCTTGGCGTCTTTGGGCTTCTTGCGAGTGCTGGGGAGGAAGCGACGACGCCTCTTACCTCATCCGGCCTCGTCTCGGCGTAGCGGATAACGGTCAAGCCACCGAGGCTGTGGCCGAAGAGGAAGGGCTTTTCACCCAATTCTTCAATTATTGAATCAATTATTTCCATGGCCTCTTCGACGCTGGTGTGTCCCCTCTTTCCCGGGCTTTTCCCGTGTCCAGGCCAGTCGAAGGTGTCGACGGCAAAGCCGGCATCGTTGAGCATCGAGATGAGCTTTTCATACCTTCCACTGTGCTCCCCGAGACCGTGAACGAGAACGACCCAACCCCGCTCAGGGGTTCCAAATTTGGCATTGTAGATTTCCATGTCTCAAACCTCCAGCCAGAGCCTCTTAATGGGGAGTTTGTCAAAGTCCTCATCCTCACTCACGATCGCCTGAAGGCCGTTGTTTTGGATCGTGGCCACGTGAAGGGCGTCCGAGGGACGGAGGTTGTATTTGAGGATTATTTCTTTGGCCGTGAGGTAATCAAGAATCGTCAGCGGGAGAATTTTAACGTATGGAATGACTTTTTCGTCTATGAACTGAAGGGAGGTTTTATATGGGACTTTATACCTCTTTCTCGATACGTGAATTGTTTCGTCGAGTACTAAGGGGTTGGTGTAGAGAGCATGGTTATAAACGAGATCCGCATAGAACTCCACGAGCCTTTCTGCTTCATCCGGAGTTTTTGTTAGCATATATATCATCAAGTTCGCATCTATGAAGAGCTTCATTCCTCTATCCCCCAGACCTCATCGAACTCGTCTTCGAGGCTTATCCCCTTAAGCTCCCCAAGTTTGGCGGGCTTTCCCTTTGCTCTTTTGCGCTTCCATTCCAGGAGCTCTCTTATCAGGTCTTCCTTGCTTTTCTGGGGCATTATTATTAGCCCGTTGTCCGTGGGCTCCACTATGACCTCTCCACCTTCCCTTATTCCATAGGCCTCCCTGAAAACCTTGGGGATAACTATCTGGCCCTTCGGGCCTACCTTCAGACGGATACTAACCACAGATATCACCATGTATAACCTATGGTTCAACCAAATAAATAGGTTGCGCTTGAAAAGGGAAATTCAAGAAGAGAACGGGCTCTCCTTTATCTCCCCGTTAGTGAATTCAACGAGCTTCTTCACGTTCTCTTCGATTGTATCGGGCTCAGGTTTCATCTGGACGTAGAACACGTTGGTCTTGGGTGTTAAAGCAACGTGCTTTATGTTGTGGGGTTCTGGCATGCCCTCAATGAGCGATTTGAGCTTTTCCACATCGCGTCTTTTCTCGAAGAGCGCCTCGTAGGTCTTGCCTGCTATCTCAACATCCTCCTTTTGGAGAAAGTCCTCGTTCTCGATGTCAGGCCTTAGCCTGTAGTAACCCTTCTGGATGAGGTGGGCCTCACGCTTTATGTTGTTGAATGGTCGAATTACCACGTAAAGCTTGTCGTGCCTGCTGGTCACAATGGATATCGGAAAGTAGAGAAGGCTCTGTCTCGGGAGAAGCGTGAGGGTAAATTCGAACTTTTTGATGTTTTCTCTGTTCACCTTGTAGTCAGCTCTGAAACCTATGTACCCTCCCAGCCATACGTAGTTCTCGTCCTCGGGCTTAACGATGCCTTTTATCACCTTTATGTAGTGCTCCATAAGCATCAGGTTTAGCTTTCTTCCCCTGTAGAACTGAAGGGAAGCAATACCCGCCAGTACCAGGATGACTGTGAAGAGGAGCCCTGTGTTCATACTTAAGTCATCCCCACCACGTATTTCCCGATTACCTCAAGCTCATTGAATCCCCGGGGTTCCCTTGGCAGGAATGGTATCTTCACGACTTCAACGTTCTTAAATTTCTCGTCAACCTCCTCCAGAACCTTTTTCTGGGAGTCTATCTTAACCTTAAGTTCCGGTATCTCCGGTTGCAGTTCCATCACCTTGTTCATGACTATCATGTTGAATGGTACATTAAACTTCCTAAGGCTCTCGTATGCCCTCTCCGTCTCGTACAGCGGGAGCATCTCAGGGTTCATCACTCCAACTACTGATGTTACATCTGGGTCCGTTATCATGGTGTTTACAGACTCCACCTCCTTCCTGTAAGCCTTAAGCTCCCTCATCACCTCGTCTTCTTCCTCCCCTGTTGGCAGTACAAAGGTCTTTCCCTCTATCTTAAACTCCTGTTTCCCTTTTATGTTTGAGATGGCACGTCTTCTCTCAAGGATCTTCCTCCTTAGTTCTATCAGTTTATCAGTCCAGATGAGTGATATGCTGGGGAGCGCGAGGACCCTTAACGTGAGGCCCGTGGGAGGGGTGTCAAAAACTATGACGTCCCAGTCCTTACCGCTGTTCAGTATCTCTCTTATCGCTTCAAGCGTCGCGTACTCCTCGATTCCCGGGGAGAAACTTAGAACCTCAAAATACTTTTCCAGGTTTATGACGGTGAGGTAACGGTACATGTGCTTCATGCTCTCCTCAAGCCTTTTCAGGTAGGAGGTTATCAGTTTTTTCATGTCAAGCTCACTTGCGTAGAGGTTCTCGCCTATCTCCCTCGGCTTGTCGCTCAGCTCTTTCATGAAGACATCGCCCAGGTTGTGGGCCGGATCTATGGAGACGATTAGGGTTTTATAACCCATCTTAGCGAGGGCCAAAGCGGTCGCGGCTGAGCTTGTTGTTTTTCCAACGCCTCCCTTTCCGATGAAAAAGATGACCCGGAACTTTTTCTTGGGTATCAGAAACTCCCTTACCTCCTGTTTGTCGTCATGATCCATGTTACCACCTCCACACCCGCTTATCAATCTATATCAAACATGCTGGTTATCTCACCGAATATATCGTCCATATTTGCGGCCCGCATCTGCATAACGTACACCTCCCTTACCATGTGGGGCATGAGTCTTATGACCAGGGTGGTCGGCGGGGAGGGTATTCCAACAAAGGAACCCATTATCAGAAGGGCAAAAACGTTTTCAAGCTCTCTCGTCTCGAACTCTATATAACCGGTTGACTGGTCCTTAAAAGATTCCATCATTCCCTGGAAGAAATCTCTAAATTTTTTGATCTTCTCTGCCTTGGACAATTCCAACACCTCCAGCAAACAAAAAGTGGAAAAAGTTAAAGACAATCACGCTGCCGTGGGGGTGGTGTACTCTTCCTCTGGCTTCTTCCATGCCAGCCAGAACTCCCAGGCCAGCATGAAATTGAGGGCGAGCCCTACAAGGGTTATGAACCCTACAGAGTACCTAGTCAGTGCACTGGGTATCCCTGGCACTACCGTTATCAGGAACCATATTAATGCCAGGGTGACAGTTATCCAGAGGAACAGTGCGGGCACAACCACTGCCCACTTCCATTTTCCTGCCCTCTGAACCTTACTGACCCACAGGGCCACCGTCATTAGTGCTATTGACGCCAGCATCTGATTCATGCCGCTGAAGGATGGCCAGAGGATAAGCCACTCGTTACTCCAAGCGAGTGCAACACCGAAGACCGCTAAGATTGTTGAGGCAATCCACTTGTTGGTTAATACCTTGAAGAAGCCCTTGCTGGTATCCGTGAACATTCCGAATATCTCCTGCCATGCGTACCTCCCGAGCCTCGTGGCAGTATCCAGGGTCGTGAGGGCAAAAGCTGCAACCCAGAGGCTTGCAAAGGTCGTCCCTACCGTGGTGTTTATGCCGAGCGCGTTGTTCAGGGCATAACCGTAGCTCTTAGCGAATATTGTTACCTTTCCCACCTTACTGGCCACCAGATGAGCGTACGTGCTTCCCCATGTTGCACTCGTTATGTGGACCCCAGCATCGGCGAACACCTGGAACCCGTAGACTGATATAGCGGCTATGACTATCGTGGATAGGAATCCCTCGGTGAACATACCGCCCCATCCGATCATGAGGCCGTGTATCTCGTTGTCAAGCTGTTTGCTTGAGGTTCCCGAGCTGACGATTGAATGGAAGCCACTGAGGGATCCACAGGCTATCACCAGGGGAATGGTGGGCCAGAACGGTGAGGCCTTTCCGCCTATCACGTTGGCGCTCCACGTTGTGAAGGCCGGTGCCGTGAACCTCCCGCTCCCGCCTATTGCTATGAACGCTATTATACCGGCTATTAATCCAAGCCAGAGGAGGTAAGCGTTCAGGTAATCCCTGGGTTGCAGGAGTATCCACACGGGTATCGAGGACGCTATTATGATGTAAACCAACAGGAATATCGCCCATTCATGGAAGCTGAAGGTGACCGGGAATTCAAACCCTAACCACACTGAGAGGAGCATGAATATTATTGCAAGGGCAGTGGATAACCTGAAGTCTATGCGGACCTTGTACATGAGTATCCCCAGTAATATACCAAAGGCCATGAAGAACAGTGCCGCCGATGCCGCCTGTGGAACCTTCTGGAATATCCCCGCTATAACCGCCGTAAAGGCTGCTATAACGAGAACCAGTGCAAACCATATGTACACCTCAAAGGCGGCCCCGGTTCTCTTGCTCATCAGTTTTCCTGCTATCCACTGGACCGACTTACCATCGTAGCGAACTGACGACATGAGGGAGAGGTAGTCGTGTATTGCACCGATGAAGGCGTTTCCGAACCACACCCATAGCAGTCCTGGCAGCCAGCCCCATGCCATTGCGAGGGCCGGACCCACTATTGGGCCTGCACCTGCTATTGACGCGAATGGTGCCCGTAGAGGACGAGTGGGTGTGCTGGAACGTAGTCAACGCCGTCGTAAAACTTGTGGGCTGGTGTTGGTCTGTTGGGGTTTACTTTAACAATCTTGTTCTGGACGGCCTTGCCGTATGTGAAGTAGAAAAACAGATACAACAAGGCCGCTATTATTACTATAACTGCCGAGTAGGCTGCCATATTGTACACCTCCAGACAAACTCGTACAAGTTAATCTATAAAACTATAAATGTCTTTCGGTACAGAATCGAACATTTTAAGGCTTCTAACGACGAGTGAGGGCATTTAGACACCTCCAGAGTATTTTGTATCCTACCCAACGCCGGATAACACGACAACCAGCTGAAAATTTATTGGGGACAATGGATAACATTAAATACCCCCGCGAGTTTAATGTGGCAGTTGGTTAACTGGAGGTTGATTGGATGAAGAAAATTGCAGTCTTTATAGTGTTCCTTTTTGGAGTTGGTCTTCTCGGAGGTCCCGTTCTCGCTGGAGACGCCTATTCCGAGAGGGTAGAGACCCACTATGAGATAAGCTGGGACGGTTCAGCGAACATGACCATAATAACGACCCTTTACGGGCCCGGGAACATGCTCAACCAGACCAAAGAAAGCATACTAAAGCAGGGTGTTGAGAACGCAAGTCAGCTCTACCTCAAGCAGGAAGTACAGAAGCTTGCCCAGAAGGGGATAAACCTAGAAAACGGAAGCGTTGAGTTCGAAGGCTACAACTCGACCGGCCCCCTCAAGATAATCGTGAGGGGAAAAGCCCTTGGGGTGGCAAAGTACTACACGTACGGAAAGGTGTGGGAGATAGACCTTGACCTTTTAAGGACGGCCGAGCTTTCTCAGATAAACCCCACCAAGCTCAACCAGACCCTTGACCTCGACAACGTCTACGTCATCTCCCTCCCCACAGACGCCAACGTAATCACCATCCCGCAGAACTACAGCGTAACCGCAGGGAACAGCTACGTTAAGATAGAGGCCAACCGTACGGGGAACAAAATATTCCTGGAGTCCCACATATACCTGGCCAAGGGAGTGACGATGGACGAAATAAACAAGCTTTACGCCAATCCCAGGGCCTTTGTGATTCAGTACTCAGGACACAAGGGCAGCGAGGGGAACTACACAGTCTACAAACTCAGGATAACCAACAACATCACCGTCGGCAAGGAAGAGACTGTTATGGACACGGTTGACGAATACCTAGAACCCCAGGATTACATCAACTATCTCAAGTTCCAGCTCTCGTACCAGGGGGAGCAGGCCGCTATTCAAAACCTCTATCGGAGCTACGCCAAGGCGTTCCAATCCCAGGGAATCGGGATAAAAGGATGGAACATAAGCTTCGGGAACCTGCAGTCAAAGGGGCCGCTGATCGTTAAATTCCACTGGGTGCTGACCAACTATACCAAGTCCAGCAACGGAACGTACACCTACGAGTATGACCCAACACTAGGCCTCGGCAACATTCCATCACTCCACAGGCTCAGCGCAGAGGTGGACCAGGAGGTAACCACGCACATAACCCTTCCCAACGGAGCAAAGTTCACGGAGATACCAAATGACATAAACGTGACCGTCAACGGGAGCAGCGTCATTATGAAGGTGGAGAAGCTCAGCGACCATGAAATCATCATCCACAGCAGGGTTTTCCTTCGTTACGGCATGTACACTAACGATTACAAGAATATGATGAAGGAAATCCCAACCAAGCTGGAGTTCAGGTACACTCTATCCTCTGGAGGAAGCAGCATCTGCGGACCGGCTTTCATAGTTGGACTGGCCATTCTACCCCTGCTCTTCATCAGGAGAAGAAAGTGAGGTCTCTTTTTCCAATTTTTGTATTTTCCACTCCCATCCGCCTGCAATTTTGACCGTCGAGTTTTTAAAACCCCACTCACCCTTAGTACATCCTGAACCCCTGCCTCCAAACCCTAGACTTTTTCGCCACATGCGGACATGGAAACATTTTAATATTAGTGATGCAAAAAGGCTAGTGATGAACTAGATTGGGTGATAGAAATGTGGGGAAAGATTGAGCACTACTTCGATGAGTACCCCGTGAGGAAGTTGATAGCCAAAACGCTACTCAAGTATGGCCTCCGCGTCTCGGACGACATGAAGATAAAGGCCGGGGACATTGAGGTTCCTTACACGAAGATAGCAAAGGCCCTCGACGTGGACAGGCGCGTCGTGAAGGAGACCGTGGGGATGATACTGAAGATACCCGAGCTCAAGGAGATATACAAGAACCTTGAACCGACCGTCCACATGAAGTACGTCGGGAGACACGTGGGATACGGTGTTATCGAGATAGAACCCGAGCCGCGGGCAGTTGGGATACTGGCCAAGATAGCTCAGAAAATAGCCGACAGGGGAATAAACATCGTCCAGGTCGTGGCTGAGGATCCAGAGCTCTACCCGGAGGCAACCCTGACGATAATCACGGAGAAGGGCATACCCGGCGAACTCATAAACGAGCTTTCGAAGCTTGAGGGAGTCAAGAGGATTTCAATCTACTGAGAATTTTTTTCTTCACTGTTCTTTGCCGTTCCTTGTTTTCTATCGGGATTCTTTAGATGTTCAAGGTTCCTGAGTACCACCGGTAATCAGTGCAATTCTGTTTTGCGCTCTAAAGAACCTATTGGAGCATTGGGGGACAAATACGGTGCCACCATTTTAACCAAACGTTCAAAACCTTTGTTCTTTACAGATAACGTTTATAAGTCATCGTTAACAACCTCAGGTAGCAGTTTCAAGAAACTGTTTAATTCACAGCAGCTTGCGCTGGGGGGTTGATGATGGAAGAAGCAGGTAAACTTAGCAGATACCTGTACACTGTTATCGTGCTGTTCTTAGTCTGGATACCACTGACGGCAAGCCTGGACACGCAGGAGCTCGAATTCGGCTTTATACTGGCCCTAACAGTCGGAGCTTTGACATACCCAGTGTTCACAACGCGCGGACTTGCGAACCTCCATCCAAAGAGGGTGGCCTACGCCATAGCCTACATCCCCTATTTCCTGTGGGCTATGATAGTGGCCAACCTCGACGTCGCATACAGGGTTCTCCACCCGGCCAGGCCGATAAGGCCGGGGATAGTACACTGCAAGACGATCCTGAAGACAAACCCGGGGAAGCTCGGACTGGCGAACTCAATAACACTCACTCCAGGAACCATAACCCTCGACGTCGATGGCGACGACTACTTCATCCACTGGATATGGGTTCCGGATGAGGTTCTCCAGGCCAAGAGCGAGGATGAGCATGCCGAACACGCCTCTGAGGCGATAACCAGACCCTTTGAAAAATTCCTGAAGGTGATCTTCGGATGATAGGGGTTAATATCTACCTTGCCCTGATAGCGATAGCCACTCTCCTGAGCATGTACAGGGTGTTCAGGGGACCGACCACCGTCGACAGGCTCGTGGCAGTTGACATTATGACGACGATAACCACCGGACTGATGGTGCTCTTCTCGCTCTACTACGGCAGGATGATATACATCAGTGTGGCCCTCGTTTATGCAATCCTGGCCTTCGGCGGTGTCATAGCCTTCGCGCGCTACCTGGAGGGAGGACTATGAACGTGTTATCTGCAACCGGAGAGGCCCTCGTCCTTATCGGAACGTTCTTCTACTTCCTATCAACGCTGGGTCTCATCAGGATGCCCGACGTATACAACAGGATGCAGACCTCGACTAAGAGCGCAACGCTTGGAAGCCTTGGAGTCCTGGTGGGAACCGGCTTCTGGGCCGTCGGAAAGGGTTATTCATGGGCGTGGATCGTGCAGACTCTCGTGGTGGCAACCTTTCTTCTGCTCACGAACCCGATAAGCGCCCACGCCCTTATCAGGGCGGCGTACAAGAGGGGAATCCCCCTGTGGAGCGGCAGCGTCGTTGACAAGTACCATGAGCACCTGAAAAAGAAGGAGGAAACCGTGGAGGAGGCACCCATCGAAGGTGATGCGGAATGAACTGCGTTGTTTGCATCGAATATATAATCGTAGCGGTAATGATAGTCTCCGCGGCTCTCGCTGTTGAATGGAGGGACCTGCTGGCAGCTGCCGTCGGAAGTGCAGCCGTTAGTCTGTTCGTCTCAATACTGTTCTTCATGCTGCAGGCCCCGGATGTGGCCATGACCGAAGCGGCCATAGGGGCCGCCCTCAGCGGTGCAGTGTTCATCTTCGCAATTAAGAGAACCCAGAGGTATGAGACCGAGGAAGAGGAGAGACCAGGGTGGTGGGTAAGATGGTGAGCATTCTCAAGAGGTCACTCGCCATAATAACCCTTCTGATCATAGGGTACTGGCTGGCCCAGGGTCTGGCAGGGGTACCCTTCGGTCAGGACAAAATGCTGGTTGGACAGTACTACCTCAACCATGTTGAGGCTCAAACAGGTGCCATCAACGTGGTTACCGCAATAGTAGTCAACTACCGTGGATTCGATACGCTCGGTGAAGTTACAGTCCTGTTCATAGCCTCAACAGGTGTCGCAGCCCTTCTGTGGGGAAGAAAGAAGAAGAGGACGGCCAAGACCGAGGGCTCAGTCGTACTGACAACCGGCATCAGCCTTCTATTCCCATTCGTCCTGATGTTCGGCGGATACATCTTCATCCACGGACACCTGACACCGGGAGGGGGATTCCCCGGCGGAGCCACAATAGCCACCGGCTTCCTGCTCATGTACATGGCGTTCATAAGCTATGAGATACCCCACGGAAAGTTCGAGGTCACTGAAGGGCTCGTCGGCATGGGCTACGTTATAGTCGGTCTTATAGGCCTTGCCATCAGTGGCTACTTCCTCTTCGACTGGATCTGGCAGACCTGGCACTGGGGAGCAGGGAACATCGGCAGGCTCTTCAGCGGCGGATTCATACCGGTCATATACACCCTTATAGCCCTCAAGGTCGGAACCGAGCTCAGCGGAATCATCGACAACATGCTCAAAGAGGAGGTGAAAGAATGATCTCCGTCTACTACTTCGGGGCAATCTCACTGGTACTCATAGGACTCTACGCAGTACTCGTTAAGAAGAACCTGCTCAAAATCCTCATAGGTCTCGACATAATGGAGAGTGGGGTTAACCTCTTGATAGTCAGCATAGGCTACATCAACGGCAAGAGCGCCCCCATACTGAGCGAAGGCATCGGTCCTTCTCAAGCCGTCGATCCGATTCCGCAGGCCCTCGTCCTCACGGCAATAGTCATAGGCGTTGCCACAACGGCCCTAGCCCTCAGCGCCGCGATAATCGTCTACGAGAAGTACGGAACCCTTAACATCGAGGAAATAAGGAGGTTGAGAGGATGAACCCACAGTACGCTTCACTCCTTATCGCGCTGCCCCTGTTAAGCGCGTTCTTCGTTCCGGTCATTAAGGCCGTGAGCAAGAAGGCTGTCATGCCATTCCTCGTGCTCGTTACGGCAACCCAGACTGGAATAGCTGCATGGGTCTTCAAGGAAGTCTACACAACCGGGAAGCCGATAATAGTCATGGCTGGTGCATGGAGGCCCCCGGTTGGAATCGATCTCTACATCGGTCACTTCGCGGCACTCTTCGCCTTCATCGTAGCTGGGATTAGCTTCTTCATGGCAGTGTTCAGTTGGAGGGCCATTAAAACGGAACCAGTTGACAAGTACGCCATGCTCCTCATGCTCCTCATGCTCGGAGCCACGGGGATGATGGCCACGGGGGATATATTCAACCTCTTCGTCTTCATGGAGATAACCTCCATAACCGCCTACGCTCTGACCGCATACAACAAGACGGGAGAAGCGGCTGAGGCTTCACTCAAGTACATGATACTGGGTGGAATTGGCTCGAGCTTCTTCCTAATTGGCCTTATCATGCTCTACGGCGCGACGGGAACCCTCAACATGGCACAGCTGGCGCAGTTTGCAGGGTCAATAAACCCGACGGTGGTTCAGGTTGGTCTGGGCCTGATAGTCTTCGGGCTTGCAGTTGAGGCGGAGCTGTTCCCTCTCAACGCGTGGGCGCCGGATGCATACCAGGCCGCACCGCACCCGGTAACCGCAATGTTCTCAGCCTTCGTCGTCAAGGCCGGCCTCTACGCCATGGCGAGAATATTATACCTCATGCAGTCCGCCAGCGGATGGCACAACGTTCTCAAGCTCCTTGTGATAATGGCCACCCTAACCGTCTTCGTGGCCGAGTTCGCCGCACTGAGGCAGAAGGACGTTAAGAGGATGATAGCTTACTCCTCCATAAGCCAGGTTGGGTTCATAGCGCTCGCCTTTTCACTTGGAAGCTCTATAGGAGTAGATGCAGGAGTGTTCCACATGATGAACCATGCCATCGTCAAGGGGCTACTCTTCCTCACCGTCGGCTACGTCGCGGTTGAGCTTGGGGGAAGCAGGATCGAGAACTTCAGGGGGCTCGGTAGGAGGATGCCCCTCACGGCACTGGCAATTACCATCGGCTCATTAGCAGCAATCGGAGTGCCCATGTTCAACATATTCTGGAGTAAGGTCTGGATCATCCTCGCGGCAGTCAAGGCAAACTATGCATGGGCAGCGGCGGTGGTTCTGACGGCGAGCGTCGTGGAGGCAGTCTATTACATAAGGCTCATTCACACGATGTGGTTCAGCGGAGGAGAGGGAGAGAGGATCAGGGAGAATCTCGCCGTAGGTACAATCGCCCTGTTCCTCGTGATACTGATACTGACAATAGGCGTTTACCCGAACTACTTCTGGGCCGTGGCACAGAAGGCAGGCGCAGATATCTTCAACGTGGGACAGTACATTAAGAACGTTCCTCTAATGGGGGTGGGATCATGAGTTTCATACCCGCTGACTACGTTATACCCCTCCTGCTGTTCGTTCCGGCGGTAAGCGGAGTACTGGCCTGGGCCATTAACGTTAAAGGAATCCGTGAGCTGTTGGGCCTCATCGGTGGCATTACCCCACTTGCAGTCATCGCCCTAGCGTACAACACAGTCCTGAACGGGCCGATAAACTACACCCTGGACGCTAGGGTCTTCACGCTCACGTTCCACCTTAGCACCCTGACATGGTACTTCGCGGCGGTAGCGGCCCTCGTCGCCTCAGCGATGGTCTTTGGAATGGTTTCCACCAGCGGCAGCGGCTACGACTGGATGTTCACCCTGATGAGCGTCACAGGTGTACTCGGCGTCTTCGTGGCCAACGACTTCATAGCCTTCTTCCTGTTCTGGGAGCTAATGACATTCGCCAGCTTCATGATGGTGCTCAAGAGGAACCGCCACGCGTCGCTCAAGTACTTCGTTCTGAGCATAATAGGCGCCTACTCAATGATACTGGCAATAGCCATGATATACGCCAAGACGGGAGCCCTTGATTTCGCGGGGGTAAGGCAGGGCATGTATCTTCTAACTGCAACTCACAGGATCAGCAACGCCTACGTTGACACAATATACGTCCTGTTCCTCGTGGCATTCGGAGTCAAGGCTGGAGTCTGGCCGCTCCACGTGTGGGCACCCGACGCGTACAGCGAGACTGACCAGAGCTACACGACCTTCTTCAGTGGTGCTCTCAGCAAGGCAGGGGTCTACGGGTTCCTGCTCCTGTATTTACTGATAGGGGTCAGCCTCTATCAGGCCATCGGCACATTCCACGGCCACATCGGCTTTGCGTACATCATGGCATGGCTTGGTGCAATAACCGTGGTAGTAGCCAGCTTCCTGGCGGTTCTCCAAGAGGACATCAGAAAGCTCTTCGCCTACTCCTCAATCGGCCAGGTAGGATACATTATCCTCGCCTTCGGACTCGGAACTGGGCTCGGCTTTGCGGGAGGACTCTTCCACGTCCTCAGCCACGCCGTCTTTAAGGGCCTGTTCTGGCTCGTCACAGCCGCGATAATCCTGAGAACCGGCAAGACGGAGTTCAAGGATTTGGGCGGGCTGGCCGAGAAAATGCCCTACACCTTCGCTATGGCACTCATAGCGGTTCTAAGTCTCGCAGGAATACCACCAATGGCAGGCTTTGCGAGCAAGTGGCTGATCTACGAAGCGGCAATAAGCGCCCACATGCCCCTCGTTGCTGGAGCAATATTCCTCGGAAGTGCACTGGCGTTCGCTTACGTCGTCAGGTTCCTCTACGCGGTATGGTTCGGCCAGAGGCCGAGCGACCTTGAGGACGTCCAGGAGGCACCGCTTCCGCTCCTCGTAGGTATGACGATACTGGCGATACCCAACATCGTCTTCGGAATCGCCCCTGGGCTCGTCGCGAACTACATCAACAAGATATTCGAAACGGACATCGTTGGGGGCAACTATTACAAACTCACCACCCCATCCGGAACCTATAACGCCCTGACCGTCACCCTGCTCCTAATCGTTGGCCTCGCCATAGCGGGGTTGGTATACCTCTACGGCGCCAGGGCAAGAAAAATCCCGGTTACAGACACCTATCAGTCCGGTAACCCTGTAACAAACGAGTTCAACCTCACTATAAGGAAGAACTTCTATCTGCCGCTAAAGGAAGCCCTCGGCTCCTGGCTGAAGGTCAGCTTTGATAGATTCTACGAACGCCTTGCCAACCTCTTCGAGGATTTTGGAGACTGGCTGAGGGAGGGCTTCTACAACGGAAACGTCCAGAGCTACGCCTGGTACCTGGCCATAATACTGCTCGTACTTGCTCTGTGGGGGGTGCTGTGAATGATTGACTGGAAACTCATACTCGAGGCAATAGGAATACTGATCTACGCCACGTTCATGGGCTTCATCTTCATGGGTATAGAGAGAAAGGCCATGGCAAGGATACAGAGAAGGGTTGGACCACCCCTTTGGCAGCCCCTTATAGATACCCTCAAACTGCTCGGCAAGAAGGAGAGCGTCAGCCACGGCTTCATCTATGACTTCGGCCCGATATTCGCACTGGGGGCTACCATAGCGGCGCTCCTCTTCATCCCGATAGCGAACTTCCAGCTCTTCAGCAGCAACGCTGACCTCATCGTCGTTGCCTACCTCCTGGAGGTTCCGATGCTCGGAATAATGCTCGGTGCAATGAGCTCAGGCAACCCGTTCTCAGGTCTCGGTGTCCAGCGTGGACTCCTCACCATGGTGGCCATGCAGCTACCGTACGGCCTCGCGGTAATAGCCCTCGTCCAGCACTGGGGAACGTTCATGCTGAGCGAGATAGTGTCGGAACAGCAGATGCACGGATGGAGCATAACAGTTCCGGCACTGCTCCTCGCGTTTATAGTCTTTGACATAGTCTTCCAGGCAATGCTCGGCCTTGAGCCGTTCGACATCGTCCCGGCACCGGCGGAAATCTCAATGGGTCCGATGGTCGAGTACGGCGGAAAACACGCGGCCATACTGTTTACCCAGCACGCAATACAGCTCTTCGCTGAGACGACGTTCTTTACAATACTGTTCCTTGGAGGGGCAAGCAACCTGCTCACGCTGTTCCTGAAGCAACTCGCGGTCCTCTTCATATCAATATTCATAGCCAGCATCTATCCGAGGTTCACCATCGACCAGGCAGCGAAGTTCTTCTGGAAGTGGCCGACGATAATTGGAATAATAGCAGTCCTCCTGACGATGTGAGGTGATGGTAATGGGTGAGATGCAAAACGGTGATGTTATACACTACGAACTGAAGGAGTTTCAGGTCTTCGAACCCCTCTTCAGGTGGGCGAGAAAGAAGAGCCTCTGGATAGTGGCGTTCTGTACGGGATGCGGCGGTATAGAGATGCCGCCGCTCGCCAATGCCCGCTATGATTTCGAGCGCTTCGGAATCATGATAAACCCCTCGCCAAGGATGGGCGACCTGTTCCTCATCACGGGCTACGTTACGCCGAAGACGCTCAAGAGGATAATCATAACCTACGAGATGATGCAGGACCCGAAGTACATACTGGCCCATGGTTCCTGCCCGATAAACGGTGGAGTCTACTGGGACTCCTACAACGTAGTTAAGCAGCTCGACAAGTACATACCAATTGATGTGGCCATAGCCGGTTGCATGCCGAGAGCAGAGGCAGTCATGGACGGAATAACCACCATCATGAAGAAGATAGAGAATGGAGAAGCCGACGGCTGGAAGCGCTATAGGGAGAACTACGAGTGGTACCGGAAGAACCAAGACGAGCTGTTCGGAGAGGGATGGCGTGAGAAGGACGCGAGGAGGTGGCTCGCATGGATATGAACGAGAAGCCCAAGGTCGAGGAGAAGGTCGAGGAGAAGGTCGAGAACGCTCAGCCCGTTGAGGAGAATAAGCCGGAGCTTCCAGACACCACGGAAGGAAAGCTGGTGGAGGTGCTCCTTGAGAAGGCACCCTACGCCGAGGGAGAGGTAATTCGCAAGAGGCGCGTTAAGTTCACCGTTCCAGCCGAGAGGATACACGAGTTCCTTGAGCTCGCGAGCGAGAAGTTCGAGATGCTCATGCAGATAAGCGTCGTGGACTGGCTCAAAGAGGGCCAGTTCGAGGTGAACTACCAGCTCTGGAGTTTGAGCGAGAGCGTCCATGCGTTCGTGAAGACGAGAATACCAAGGGACGACGCGAAGCTCCCGACGGTCATGGACATCTGGCCAGTGGCGGAGACCTACGAGAGGGAAGCCCACGAGTTCTTCGGGATAATCTTCGAGGGCAACCCAAGGCTCGGACCCTTCATCCTTGAGCCGAGGGAGTACGAGAAGCACCCACTCAGGAAGGACTTCAACACACTCTCCTACGCCAAGACGATCTACGGCGAAGACTTCGACAGGTTCGATGAGAGTAAGACCAACTACGTGATATGAGGTGATGATCATGGCTGATTTGGAAGTCCCGAAGGAACTTAAAGAAGAAGCAAAGGGACACGACATGTACCTCCACCCAATAGACAAGGACACCTACGAGCTGTTCTTTGGCCCGCAGCACATGGCCACCGAAAACTTCAGCATAATCCTAAAGATGGATGGAAACAGGATTGAGAGGGCGATAGTCAACCCCGGCTTCCTCCACAGGGGTTTCGAGAAGCTCTCCGAGCACAGGCCTTACTTCAGCAACATAGCCCTCATCCTGCGCATCTGCGTTCCTGAGAGTGACGTCCCAGAGAACATATACTCAATGGCCGTTGATGAGATCGTCGGCTGGGAGGTTCCGGACAGGGCTATCTGGATAAGGAACGTAGTCCTAGAGATGGCCAGGATGAGCTCATGGCTCTTCTGGATAATGGGCTTTGGAAACGAGATAGGCCTCTACACAGCCGGCCAGTGGGCGGCAGCCTACCGTGAGAGGTTCATGCGCCTCTTCGAGGAGCTCACCGGAGGAAGGGTCTACCACATCTACACCGTCCCCGGCGGTGTGAGGAGGGACATTCCAGGGGACAAGTGGCTTAGGCAGCTCAGGGATACCGTTGAATACATCAAAAGCAAGATGAAGGACTTCGACGAGATACTCTTCGACAACTACATCATGTTCGAGAGGACTGAGGGAGTTGGCGTTATGGACAAGAAGTTCGCCCTCAAGCACGCCGTAACCGGGCCAAACCTCCGCGCCGTCGGCGTTCCCTACGACGTCAGAAAGGACGACCCCTACTACCTCTACGACCAGCTCGACTTTGAAGTACCGATTCTCAAAGAAGGGGACAGCCTCGCAAGAACCCTCGTCAGGAGGTACGAGATGGAGCAGGACCTCTACATACTCGAACAGCTCCTCGATATGGGGCCGCCGAACGGGCCACACATGGTTCAGGATGCCAGGCTTAAGGCCCTTCCGAGGTTCAAACCGCCAAAGGGGGAGGCTTACGCACACGTCGAGTCGACCAAGGGCGACTTCGGGGCCTTCGTGGTCAGCGACGGAACCCACAAGCCCTACAGAGCACACTTCCGCGGTCCAAGCCAGAGTCACGGTGTCACAGTACTTGAAGAGCTCCTGAAGGGAGCGCGCCTCGCCGACGTCCCGGTCATATTGAAGACCCTTGACAACTGCCCGCCGGACCTGGACAGGTGATGAAGATGCCCGTGAGAGTCGTTGGTGAGGAAAAGGTCAAGGTCAAGAAGTCATTCGTCAAGCCCTGGATGGGTATCAAGTACCTCTTCAAGAAGCCGGTCACGATAAAGATACCCTACGAGAAGATAGAGCCGGCGCCGAAGTACAGGGGCTTCCACACACTCGACTGGAAGAAGTGCATAGGCTGTAACTTCTGCGGTCAGATATGCCCGGCCAGGGCAATAGAGATGACCTGGATAGAAGTGGACGGCCAGATGGAGAAGAGACCGCACCCGAAGGTGGACTACGGCAGGTGTACGTTCTGCCAGTTCTGCGTTGACGTCTGCCCGACGGGAGCGCTCGGCTTCAGCGAGAACTACTACCTGACCACAGGTGGCCTCGAAGAAGACCTCCAGCTCTACGACTGGGTGCCCGTCCACCCGGACAAGCTTAAAGAGCTGAACGAGAAGTTCAACGACTACCGCTTCCCGGTCGAGAGGATAAAGTTCAACAAGGAGACGAAGGAAGTAACCTACTACCTCCGCGATGGTTCAAAGATAGAGTTCAAGATACTCGGCTACGGCCTCAGGCCGCCCAAACTGCCAGCAAAGCCAAAATCCGCCGCCAAACCTGCGGAGAAGAAAGAGACAAAGCCCGCGGAGAAAAAGGAAGAGCCCAAGACTGAAGAGAAGAAGGAGTGAGCTTTTCTTTCTCTCCTTATCCCTCTTCCTTTGATTTTAAAGCCACTGGCGTTACCACCCCTGCACGTTCTTGAGAACTTCATCCGGTACACGGCCCGTCTCAACGTCCTCTATTGCCTCTTCGAGCTTGTCCAATCCCTCATCAAGCACCTCTTCCTCAATGGTCAGGGGCGGCTCAATCCTCAGGACGTTGCCCTGGAGGAAGGCCACGATCAGACCTAGCTCGTAAGTCCTCCAGACGATCTTTTTGGCCTCTTCATAGGCCCTTTCCTTTGTCTCTCTGTCCTTTACGAGGTCAACGCCCAACATAAGACCCAGCCCGCGGACATCTCCTATTAGGTCATGCTTCTTTTTCATCCCCTCGAGCCGTTTCTTCGCTTTGTTACCAAGCAACTCCGCTCTCTTCAGGAGGTTCCTCTCTTCTATCTCCTCAAGAACCGCCAGGGCCGCCGCACTTGCCACGGGATTTCCAGCCAGTGTGAACGCATGTCCCAGAGGCGGGAGAGAGCCCATTATCTCGGCCCTTCCGACCACTGCGCTTATTGGCAGTCCACCTCCAAGGGGTTTTGCGAGGGTTATTATGTCCGGCTCGACACCGAAGTGCTCTATCGCAAACCACCTGCCCGTTCTTCCCAGGCCGCTCTGAACTTCATCAACGACGAGCAGGATGCCGTGTTCGTCCAGTAACTTCTTGATCTTTTTGAAATAATTCTCAGGGGGCACTACCATCCCGGCGTCACCTTGTATGGCCTCCCCAATCAAGGCAGCCGTCCCTTCCGCGTGAACCTCTCCCTCGAACTTCTCCTTCAGGAAAGACACGCATTCCATGTGGCATTTTCCGGGCTCCTTGCCAAAGGGACAGCGGTAGCAGTTTGGAAACGGGATGAAGTGAACGTCGCTGAGCTGGCCGACCTTTGACCGAACTTCAAAGTCGAGGCCGGTTATGCTCATCGCGCCGTAGGTGGAGCCGTAGTAGCTCCTCAGGTAGCCAATAATTGAGCGCCTACCGGTGTATGCCCTGGCGAACTTTATCGCACCATCGTTTGCATCGCTCCCGCTCAGCCCAAAAGCAACTTTACCCCCCTCAAAGGGTGCTATCTCCGTGAGCTTCTCGGCGAGTAGGAGGGGCTCAACCGGAAACCCGTAAATGAATGTGAAGTGGAGTAACCTGTTCGCGGTGTTCTTTATCGCTTCGAGAACCCGCGGGTTGTTGTGCCCAACGTTCTGAACGGCGGCATCAGCGAGAAAGTCTATGTATCTCCTCCCGTTGACGTCCCACACAAAGGCGTTTTCTGCCCTGTACGGGACGATTGGGATGTACGTAACGTGAGAAGTGCGGGCGATAACACGAGAGTACCTGCTCACAATATCCTCATGTCCATCCATAAATACCACCACCTGCGTAATATATGCGCTTGGAACTAATATTATTTTCGCATAAAAATTACTAATTTAGTAGAAAAACTTATAAAGTTGCTACTAATTTAGTTAAAATGGTGAGGAAATAATGATGAATAAGGAAGAGCTTGACACCCTCGACAGGTCAATACTCCGAATTCTCCAGGAGGACGGAAGGGCAAGCTACTCCGAGATCGCGCGGAGAATAGGAGTTCCAGAATCGACTGTGAGGCTGAGGGTTAAAAAGCTCGTTGAGAGGGGAGTTATACGAAAGTTTGCGGCACTTATAAACCCATTCAAGGCCGGTTATTCCATAGTGGCTTTCATAGCGGTTGATGTTGAACCTGGAAGAATAAAGGAGGCCGTTGAGAAGCTGGGGAAGCTGCCAGAGGTGGATGTCCTAGGAATAGCCACGGGGGCACACGACATCCTCATGCAGGTTACAGTCAGGGATTTGCAGGAGCTTGAGGACTTTCTAATCGAGAAGCTCGGGAGGATAGACGGCATAAAGAGTACTGAGACCTCCATCCTGACCAGCGTGAGGAAATGGGGCTATGCGAGGGTGTTTTAAAGCCACCAATACCAAGAGAAAAAGAAATGATGGCCTCATCCCAGGACAACCTGAAGAACTGCCTCCTCACCAGGTTTCATCTCTTCTATTTCCCATATGACTGTGTTGCCCTCTATCCTTGCATCTCCCTCTGTCGCCCTGACTTCCACCGCGTTCATCTGACCTTCCCAGTGGAAGTCCTTGAGAGGTACCAGACGGGGGGCCTTGAGCTTCACGAAGTAGTACCTACCAAGCTCCTCTTCTATTATGTGCGGACGGAAGAAAGAGAGATAAATTCCCCCCACCAAGATGGCCGCTGAAACTCCAAGTACCAAAGCCTCAGCGGGCAGCGAGCTTCCCTTTGGAGTGCTCGGTGGGATGGGGGTGGTCGTCGTTGGAAGGGTGGAGGAAGTTAGAGGCGTGGTTGTAGAAGACGAGCTAGTTGTGGTTTTATAGGTGGAGCCCGTGGTCGTTATAGGGCTCCACATGCTGGTTATAGCGAGTGTGGCCGTTGCCCCCACGTACCCCACTGCAGTTGCAGAGATGGAAACTGGGCCGTAACCGAGTGCATCCACGGAGAGCTTCGCTGTGCCATCCTCCCCGGTGATTGCCGTGTACTCACCCCTGGAAGCGGTTATTGAGAGGGTAACGTTGGGAACCGGGTTGCCGGAAGAATCCACCACCCGGATGACGAGGTTCCCTCCGGAGACGGTGGTGTTCAGCCGGAGCTGCCCCACGGTCACGGGGATTTTTTTGATGATCCCGTCTAGGTTAAGGGTAACGTTGTATGTTCTGGGCTCAGTTGTTGGGTAGACTGCCAGCCCCTCCCCATTCGTCTCAAGCTTTATCCCATCGAAGCTCACGGGAACTCCTGCCGCCGGGGAGCCGTTTGAGAGGAGAACCCGCACGCGAAGGGCCCCATCTGAGTACCATACGGTGTAGTTGAAGCGTCTTCTGTAGACTACAAACGTCTTCTTGACCTCGCGGTAGATGCCCGAAAGGTTGGCGGAGAATAGAACCGTGTATATCCCGGTTTTCGGTTTCTCCAGCTTAATTGAGTACTTCCATGTGCCTCCAGGCTGCAGAGGATATATCTCAGCGTGCTGGTCAACGAGCGTGTTGTTTCTGTAGACCTTCACCCATATCGGGCCAGTTAGAACGTCGTTGGAGTAGCTGACGATTGAGAAGTTCATGAGGACGTCGTGGCCGTAGATGTAGCTGTATCCGACCTCTGCGTCCATAGTATACTCAACGTAGGGTTTAACCGTGACCGTCATGTTCTTTTCCACCGTGAAGTTGCCCCAGAGACCGAGAACCGTCAGGTTGTAAGTTCCGGATGGGACCATGGGGACTCTGAGCGTTAGATCAAAGACTCTGCTCTCATGGGGGCCAATGGGGGTCGTCTTGTTCACGACGTAGAGACCTCCACCGGCGGCCCATTTCAGGACAACGCTCATGTTCTCAAGGCTCTCGTTCAGAAGGTTGGTCACCCTTACCGGAATCGTCAGGGCGCTCCCGGGGAGCACCTCGATGTTGTCCTGGAGGGGTTGCAGAATAAATGGAAGCCCTGGCTGATCAGCGGAAGCACTCCCAGTTGTCGGAAGTGCAGGCATTGTGAGAATGGCAGCAAGGAAAAGGACCTTAACAAACCCGGAGATTTCAGCTTTCTTCAACGTTGAACACCTCCACGAGACTCTTCTGCCTTCCCAACACCCCATCGAGCGTCATACCTGGGGTGTCCAGGGATATTCGGTAGTTCTTCCCGTTTTTTCCAGATTTAATCAGCTCCTCGGGTGCAAAAAACCTCCAGCTCCTGTTAATGAACTTGACCGCTATAACCGGCCTCCCACCAAAGCTGGAGGAGAACGAAAGGAGTTTATCCATATCCTCGTCGCTGAAGTATATCCTGTCTCCAGTCGTGCTCTTGACCTCTATGCAGAGGTACATCTCCCCGTTTCCAGCCACGAGGTCAACTTTCTTACTGCCAGCGGAGCGAACCACCGCAAAACCCCTCTTCTCAAGGGACCGTATCAGCTCCCGCTCAGCGGAGGCTCCCCTTCTGTACCTCATATTCAACCCCATAGAAAATGAAAACGGGAATATTTATACTTACCGAATTTGGGGCAGGTCCGGGAATAACAGGGAACAAGTGAACCATGAAGTAGGAAAAAGAAAACTCACCAGCTCTCGAATTCCTCCACGTCAAACTGCTCCGGAGGTTGCTGGGTAGCGACTCCTAGATTGAGACGCTGAGGCATGTTGGAGAACGCTAGTATTCTGTAAATCGCGCCGATGAGGAGCAGTATAATGCCAACAAGGATTATGAAGGTCAGCGCACCCCACCAGATGAACTTGGCGGCATCGTTGAACTCCTTGACCTTCGTCAGCCGGGCCATCTCTTCCCATGCCCGCTTTTCATAGTAGGCCCCGAGGATTATCACCAGAACAATGAGAATAACTGCCGCAATGACCAGCCCGATTCCTGCACCAGTTAGTTCCTCATGCTGCTCATACGAAATTATCTGGACTGGGTTTGAGCCGCCCAAAGGGGAGGAGATCATCTGACCACCGGATGAACCAGAGAAGGAATGAACCCCCATTGCAAACGCCCCTATCAAAAGTAAGATAACGATTATGAAGCCCACAAAATCTATTATGAAGGCTCTCAGATAGTAACTAAAGGGCCGCTTGTTTCCAGTCTTCTCCCCTATGCCATGGAGGGATATGAGAACAAGGACGAAGCCGATGAGACCCAATAACTGCCCAACCTTTGGTATTAAGGCCAGTAGAGCCAGGATGGCTCCGATGAGGCCGAGGGACCTCTCGCTGCTCACATCAACCTGGTTAGAGGTAGCGGCATCGTACGTGTCCATGAAAACCACCATATTTAGTAAACCCGATTCATTTTAAAGTTTTTCCTAGAGTTCCCAAACTTTATTAAGGGAAATGTGTAGGGGGTGAGGGGTGAAACGATGCTGGAATCGCTGTGGCAGTTCCTCAACCAGTACTTCATTCAGCCGATGTACACTAGGAGTGGCTACAACGCTATTAACACGTTCCTCTACGCGTTCCTGTTTGGCCTGGGGGTTGTGTACTCGTACAAGTACATAATCAAACCACTAAAAATAAAAGTCGACGAGAGGCTCTTCTGGGCGGTTACGCCGATGGTAGTCTTTGGGGCCACTGTGAGGGCCCTCGTCGACGGGGGGGTACTGCCCGAGAATCCCTGGATACTCACGCCGGGCATATTCTTCACGGCGTTCTTCCTCATAGTCCCTGCCCTTGTCATAGATGCAAAATTCGGGCTGTATCCCAAGGTGACTGTGGGATGGGGGACGGTGCTGGCCCTCTGGGCTAACTACCTGCTCGTCGTGAACGCCAAGAACTGGGAGCCCTACGGCCTCACAATGCTCCACACCCTCGTGAGCTGGGCCATCGCCCTCGCTTGGTACAGGTACAGGCCCTTTGACAAACTCTACCTCTACGCCGTGCTGGCCCATCTCTACGACATGGGCTCAACGGTCGTAGGAATCCACTTCTACCACTACCATGAGGTTCACTGGATAGAGCACCACCTCGTCGACTGGTTCGGGGCTTACGTATACTACCCCTGGATAACCGTCATCCTCGTGGTGGTCTACTACGGCCTCAAATACCTCGTGCCCGATGAGGAGGAGAGAAAGTTCTGGTACCTGGCCATCTACATACTCGGCCTCGGACCCGCAATCAGGGATCCAGCCCAGATGGTGCTTCAAATCTGAGCTCAGGAGACCCAGCCGCGCTCCCGGTACCTTCCCCTCTCTTCTATTTCCCGAATCTTATCAACGATCTGGGCGGCTTTTTCCTCTCCTCTGACCTCACGGTAGCCTTCAATGACCGCCGCAAACCCCCTATCAAACCAAGTGTAGTGAGTGCTCTCCATGGCCCTCCTGAGGAGGTGAAGATCAACGCCCTGGGCCTCCAGCGTTCCATCAAAATCGGCCAGACCGAAATCTATGAGGTAAACCTCTCCATCCCGGAGGATCATGTTGGAAGTTGTCAGGTCGCCATGTACTATCCCCGCCTCATGGAGCAGCCCAATCCGCCTCCCAACTTCCCTGCAGACTTCCAGTCTCTCCTCCATTGGAACCCGCTCAAGGTACTCCTTCAGCCGCTCTCCCTCCACGAACTCCATTACAATTTTCATGTCCCTAAGGTCGACCTCGTACATGTGGGGGCAGAACACCCCAGCTTCCTTTGCCCTGTGGAGTATCCTGGCCTCACGCACCGTTCTCTCCTTCCTCAGCCTCTCATCAATCTCCTTTATGCGGTAGCGCTTTGGAACCCTGTGCTTCACCACGACATCTTCATCGAGGAGTTTCACCCCAAAGACTTCTTTAAAGCTCCCTCGGTAAATTTTGGCCTCCGCGCCCTGCTTTATCAGCCTCACGCTCTCACCACCACAACTACTGTCCTTGAGTTTTATCATTTTCTCCAGATTCCGGGGCCATTGTTTGTTATTTTAACTATTTTTTACTATTTAATTGAACTTTTTGACCCAAAAATTTTTATATAACACTGACGAAGTATTGAGTGCAAAAATAAATTGAGAGGAGGAATGTGAAATGGCTCAGTTAAGCGGACAGCCTGTTGTTATTCTACCCGAAGGAACCCAGAGGTACGTCGGAAAAGACGCCCAGAGACTCAACATTCTGGCCGCAAGAATCATAGCAGAAACCGTCAGAACCACCCTTGGACCAAAGGGAATGGACAAAATGCTCGTCGACAGCCTCGGAGACGTTACCGTCACCAACGACGGTGCCACAATTCTCGACAAGATAGACCTCCAGCACCCGGCTGCCAAGATGATGGTTGAGGTTGCTAAGACTCAGGACAAGGAGGCCGGTGACGGTACTACTACTGCGGTTGTTATTGCTGGAGAACTCCTCAGGAAGGCGGAGGAGTTACTCGACCAGAACATTCACCCGAGCATCGTCATCAAGGGGTACGCTCTCGCCGCCGAGAAAGCCCAGGAAATACTCGACCAGATGGCCAAGAAGGTTGACCCTGAGGATGAGGAGACCCTCGTAAAGATAGCCGCTACCTCAATCACCGGAAAGAATGCCGAGAGCCACAAAGATCTCTTTGCCAAGCTCGCCGTTGAGGCCGTCAAGCAGGTCGCTGAGAAGACCGAGGAGGGCTACTCCGTTGACATCGACAACATCAAGATTGAGAAGAAGGCTGGCGAGAGCGCTGAGGAGAGCGAGCTCATCCGCGGCGTCGTCATCGACAAGGAGCGCGTCCACCCAAGGATGCCAGCCAGGATTGAGAACGCTAAGATCGCCCTCATTAACGAGGCCCTCGAGGTTAAGAAGACCGAGACCGACGCGAAGATAAACATCACCAGCCCCGACCAGCTCATGAGCTTCCTTGACCAGGAGGAGAAAATGCTCAAGGAGATGGTTGACAAGATCAAGGAGGTTGGAGCGAACGTCGTCTTTGTGCAAAAGGGCATCGACGATTTAGCACAGCACTACCTGGCCAAGTACGGCATAATGGCAGTCAGGCGCGTCAAGAAGAGCGATATGGAGAAGCTCTCCAAGGCCACTGGCGCCAAGATCGTCACCAACGTTAAGGACCTTACTCCAGAAGACCTCGGTGAGGCCGAGCTCGTCGAGGAGAGGAAGG